>JAWWBW010000076.1:0-12407 GCA_033720775.1 Oleiphilaceae bacterium | reverse complement strand
TTGGCGCAGAGTGCTGAGGAAGCCTGGGAAGTCATTGCCGACCTTGAACGGCGCAATGAGCCACTGGCGGTAGTGATTTCCGATTGGCTCATGCCCGAGACTCGGGGCGATCGTTTTTTAATTAAAGTGCATGAGCGCTATCCCTCTGTCGTTAAAATCATGCTCACCGGGCATGCAGAAGAAGACGCGATCAAACGAGCAAAAGAGCAGGCTAAGTTGGTCGCCTGTTTATCTAAACCCTGGCAGCGGGATGATCTGATACAAGTGATTAGTCAGGCATTGGAGGCATAATGGCTAAGCCCGTCATACTGTGTATAGACGACGAAAGAATCATTTTGGACGCATTAAAAAACCAACTCAGGCATGGTCTGGGCGAAGGCTATCGCATTGAGGTCGCCGAATCGGGTGAAGAAGCCCTGGAAATTGTCGCTGAGTTATGTGAGCAGGGTATTTCATTGCCACTGGTGATTGCGGATCAGATCATGACTGGCATGTACGGCGATGCGGTGCTGGCACACATTAAAGCGCAGCTGCCCGACACCCTGAGCATTATGCTGACCGGGCAGGCTACGGCTGAATCGGTAGGCAAGGCGCTTAATACGGCGGGCTTATATCGGTATCTGTCTAAACCCTGGCAGGAAGAAGATCTGGTCATGACGGTCCGGTCGGCACTGGATAAATATGTGCAGACGGCGTCGTTGCGACGTCAAAATGCTTACCAACAAATAGTGAATGAGGTGCTGCAGCTGGCGTTGCAACCTGAAAGCACACAGGCACAGATGACCAAGGCTCTGGGATTTCTGTTGGCAGCTCCTGATTTTAAGGGGCATCAGGCCGGTGCCCTGTATCTCTCTGACAAGCAGGTCTCTAATGAGACAGGGCGGTGGCAATGCCTGACGCGACATGGTGAGTTACAGATTTCGGACGAGTGGCTAGATGTATCAGAGCAAGGCGCCTACCATATTCAAGTCTGCCAGACCTCCAATGCAAATGGCCTGCAGGTGGTTAAGCTGCCCTTGTTTTTGGATGATAAAGTGTTGGGTTTGCTGTTTCTGGAGTACGCGTACCGCAGTGAGTTTGCCGAGAGTTTTTATGCTTTTCTGCAGGCCATTGCTCATTGCCTGACCGGCATGTTACGACTGGCTTCATACCACGAGGCGCTCGAGGCCCACAGTGCAACCCTTGAAGAAGAAGTGGCCGCCCGTACTGAAGCGCTGAATGAAGCGTTGAGACTGCAAGAAAAGCAGAACGAATCGCTGCAGAGCCTTAATCGTGAACTCGAATTTTATGCGACAACGGATGAACTTACGGGCTTAACGAATCGTCGCTGCTTTTTTGAGCGCGCGGATCAGGAGGTGGCCCGTGCTTATCGCTATCAACGGCCTACCGTCATCGCCATGCTCGATGTGGACCATTTTAAAGAGGTGAATGATCAATACGGACATGTGGTCGGTGATGAGGTATTACGCATTGTAGCCCGTATGTTGCGTGACAATGTGCGTAGTCATGATGTGGTGGGGCGTGTTGGTGGCGAGGAGTTTGCCATCGTGATGCCAGAAACCCAGCTTGAAGAAGGGCGCGAGTTGTGTGAGCGCTTGCGTCGCGCAGTGGCGGCCAAAGTCGTCGTCACCCATGGTCATGAGGTGTCAGTGACTGTCAGTATTGGTTTAAGCGCTGTTGAAGCCCAGGAACGGGGTATCAGTGGTGCCATGACTCGCGCCGATAAGGCGCTCTATGGAGCTAAGCATCAGGGACGGGACCAGATAGCGGAGCAATAGCCATATGCTGCTTACCCTGAACTGATGCACGAACACGATGGGAATTCGCGCCAAGCTTTTAATCATATTTGCCAGCTTCATTTTGGTGACGGTAGGTGTGCACACTTATCTTCAGTTGACGCTGCAGCGTGTGGCTTTTGACGAGGAATTGTCCAAACGCAGTCTGCTGATGCAAGAGAACCTGCACCAGCGCGCCCTATTGCAGGCGCAGACGCTGGAGCGGGTGGTTGCCGAAGACATTGCTTCGTACAACTTTTATGCCTTGTCGCTCAAACTGGAAGAAGCCGTGCGCAATTCCACAGAACTGTTGCTGATCAAGGTGCTGGATAATAACGCCACGGTCTATGTGAACACCGTAAAGGAGACGGAAGAACCCGTGCAAGCGGAGCGCACCCTCTTTCTCAAAGAGGGTGAAAGCCTGTCTCAGAAACTGGTATCACCCACCGCGCAGTATCAATACGTCGAGTATCAGTGGCCCATTCACTTGGGCGAATCGCTATGGGGTGAGCTGCATCTGGTTTATTCGCTCAAAACTTTGCAGCGCTCTTTGCATGAGGCGCAGACCAGCAGTGAGCAGCAATTAGCCTCGCTCGCCCGCACCACCTTTTATATCGCGATTGCCACGGCGGTTTTTGCTGTGCTGATACTGACGCAGCTAACGCGGCGTATTATTGCCCCGGTAAAACAGTTGACCGATAAAACCCGGTCATTGGCTGACGGAGAGTTTGATGTGGCACGTGAGCTGGCAGTATCCAGTAGCGACGAGATTGGCGTGCTGACACAGAATTTTATTGATATGGCTGCGCGACTTGAGCACAGCTACAAACAATTGGAAGACTACAGCCTCACGCTCGAATACCGGGTGAGTGAACGCACTCAAGAACTCAACAAGAAAAATAAAGCCTTACAAAAGGCCCTGCGACATCTCGAGGAGAGCCAGCAGCAACTGATTCATTCCGAAAAAATGGCCGCTTTAGGGCAGTTGATCGCCGGTATTGCGCATGAGATCAATACGCCACTTGGTGCGATTCAGGCGTCGGTTGGCAACACTTCAAAAGATTTCGAAGGTTTTTGCCATACTTTGCCGGAATTTCTTGAGAATGCTTCACCTGCCTTGCAGCAATTGTTTGCTGAACTCGTCGACCAGGCAAGTGTGGCTGGCCATCTCAGTACACGCGAAGAGCGCCGTTTGCGGCGAGAGGCCTTAAGACAGCTGGAGCCCTTATTCGGGGATCAGGCGCCAGACATGGCGGATATGCTGGTGGAAATGAACCTGAGTGAGTCCCTTGAGCAGCTGGTGCCGCGACTTGCTGTTGATGACGCGCCGCGTGCCATTCAACTGGCCCATCGCCTGACCGGTATTGCACGGCAAAGCGAAACGATTCGCACCGCAATTGGTCGTGCTTCCAAGGTGGTTTTTGCGCTCAAGCATTTTACGCATCGGGATCAGAGCGGGCAGCCACTGAGTACGAACGTCAATCAGGGGATTCAGACCGTACTGGTGTTGTATCACAACATGCTCAAACAGGGTTGCGAGTTGGTCGAAAGCTATGGTGACTTGCCTGAGATCGAGGCCTATCCCGATGAGCTTAATCAGGTGTGGACCAATCTGATTCATAACGCACTCCATGCGATGAAATATAAAGGGGAGCTGCGAATCAACACAGAAGTTGATGAAGATGGCTGGGTCCTGGTCGAAATTCGTGATTCGGGAGAGGGGATTCCGGAGTCGGTGCAGCACAGAATTTTTGAAACCTTCTTCACCACCAAACCGGCAGGCGAAGGCAGTGGTTTGGGTTTGGGCATTTGCAAGCGTATTGTAGACAAACATGGTGGTCAGATTGGTTTTGTCAGCCGCCCCGGGCAGACCTGCTTTAAAGTGCGTTTGCCGCCCAAACTGGATCCTGTGCCGGAGGCCACTCTTGCCAGTATCGAACAGCAAAATGCATAGCAACGCATGAGGTCGCCCATGCAAATGAGATCTGTGGCAGTTTTTGTTGCGCTCATGGTGATGGTGTCGCCGGTGAACGCGTCACCCCGTGCCACTGTGGTCCTCGATGGCCTGGGCGTGCCCTGGGGTATGACCTGGTGGGACAAACAAACTGTGCTGATTACCGAGCGAGGCGGAGCGCTGCTGCGCTGGCATCAGCCAGATAATCGACTCGAGCGCGTGAGCGGATTGCCCCGGGTGGGTGTTCAGGGGCAGGGAGGTTTACTCGATGTGCGCGCCTATCCTCCCCAGCATTGGCAGCAAGGGCCTGCACAGTGGCTGTACATCACTTATACCAAGCAGGTTGCTGACGGGTTCACCACGGTCTTGGCGCGAGCGCGTCTCGATAAGCTGCAATTGCAAGACTGGCAAGATCTACTGGTGACGCGGGCTGTGTCGGATGGCGGTCGTCACTTTGGTAGCCGCATTGCCTTCGATCAACAAGGGCACGTCTATTTCGGTGTAGGGGATCGCGGTGAACGAGATTGGGCGCAAGATCTGACCAACCACGCGGGCAGTGTGTTGCGGCTAAAGCTCGATGGCAGTGTGCCGGATGACAACCCTTTTGTTTCGCGCGCCGGTGCCTTGCCCGAAATATACAGCTATGGACATCGCAATCCGCAGGGCTTGGTGTACGACGAGCAAACCGGGCGATTGTGGTTAATGGAGCATGGGCCTCGTGGCGGCGACGAGCTGAATCTGGTGTTACCGGGGCGCAATTACGGATGGCCTGTGATTTCTTACGGTAAAGAATATTGGGCCCCCCTGGCGGTAGGCGAGGCGACGTCGAAACCTGGAATGGAACAGCCCGCATATTATTATGACCCGTCTATCGCACCCGGAAGTTTGCTGCTTTACCGTGGCAGTCGCATTAGTGCATGGCAGGGCTCCTTGCTAGCGGGTGCTTTGAAACTCACGCACATTAATCAACTGAAGTTACATGCAACGCAGGCCAAGGTGCTGCGTGAACAACGCTGGTTTGAAGATCAGCGCGAGCGTGTGCGTTCTTTGCTCGAAGATGCAGCCGGGCGTGTCTACTTTGGTACCGATAGCGGACGTATCTACCTGGTGGATGGGGCGAAGTAGCGATGTGCGGCCGCGTGAATGTGAATGACGATAAGTTTACGCAGGCGCTGATGCGCAGTTTGGGGCTCGATGGCAGGAAGCCACGTATTTCTCCTGATATTGCACCGGGTGCCCGGTTATCCATTGTGCGAGAAAGTGAAGGCGAGCGGCGCCTCGACGAGGCAGTATGGTGGTTGCTACTGGATCCGAAGACTCTCAAGCCCAATTATCGCTATGCGTCGTTTAATTGTCGCAGTGACAAACTAAACGTGCCACGCTCTGCATCGTTCCAGCCGTTTCGCAGTCAACGCTGCATTATCCCCGTCTCGGGGTTTGTCGAAGGTTTGGGAGACAGGAAGCATTACTATCAATTGGATGGTAAAGAGCAGGCCTTGGCACTGGGGGGCGTCTATCGCCAATGGCTTGATCATGATAGTGGCGAGTGGCGGCTCTCAACTGCCATTATTACGCTGCCAGGTCATCCGCGCATGCAGACGATTCATCCAAAATCGCAACCATTGATTTTGCCGCAGTCGCGGCCCGAACTGATCACGGCCTGGCTCGATGGCAGCGCGAAGGATGTGTCGGAATTTATGCCGCTGATGCAGCCATGTCTGCCGCAGAACCTGGTTGTTACACCGATTGATCGGCCTGGGTCGCGTCGCCCGGTGGCGGCCAGTTTTGAGTTGTCGGCTGATGCAGCTTAGGCTTTAGGCGCGCACCGCTTTTAAGCAAAAGGTAGTGATGCTGTCGATTAATTGCGTTTGGTCAAACTTGCCCGAGGCGGGCGCACCAATACCCAATGGACCCACCAGGGTTTCGGCCAAGGCCCCTACAATGGCGGCCGCACTTGCTACGGGGTCTTGCGGGGCAAACTCTTTGCGTTCTATCCCCTCTTCTATCAGGCTTGAAAAGATACCCGCATAAGCATGGCGGTATTTGAGGCGCTCGGCTTCAACCATAGGGTCCACCGGTTCTGCGATCAGGGAGTAAGCGAGTCGGTGGCCTGCAATTGCCCGCTCTGCGAAGATGGTAATGGCGTCCCGCAGGCGCTCCATGCAGGATTTGCGTGCACGGGGAAAAGCTGCCGCCTGTACCTGCTCCACTTCGCGCCCTGAACCGGCACGAAATACCTCAGTGCAGAGCGCCGCTTTACTTTCAAAGTATTTGTACACAGTGCCAGTGGCAACATTGGCTTCTTCAGCCACCGCAGAAATGGTAAGCGCCTGAAACCCCTCTCGTGCGACCACTTTTATGGCTGATTCCAGTAGTTGCTGATTGCGTGCGCGTTTGTGCGCTTCGGTTTTTTCAGTGGGGCGGTAAGCCATTTAGATCGCTATTCCTTGTTTTTCTATGCCTGAGTATACGATGTGCACCAAGGCATTTTATCAGAATGTTTTGTACGAATTGATGGGTGGCGCGGCTAGTGTAGCGAATCTCTACACAATTGACTATTACCCCGGATCATGCTTGAATTCAAAAGAAATGAATCTATATTCACTTTATTGGTCGAGCACAGAACAGGGATGCATCGAAGGCGATTGACCATAGGAGAAACCGCATGAGTCAAGCCAGGGCATCCATTGAAACACTTGCAGGCGATACCGGCTTCAAGCCCAGTAATCGTTTTTGGGCAGAAACGCACGAAGTACGCAATCTCCCAAGGCCGCTCGAAAACTACAACGTGTACGGTGAAGATGTTGCCCTGAAGCAGGCTGTGCGACGCTTTGGTGCCGATTGGGCCGAAGCCGACCTGATGCGTTTTGGTGCTGTATGTGGCTCGTCCGAAGTCATTGAGTGGGGTTTTCAGGCCAACGCCAATAAACCGGAGCTGTTCACTCACGATCGTTATGGTCAGCGGGTGGACGAAGTCCGCTTTCACCCCGCCTATCACCAGTGCATGGCCTTGTCGATGAAAGAAGGTATACATGCCTCACATTGGTCTTTTCCGCGCAGTGGCGCGCAGGTGGCGCGGGCGGCCAAGAGTTACATGATGACGCAGATCGAGGCCGGCCATGGTTGTCCCATTACCATGACCTCGGCGGCTATCCCTACCTTGCGCCGGCAACCCGATCTCTATAACGAATGGGCCAGTAAAATACTGCACCGGGCCTATGATCCGCGTAATGTCTGTCATACCGAAAAAGAGAGCGTCACCATTGGCATGGCCATGACCGAGAAGCAAGGCGGCTCGGATGTGCGTCAGAACAGTACGCGTGCCTACCCGTTAGGCAAGGGTGGCAGTGGTCAACTTTATGAGCTGGTGGGGCACAAGTATTTTGTTTCGGCACCCATGTGTGATGCCTTTTTGGTGTTGGCGCAGACCGAAAGCGGCGTGTCGTGTTTTCTGGTACCGCGCTGGCGACCAGATGGCACCAAAAACCCGCTGCAGATTCAGCGTCTCAAAAACAAAATGGGCAACGTCTCGAACGCGTCGAGCGAAACCGAGTTGCGCGGCGCACTAGGCTGGCTGGTTGGTGAAGAAGGGCGGGGTATTCCGGCGATTCTTGAGATGGTTGCCATGACCCGCTTTGATTGCATGATTGGTTCGTCTGCGCTGATGCGCCAGGGCATCGCACAGATTACACATCACTGCGCGCATCGCGAGGCATTTGGTAAAAAACTGACCGCACAACCGCTGATGCAAAATGTATTGGCTGACCTGATTCTCGAAAACGAAGCGGGTCTCGCTTTTACTATGCGTTTGGCGCGCGCTTTGGATAACAGTGACGACGCGCACGAAAGAAACCTGGTACGCATGGGAACAGCTATTGGCAAGTACTGGATCTGCAAACGGGCACCTGGCCACAGCTATGAGGCGATGGAATGCATTGGTGGTTCTGGAGTGATGGAAGACTCGATCATGCCACGACTGTTTCGTGAATCGCCGATCAATACAATCTGGGAGGGCAGTGGCAATGTACAGTGTCTCGATATGCTGCGTGCTATGCAGCGCAACCCGGAGAGTTTTGAGGCGGTGATGAATGAGCTTCACCGTGCCCAGGGCAAACACCCTTTGATGGACAACTGGCTTGATCTGGTACAGCAGGAATTCGCCGATCAGTCCGACATTGAGTACCGTTCGCGACGCATCGTTGAGCGTCTGGCATTGGCGGTACAGGCATCGACCTTGCTGCAATATGGCGAGGAGCAGGTGGCTGCTGACTATTGTGCCGCGCGCCTCGACCCACAAAACAGCGGCTGGGTTTACGGTACGCTGCCTAGGGGTATAGATTGTGCGGGTCTGATCGATCGGGCCAGGCCAAAGCTGGACTAAATAATTCAGTCGCGACGACAAAAAATTGGGGTATACTCCGGCTTCGCGCATGACAAAAGCGGATAGAGTATGAGTGATTCCTGGCTGTATATCGCCATCTTTACGGGTTGTTTGATGATCGTTGGTCTGGCGGTGTACATCGTGCGCACCCTGCGCCAGATTCGCAGCGTGCAGAACGAAATAGCCCAGCGGCAGGCCAGCCAGGAAGCCGAGATGCAAGCCTATCAGGGCCGCATGCGCGAGAGCCTCGAAGTCATTGCTCGCACCATGCTGGATGATCAGGTGGAGTTGTCTGAAGCCTGTATTCGGCTGAAAGTACTCATCGATAATTACGATCCAGATTTGCATCAGCAGCCAGGGTTTGCGGTGTTCAACGAAATGTATGCCCGTTTGGAGCACATGCCGACCCATCAGGCGCGTAAAGATGCCGATAAAAAATGGATTCGCAAACTGGATAAAGAGCGTTTTCGTCTCGAAAAAGAGTATCGTGACGACCTGCGCATGGCCGGAGAAAAATTATTACAGCATTTAAGTGGCCAGTCGCTGCACTGAATTGCTAATAAATTCAAACTGTTCTGGAGGTTCTTCTGGCCCGCTTCAATCACTGCGGTTCCAGAGGTCGAAAAAAACTGTTCCAAGGGACTTGGATTTTTACAAAAGGAAGTGCTAAGTTCTTTTTCGCGGTCCAGAACAATTATAAAAACTTGGAGCAATCACTATGTCTGAAAACATGCCAATCGATGAGATCATCACCGTATCTGAAGACGTTGAGAAAGGGTTTTTCTATTTGGAAAACCGGCAGTTCAAGGGTCCCTTCGAAAACTCCCAGGATGCCATGCAAGCGGCTTTAAGCCAGTGCCAGATGACAGCCCCAGGCGAGTGTCGTGCCATTTATCATGGCTCGGTACGCATGAATCACGAAACGCGTCTGCGTGAGCCTTTGGCCGATATGCATCAGGTTGAAAGCCTAGAAACCATCAACGATCTTGCGGTGTAAATACACCGCTTTTTAGTTTGGCGGTCATGCAATGTGATCGCTCAGCGCTGTCTAGCCGTCGCGCTGTCCTCCCAACCCTTTATAGATGACGACTGATTTCTTTTACCGCTAAGGGTTGAAGAAGCGTTTGCGTATCTCGCCCACCAGTTCATTGGTTTCTTCGATAATATTGCTGTGGATAATAAAAGTTTGTTTGAGCTCTTCGCGATCCAGTGGATCACGCCCGGCAATCTGTTTATCCACGATGCCGAGATGAGCATCTGACACGTCCTCGTCTTCGCGCAGGCGTTTTTGTATCCATTGCTTAATGACTGACATGCTGGCCTGACAATAGGCGATGCATAGCGGCACGCCGCGGCTGTCGGCCACAGCTTGCAAGCGGGCCCGTTGCCAGTGTTTGAGGTTGGTGGCATCGACAATCACTGATAGACCCGCATCGAGGATGTGTTCGGTCAGTTCCGCGAGTTTTTCGTAGGTTTTGTGGGTCAGGTCGGGGCTGTACAGCTTTTGCGCCAACGCACCTTCGGGGTGACTGTGGGCATCCACCTGCAGGAGCCGTTTGCGTTCTACATCGGAGCGAATGCGTACCATGCCGAGACGGTCCACGAGCCGCATGGCAACGGTACTTTTGCCGGTTCCTGACAGACCATGCATGGTCAAAACCATGCGATTAGGCAGATGACTGCAGCTTTCGGCCAAGTCCATATAACGTTGGTAGCGCATCCAAAGCTGATCTCGGGTGGTTTGATCATCTGCCATGCCGCGCAGCGTAAAGAGTGCGATTTTGGCTCGCACCACGGCACGATAGGCTTTGTAAAAGCCAAGCAGGCGCAGACCGGCATAGTCACCGGTTTGTTCCAGATAATTGTTGAGCAGACGATTGGCGAACGCGGGTTGCTGATGGTCTTCCAAATCCATAAACAGAAACGCGATATCGCTGATCACATCAATCCAGCGAAAATCATTATTAAACTCTATGCAATCGAACAGGGTTACGTGGTTGCGGAACAGGGTAATGTTGCCGAGGTGCAGGTCGCCATGGCATTCACGCACGAAGCCCTCTTGCTGCCGCTGGAGCAGTAGACCACGCAGGCGTTCGAAGGTGCTTTCAGTCCAGGCTTCAACCTGCTCCAGTTGCATGAGCCACGTTGCCGGAATGCTGTCTCGTTCGCTCTCCAACAGTTCGCGAATCTGACTGAAGTTCTGGCGCATGGGCGTAATTATCTGCTCGGGATCGCCATAAGGGCTTTGCGTGCCCGCCACTTTCACTTGCTCATGAAAGGCCGCTACCTTGTCTGCCAGCTGGTCAATGTGTTCGCGCTGTAGTTGCCCGCTTTCGCAGAGTTCGCTAAATAGATGCTGTTGCTCGAACTGATGCATTTTGATGGCGTATTCGAAGGCATCCTCGGCGTCGTTTTCGTTTAGGCTTGGGGCTTCAGGGCGACCACCAATGGCTACCAGCCCCACATAGATTTCGGGGGCAGCGCGTGCATTCAACTTTAATTCGGCTTCACAATACTGCTTCCGTTGCGCCAATGACGTAAAATCCAGAAAACCCAGATTCACGGGTTTTTTTATTTTGTAGGCAAAGTCGCCCGTCAGAATAATCCAGGATATATGGGTTTCGATCAGCTCTGTTTGAGCGCAGGGATGCGGAAAGCATTCAGCCTTGAGCAGACTTTGAATCAGTGTATCGTGCACGTTTTCTCCGAATGAACACAATTAACGTAAGTCATTTCGCGTAATGGACAGAGCATAGTCTAGCGCAATCAGGAATACTTCATCGCCTATGTCGTCATCGCAACACGCTCACCCCTGGTATCGTCACGCCCTTTTGTGGAAAGTCATCGGTGTGCTATCGGTCTTAGCCGTAGCGTGGCTGATTTATCTCGACGCGCAGGTGCGCTACAAATTTGAAGGCAAACGCTGGGCCTTACCAGCACAGGTTTATGCCCGCGCGCTAGAGCTATACGAAGGGCGCGCGCTGAATGCGGCGCTGTTATATAAGGAGCTGGCGCTGCTCAATTATCGCTCGGTGAGCCATCTCACGGGGCCAGGACAATATCGCACCCAAGGGGAACGCATCGATATCTGGCGGCGCGCGCATAGCTTGCCTGAGGGGCAGCAACAGGATTTACGGCTTTCGCTGAGTGTGCGTGATGACGTGATTGTTGGTCTTGAGAGTCAGGATCAGCCTGGTATCGGACTCACTACCATTGAGCCCTTGCGTATTGGGGGTATTTACCCGGCGAGTCAGGAAGAACGAGAGGTTTTGCGTTACGACGCCATGCCTCAGTTACTGATTGCCGCCTTGCTGGCAACCGAAGATAGAGATTTTTTTGATCACTGGGGTGTTTCACCCATGGCCATCGCGCGCGCCATGTGGGTGAACGTACGCGCGGGGCGTGTAGTACAGGGGGGCAGCACACTCACGCAGCAACTGGTAAAGAATTTTTACCTGAGTCGCGAACGCTCGTTATGGCGCAAAGCCAATGAAGCTGCCATGGCGCTTATGCTGGAGGCCCATTACAGCAAGGAAGACATTCTCGAAACCTATCTCAATGACATTTTTCTGGGGCAGGCGGGTAATACCGCGGTCCATGGTTTCGGCATGGCCAGTCGCTTTTACTTTGGCAAGCCTCTGAACGAATGTGATTTGCACGAGCTGGCATTGATGGTGGCCATCATCAAGGGGCCAAGTTATTACAATCCGCGGCGCTACCCTGAGCGGGCATTAGAACGGCGTAATCTGGTGCTGAAGCTCATGATGGAGAATGGCTACATCGCCGAGGGGGCCTATGAAGCCTGGTCGGCCATGCCGCTGGGTGTGGTGGCCAAACCGCGCTTTCAGCAGGACCGTTACCCGGCCTTTATGGAACTGGTCAAACGCCAGCTGCGAGATGAATACGACGATGAAGACTTGCGCAGTGAAGGCCTGAAGATCTACACCACACTCGATCCGCAGGTACAGGAGAGTCTGGAGCGCGCTGCCAGTGCCGTACTGGCAAGCCGGCAGGATGAAGCCTTGCAGATCGGCGCGGTGGTCAGCGGCGTGGGGACGGGAGAAGTCGCCGCCGTATTGGGTGATCGCGACCCGCGTTATCAGGGCTTCAATCGTGCGCTGGATGCTTCCCGGCCGGTGGGCTCACTGATCAAACCGGCGATCTTTTTAACTGCCTTGAGTCAGCCTGAGAACTATCACCTGATGACGGCGCTTGAGAACGAACCTTTTCGTTTGGAATTCAGTAACGGCGACACCTGGACCCCGAATAACTTTGACGGTGAAACAGGCGGACAGGT
>JAWWBW010000075.1:0-12427 GCA_033720775.1 Oleiphilaceae bacterium | reverse complement strand
GAGCGTTTGCTTTATGCTCCTTACACCCACCAACTATACAAACGTTTTCATAATCAACATCCTGATCATTCCCAACGATATAATCACAGTCCATTACCCATGGCCCCTCTGTCCACTTAGTTTCACTACTCATCCCACACCTCCCTCTCTGCTTCCTGTAGCTCTTTCATGTAAGCCAGCTCGTCATGATTCACCCTGACACTCTTAGCCAAGTTGCCCCGCGTACGGGGTTTGCGTATTGCACCCCGCTCACTAGTGCACTCCACGCACGAGCCGCTAGACGTATATCGCGGCCCCTCGTGCCCGTTAGCGCACGGCTCTCCCGTGTTGTAGGTTGGGAGGCCCCAGTCTAGGGCCTCTTGTCTATTGCTTGCTTTCATAGTCCTGCTCCGCTTCCCTGTAGCAGTAATCGTACGCAGCCATTCTGAATTCTGCGTCCCGCTGAAACGCCCGGCGGATAATGCCGTCCAGTTTATCACCATCCATGCCGGCCATGACATCGCCCAGCTCGTCGTCGGTCAGGTTGTCCATTAGCTCGGCGGCGCGGTTGAGGATCCATTCTTCTGCGGCGTCTGCTTTGTCGATGTCAGCCTGGTGTCTAGCTGCCAGCGTTGCGTAATATGCGCTCAAGCTCACTGTGCGCCCTCCATTTCATCAATGAACTCGTAGTCCCACTGTTTGCCGTTAACGATTTTGAGGTGCACATCATCCCTATTAACCAAACTACTCAATCGCTCATCAGCCCGACACTTTCCAATATCCAAGATCATCTCGTCGTACCTGATGTATTTGCTAGGCATAAACCTACACTCAACCCCACCTTCCCTTGCGGGCTCTGTAACGCCCTCTGTCGCACCCCGCATGTCACCCAGCATGATTCCATGGATCTCGCTAAACAATCTCTCCAGCTCGCTCTCACGGCCTTCTACGGCCTGTTTGTTGTCGGAGTAGATGTTCAGCATAGATAACTCAGTCGCCAGCTGGCTCATTGTGCTTGCCAGGACGGTCAGCTTGCTGAGATCGTTCAGGTCGTAGTTCATGCTCATGCCCCCCATACCAGTGCTGCCAGCAATGCACCTGCTGCTGCTGCGCCGAACATGATGCCGCAGATAACCAGTTCTATGATGTCGCGCTTGGTGGTCTTGGTTGGTGCCGGCACGTGTCGGTGATAGTTGTAGTCTTTCATGGTTTGCCCCTCCGTGTTGTCGATGGGTTCATAGTAGGCGTTTCGGTGGTGGGTTACTGTGACCGGTGTCACAAAAACAATAAGCAAAAAACCTCATTTAACCTATTGCATCACCGCCACTTAACATGCCATACTGAGTAGGCCATAAGCCTTATAAGCCTTTAGGCTATATATATAAAGATTAATATCTCTTTAGATAGAAAGTTAATGAGGGTTAGGGATTCATAAACCGCCGAATGGCGGTTTTTTGATGCTTATCAATTTTATTAGTTCGTTACTATGTCCGGTAACGCCTAACTTGTTGATTTGCATGATAATTATCAATTTTATGAATATTATTAGATTTTTTTCGGCGATACCCGCTCAGCTCATTTCCGAAAAGCTCATAATTTTCATAATTTTGATAATGTTCAATGATATCAAAGGGTTGCGTGATTATTTTTTAATAACGATGCCTATAAAATTGATAATAATCAACGCCCCATATACAGCAAGAGCCCCAACTTTGGGGCTCACGTTCACTATGGCATGGTCGCTTGTGGCGGTCAACTCTTTGCGCGGTATCTGGTGGTCACTCGTCCATTGGGCGCGGTTCGCTCAATCTCTTCCATCTCGCCCAACTCCACCAAGTGGCTAACCATGGCCTCTACATCCTCCTTGGTAAACCGCTTACTACTTGCCCTCTGCTTGATAACGCTCATTGGCTCCCCTTCGTCGTCCCCGGCTTTCATCAGCACCCTGGTTCTCAGAGCATCCCGCATGGCGTCAGGGCGGTCAGACTGGCTGCTGATGTTCTCCATTGCAAGCATTATCTTGTTATCGATGTCGTGGCGCATCATGGCATAGGCCCACCGGACATGCTCAGCGGTGCGCAGGCCTTCCGGTGCGGCCAGTATCAGGCTTATCTTGGCGCACATCTCATACCCACGTCGCACGATGGCCTCAAGGCCAGTCTTTCCCTTCTGCTCCTCGGCGTATGCCTCGATCCAGTCTGCCACCGCATCAAGCATGTCCTTTGCTTTTTGCTCGCTTGGTATGCGTATCTTGTCCCCATAATATTCCACCCGTTCGGCAGCGTCCGGGTTATGCTCTCCAGGGCTATGCAGCTGCTTGATGCGGGCAGCCATATACGGATCAAGTTTGCGTTTACCGGTGAAACCCCGCTTGCGTTTTGGGTTGCTTTCCGGCTCGCGCACGATGAGTGACCGCCCCACGAAACCGTTGGTTGCCTGCTCATAGGTCACCAATCCGTCAAACGTGACGGGGGTGGTAAAACCTATCATCGACAGAAACGGATGCTTCAGGCCCAAGCTGAACTCGGACAGGATGGCTTCAAGGCGTTCTTTCTTACGGGCATATGCGCCATCCGGGTCTTCGTTCTCGCTCATCTTGGTTTTGCAGTTGGCAATGTCGCGCAGAATGGCGTTCTTCATGTCCTCGTGGGCGTCACCGCTGATGAGCAGGTGGCCATTGGCCTTGCCGTATGCCGACATGAGCAGGCCGATTACGCCCTCAAGGTAGGACGCCCCGGACTTGCCAGCGTTGGCAATCTTGCCCAGCAGAAAACCCAATTCATCGATGCAGTAGAACGCCGCTTGGTGGCGAATGAGGTTGCGGGTTATCTCTTGCTCTGACTTGATGCCGCCGTGCAGGGCGCCAGATATGCCAGCCGCCCGCATAAGCTCCGCTAGCGCCTCTTGAACCGCTTCCTTGCCAGTGGCGGAGTCAGCCACACAGAAAGCAAATAAGTTTGCACTGATCCCGTCCTTGTCGTCCGTGTGGCGCAGCCCGATGATATTACCTAGAGCCGTCAGCGCTGCGGCCACTGCCAGCCGTTCACGAGGAAATCGGCACTGGTCGTTTATCCATTCGGTGATCGTGCCGGCATACCCTGGCGGACGCAGTAAATCCACATTATCGATATTGAAAGGGTGCTCGCATTCCAGTGGCTTTTTTCGCTCGGCATGATGGATGGTCTCTTCCGGCACATGAAAGGTGACCGACCTCCGCCACCCGTGTTGTTCAGCCAGAGCTATCAATGAACCGATGGTGACCGGGTTGTGAGACTTACCAAACGAGTGCCAGTGGCGATCAATAACGTGGCGTCCGGGGTATTTTTCCCCGCCGTTGCTCCAATCGTCCCAAAGTTCATAACCTGCGCCTTTGGTGGTGTGGTGGATGGCCATGCCGACCTTGATCCAGTCGTCATACGTCAGGTCAGGGGGAATGACCGCCAGCATGTCGCCGATCTCTTGTTCTGATACGTCCCGAGCCTCGCCGTTGTAGGTGGCACGGTAGTGCGCTGGCTTCTTCAGCAGGGTGATTAATGCTTCTGGCGCGTCGGTCAGGTCGCACGGGTTGCCTTTTTCCTTTTCGTAATATGCACCGCTTGCGTGTGGTGAGCCGCAGCCCACAAGGAACCCGGACGACTTGAAGTCAATGCCCTTGTACTTATCGACGTGAGCCATGAGCGCCACGCCTTCTGGGCGCTTGAAATATATGTGTTTGCCGCCACCCCCGGTGGCCACAACGAACCCTGATAACTCTTCAAAGTCGATGCCGGTATCTTTCACCATTTTGGCATAGGACTCAAAACCGCCATTTCGCTCGTCAATGTCGATTGCTATCACGTCATCAAGAAGCACACCGAACTGGTCAAGGTGTCCGATAGCTTCCATCGTGTCGATTTGCTCTTCTGACCAGTTGGGTACGTTCTGCCAGTTGCTGATGCGGGGATGTTTCAGGATAGCATTGCACCCTGGCTCGCCGCACTCACAAGAGCCGTCATTGTTACGTCCCCACAGTGAGAAGACGCGGAAACCGGCTTCTAAATAGTCGTGGATGTTGATCATGATTGCGAGTCCTTGTAATAACCTTGCGCCCTGACCGCTTTCCGGTAATCCTTAATATTGTTCTCAAGCTCACGCAACATTGATGCCTCGTTCTCGAAGTCCTCTCTTGATAATGGGCAGTCATTTTTCGCCAGAAAACCAACATTGCTAGCCGCCAGTTTCATTTCCTGTGCGGCTTCCCACACTGCCTCACGGTCATAGAACCCATAAGTCCTGCTCACTCCTCATCTCTCCACACAGCCACTGCCGGGCGCATATAACGTTTGGTAAATTTTCCTTCTGTGGCTTTCTCCACCTTTATGGCTGCTTGTGCGCTGATGCGGCCACGGGCAACCCAGTTTTGAACCACTTGACGTGACTCTCCCACTGCTCGCCCTAGCTCTGCTTGGCTTCCGTAATGCTCAATCAGCTCCATAAGCGCCTTCTCTTCTTGCTGCCTTATCTTTTCTGCCCAATCTTCCACGGGTTGTCCTCCTGTCAGTTGATGGGCAAAGACTACATAAAAAAAAGTAAACGCGCAAGGTTGACATGTACATTTCAGATGTGTACATTTAGCCACATCAAGCAACAACGAGGACGAAAAAATGGGTGTAGCGACCATCATCATGGGCCAAAGCGGGACAGGCAAAAGTGCATCAATGCGCAACCTTGACCCGTCAAATGTTTTGTTAATCCAGGCGGTAAAAAAGCCGCTTCCGTTCAAGTCATCCGGCTGGAAGCCGTGGGTCGGTA
Source organism: Oleiphilaceae bacterium (assembly GCA_033720775.1). Classification (GTDB taxonomy): domain Bacteria; phylum Pseudomonadota; class Gammaproteobacteria; order Pseudomonadales; family Oleiphilaceae; genus PZPK01. The sequence goes on along the minus strand of JAWWBW010000075.1, from coordinate 7,657 downwards.
AAGAGAAAGCCGGCAGTGTAGCGGTGACCGATAACAGCGCTCACATCTGCAAAGCCATTGAGCGGGCCAAGGCAAACGGAAAGAACATCGTGATTATTGATGACTTTCAATACATCATGGCAAACGAGTTTATGCGCCGGGCCAACGAAAAGGGTTATGAAAAGTTCACCCAGATGGCGAAGAACGTGTGGGACATCTTCCAGAAGGTAATCGATACCGACGATGATGTTCGTGTCTACGTGCTTACCCACACGCAAACCGACGAGTACGGCCAGAATGCCAAAATGAAAACCATTGGCAAGATGCTGGATGAGAAAATCACCTTGGAGGGCATGGTCACCATTGTGTTGCGCAGCCATCGACAAGAGGGACAGTATTTCCTGACCACTCAAAACGACGGCAGCGACACGGTGAAGTCACCCATGGGTATGTTTGCTGATGAATCCATTGATAATGACCTGGCGGTCATTGATGCGACCATTTGCGAGTATTACGGCATAACTGAAATCACCAACGACAAGGAAGAAGCACAATGAAACTCTACGAGATAACCGAACAGCTCCGCGAACTCATGGCCATGGACGATGTTCCACCTAAGCAACTGCAGGACACGCTGGACATGATTCAGGATGACTTTGACGGCAAGGCCATGCAAGTGGCTGCCTTCATCCGTGAAATGGAGCTGGAGGCTGGCGCATACAAAGCAGAGGCTGACCGCCTGACCGAGCGAAAGCGCGCCATTGAGGCGAAGGTGGAATCTATGAAGGGCTACCTTCGCACCAACATGGAGGCCACAGGCACAACCAAAATTAAAGGAAAGCTGTTCACCATAACGCTTGGCAAGCCTTCCGAAATTGTTAGGGTTGGATCGGTAGAGAAGCTGCCAGCCGGTTACATCCGCGTGAAAGAAGAGGCCGACAAAGACGCCATCAAGCGGGCGCTAAAAGAAGGGCTGGAAGTTCCAGAATGTGAACTGGCTCACGGTAAAGCAAAATTGATTATTCGATAATTCAACCAACGAAAAAAACCACCTGCTGAAATCAGCTGTTACAAAAGAGGAAATAAAAATGTCATTTTGGGCTAAGTCTACCGGTGAGACCGTAAACAAATCTAACGCCAACGCTAATTATGAACAAAAAAGCGGCGGTGAACCCATCCCTGATATGACCGTGTGTAAGGCAATCATCACTGAGTCAAAGTGGGATACCTACAACGGAGAGCGTTACATCAGCAACCGCTGGGACGTAATCGACGGAGATTACAAAAAGCGCGTAGTGTTCCAGAAAGTAAAGGTGTGCAACGAGAAGGAAAGCACCCGCGATAACGCCATCGATATGCTGGCAGCTATCGACATGAACGCCACTGGCGGTAAGCTCATGTCGTTGGGTCGCGAGCCGTCCGACATGGACTTGATGACCACCCTCACCAATAAACCTATGCACATTCGTGTTCGCCTGTGGGAAATTGACAAGGACATGAACGGCAACCCGCTGGCAGAGCCTAAGCGCGGTAACTGGATTGATGCCGTTAGCGGTGCGGCATCGTCTGGCAAGAATGCTCCTCAAGCACCAAAGGCACCAGCCACACCGGAGCCTAGTGCAGCCCAGCAAGCTGCCGCCGATCAAGGTTTTGATGACGATTTGGGATTTTAATCATCAGCATAACCACAAGGCCACTACGGTGGCCTTTTTTATCAGGGGTTAATCATGTTTGAAACATGCAAAAGAGCCAGATGGTTTTCCTCGCTGGGTATTTGTGACAGTGTGCCACTGGTCATTAGCAGGAAGGTCGGCAAAGCCATCCGTGACGCCGTGCGCGACGCCGTTAAGGCATCAGGCGTAAAAATCCATATGGAAGGTCGGCCATTGCGTGATAGCACCGGGCAGACGTTCTGCCGGGTAAGCGGCATAAAAAAAGACGGTTACGGATTCGCCCTGGTGTTCATCAGCGAAAATGAGCAATTGACACCAAGCGACAAGATGATGATCCACGCACAGCTTGAATGCTCCACCCAGTTATCCAGCAAGGGCAACAAGCTGCACGTTGCTCACGCTTACATGCCGTGCATGGTCAACGGATACCGAATGGAAGTGTTCGAAACTGACGAAGTTGGCGCATCAATAGCCGATGAAATGCTGAAAGAAATCCGAACCACCGAAATGCCCGAAAAGCTGGAAACCGAGCAATGCGAAACCTGCCATTATCGCCACCTGTGCAGCGGTGACGAGCTGCCAGCTGTTAAGTGCGGGTCGTGCGCAAACCACGAAGGTGGCGGAAAATGCTCGGTTCCGTGCGCTGGATTCAGCCAGCACATTTACCACCCACAGTTTTTGATCAACTCTGGCGAGGAAATGGTGTGTGCAGACCAAGAGCGCCGCATCATCGAGTTTGGCGGGTTCGTCCATAGCGCCGACAAGGTAAGGGGTGAAAAGCCGTGTATGACCTCCCGCGAACTTAAACAGCTTTGGCATACCAAGACACAGAATGATGAAAACATCATTGCCATGGTCAAACTGTTCAGCGCCGAGGTCACCAACGTGGAGCCGGAACAATGAAAATAACGCCAAGGGACTACCAGCAAGACGCGCATGACGCCGCGATAGAGTGGATCAAGAAATCTATTGAGCCATGCCTGATTGAAGCGCCGACTGGGGCGGGCAAGTCCATAATCGTGGCATTGCTGGCCAACACTATTTTCAAGATGAGCAAAAAACGCATACTTTGTCTTGCCCCAACATCTGAGCTGGTCACGCAGAACCGGGCCAAGTACCTGTTAACCGGCGAGCCAGCCAGCATGTTCAGCGCCAGCGCTGGACGTAAAGAGCTAAAGCACCCAGTGGTTTTTGGTTCACCCGGCACGGTAAAGAACAGCGTTGAAAAATTCCGTGACGGTTATGCCGCCGTCATCGTAGACGAGGCCCACGGCATAACGCCGACGCTGATGGAAATTATCCGGGTGATGCGTGAGGGAAACCCAAAGCTGCGCGTCATCGGTCTTTCTGCTACCCCTTACCGACTTGGCACCGGATACATATACGCAAGCCATTACGAGCGCGGTTTCAATGACGAAGATTGCTGCATTGAACCGTACTTCACGCAGTTGGTTTACAGCATCGATGCCCGCATGTTGATCGCCCGTGGCTACCTGTCTGAACCCGTGTTTACTCCCACCGGCGAGCATTACGACACGTCAGGTTTAACCCTGAACAGCATGGGTCAGTTCAGCAAGGATTCCGTTGAAAGAGCTTTCACAGGTAAGGGCCGTAAGACCAGCCGCATAGTTGCAGACGTTATCGACAAGTCACAGGGCAAGCAGGGCGTGATGATATTCGCGTCCACCATCCAACACGCTCAAGAAGTGATGGAGTCTCTTCCGCCTGACATGTCCGCATTGGTTACCGGTGACCCTAAACTGACCCCCAAGAAAGAGCGTGAGCGTATCATTAATGAGTTCAAGGAAAAGCGCATCAAGTACCTGGTGAACGTGGCAGTCCTCACTACTGGGTTTGATGCGCCCCACGTTGACCATATAGCCATATTGCGGGCCACCGAGTCAGTGGCGCTGTTACAACAGATTGTGGGCCGTGGATTGCGTGTTGATGAAGGGAAATCAACCTGCCTCATTTCAGATTATGCCGAAAACATCGATCGGCACGCCCCACACGGTGACATATTCGATCCAGATATCAAGGCGAAGCGAAAGGGTGAAGGCGAACCAATCATCGCAATATGTGAAAGCTGCGGATACCACAACGAGTTTTCGGCCAGAGAGAACCCGGACGAAATGTTAATTGATGATAATGGTTACTTTGTGGACGGTTCGGGAGACCGCATAAATACAGAAGAGGGTCTGCCCATACCTGCCCACTACGGCCGACGCTGTAAGGGCATGATTAGGCATCCGGAGAAACGGGGAGAGGTTGACCGATGCGGGTACAAATGGACGTTCAAATCGTGCGAAGAATGCGGGCATGAAAACGACGTGGCCGCCCGGTTTTGTACCAAGTGCCGTTCGGAAATAGTCGACCCGAACGAAAAGCTGCGCATTGAGGCCGCCAAAGTGGAGAGTGACCCTTATCGAATCCGGGCGTCCAAAGTGCAGATGATGAAGTTGAAGCGGTGGGGCGGAAAGGATGGGAAACCGGATACGGTGAAGGTCGATTTTTACATCGATGAAAAGCCGGGAGTTGTGTCAACGTGGCTGGCACCAGATGCGGATAGCGAATGGTTGCAGAAGAAGTGGATCACATTCTGCCAAGACTCACTTGGCGAAGAGATAGGAATTGATGATATTGAGTCACGCATGTTCGACTTTAAAGCGCCGGTACAGATAGCCTATCGAAAGAAGCGCAGTTCAAAATATTTTGAACTAATGGCAATGGACTTTAACGAGGCTCCCGCATGAAATTTCCAGAATGGTTGATGGTGTTTGGTGATGTTGATTACCGCGGTGAATGCTCGAAAGAGGGATATGAAATGACCACGGCTTTTAACCAGATTAAAAAGCGTTGGCCTGAAATAGGTGCTATTGCGGTTCATCCAAAGAACGAGGGCAAGCGACAGAAAGGCCAGTTTCGCCAGTTGGAGATGGAAAAAGCAGCCGGATATGTTAAGGGCGCATCCGACATAATCATCCCGGGTTCACCAACCTTCGCGTGCGAGCTAAAGAGAAAAGACCACACGCAGTCATCATGGCAACCCGGCCAACTCGACTACCTCAAAGCCTGCCAAGAGCAAGGTGCTTTTGTTTGTGTGGCGCTGGGCTGGCAGGGAGTTATTGAAGCTATTGAAGAATGGAATGCGAAAAGACCACACCAAAAGCCACTGGCAGCCGGGGCAGATTGACTATCTAGAGGCGGCCATTAAGGCGGGGTGTTTTGTGGCGGTGGCGCTGGGAAATGACGGGGCAAAGGCTGCGTTTGCAGAATGGAAAAAGGGCCGCTAGGCCCTTATCTTCTAGCTTTAAATGGATTGCAGGTAAACGTGAATTTGTACGGCTTCCCGCCTGTCTCCCCGTAGTGCAAAGCATCGTGCTTCATCTTCCAGCCTAGCCGGGCTTTTAAGCACTTCCCCGGCACTGTCTTGATGAACGCCCGAACCTGCCAGTAATGCGTGCCCGGTATCCAAGTGAATGACCAACCGGGAATGTAAGGGTCGTCGCCGCTGGCGATGTTGCCGATAACCTTTATCTCAGCACCACGAGCAGGTCGAGCAGCCAGCACCGACCAGCTAAACCCATAAGCCGGATTTCGTATCAACCACATCACCCGCCTGGCATATCGCCATTTAACCCACGGCGCGACACGCTGAAATCCCGAGTCACCATCTATCGGCGCGTCTGGCGTCTGAAACCACGACAGCCAGTAGGGGAGGGTGTCACGCCCTATGGCAAATAGGGGTAACACCGGGGACAGCAGATAGCACAGGGCTATCATGCAGAGGTGGATGGGGAGGAGGATGAACGGCAAAAGTATCATGTTAGTACCCAATGGCCATGACATGATATGGCCTGTTTTGTACCTGTGGGGCTGAACCTGTAAGCGCACCATAAACCACGGCGTTGAATTGCGTGGCGCTGAACGAAGTTATTTGGGCAAAGTGGTATTCATTCACGGACTCAACAACTGCCCCTGGTACAGCAATAAAACATGAGTTAGGAAAAGCAATGTCCCATGTTGCTGTTGATGTTCCAGCGGGTAAGCTCTTCCACTGTATAATGAGTCCGCCCAGCCACGTTGGGAACGTTATATATCCGCTAGAACCTATGGAAAACGAGAACCCAAACCTCAACTTTTTGGGCGTGATAGCCCTAACATCATCTGTTCCGGCATCCGTCTCGGCTTGTGTTGCAATCTCAATGGGTGCTGCAACGGTTTCTGTTGGTGTCGCCGTCACCTGCTCTTCAAGCCAAGCATCGCGCTTATCATACAGCGCCATCATGTAGTCAAACTGCGCCGCAGTGGGCGGGGTGTTGCCCAAGAATGACCAGCCTTCGTTTTGGTCAAGGTCAGCTATGGGCGTGATGGGTTCGTCGTTTACGCCCCATTTAATGGTAAAATCCGGTTTCGGGTGTGCCATTGGTTATACTCCGTAAACTATATTGATGTTCGTGTCTGCCGCCCTTGGCAGTATATCAAGGTTGTTGATCAATTCTTTGGTGTTGTCGTCAACCGTGCCGTTTATTGTCACCGTCACCTCGCCGCCCCCGCTGGCAGACAGCACCACATCCTGAACGCCGGTCAGGTTCTGGATAGACTCAACGAGCCCTATCTTATCAACCGTGCCGTAATTGCGGGATATTTGCGCCAGAAGCAGTCGCCGATATTCGTCATCGGGCAGAATGGATGTTGCTTCCAGCGGGTCGCCTGCGCGATAAAAACGAGCCTGTCCGAATCCAACTGCGTTGGTTTGCCCAGAGAATCCGAAGTATTTAAGGCCGATGGTTGACGGTATCTCACGGCTGCGACCGACAATCAGCCCTATGAGATCAAGCCATGCCCCCATGGCGTTGTCGATGTTGATGCCTGCAATGTAATGCAGAATGTCATCAAGCGAGTCGAATCGCTCTGAAAGCCACTCAATCAGCTTGAGATATTCCGGGCTATCGGCAAGCTGGCTTATCACCAGCTCCTCCGCCAATATCTGTTTATCGTTACGTGTCGCCATATCAAACCACCGTGATTACGATGTCGGTAGATGGGTCGGCAATCTTCAGCCGCTCATATGGTTGTGGCGTCACGCTGTCTGCAAGGTTGATGGTAACCGTGTTGATATCAATTCCTGGCACTGTGTTTATGGGAGTATAGAGCCTGCTTGAATACAGCTTCTTGCCCACCTCCCAATCCGCCAGAAACGCAACAATGGCATCACGAATACGAGTTGCGCCGTCGCCAGGGTATTCCCCTGCCTCCACCTCGATTTCGATTTCTACTGTGATGTTGTTGTCAGACGGTCGCGCAAACCAGACCGATTCACTTTGCAGGTTAGCCGGGTTGGTGACAATGACCTCCACCATGGTGGCGGATGGGATGTCGGCATCAGTGGCATAGCCGGACGTGGCATTAACCGACCCCAGTAGCGCATCACCAATCTCACTATCCAGCCCACCCTCAATGATGGGGAATACCGCCTTAGCTGGCACGCCTATTGCATCAACGGCGTTGGTCTTGTTGAACAGAATCTTTGCATACGTTACGCCCGGCACATCGGTTACCGCCGTAAAAATACCCTCTGGCGTACCTGACGGGGCGCTCGATGTTTGCAGCATACGCGCACGCAGTACACCATCCGTGTCACGCGCCCGACCAGGTGAAGCGTCGGCAAGGTTGGTCACGGTATCCCAACCGAAAACCGGTGTGTCGATTTTGGTTAGCGAGCCGGCCAGTGCGATAATTGCACCCGCATTCTGGGCCTCGGCTTCAACTGTTTCCGAGCTGGACGGGGCCACCACCACTTCAGTCAGCGTAACGAACTTTTCGGGGCCAGCAGCCTGCGCAACTATGGAGCCAGCAGGGATAGTGGCCCCGTTAGCATCAGCCGTTACGGTTAGCGTGACCGTGGATTTGACGGCCAGCCGGCGGCGCTTGTTCATGAGCGGGGCGAGGTTAGACAGCAGGTTTCCGCGGGCGGCTAAAGGGTTAAAAGCATCAAGCAGTAG
>JAWWBW010000074.1:0-12567 GCA_033720775.1 Oleiphilaceae bacterium | reverse complement strand
GGTATGGTCGTCATTTGTGCCGGTACCACCTGCTATAACGCCACCATCGATCTGCGCTATCACTGGATGCGTCAGAAGCGCTTCCAGGGTTCGCACTTTGCCAACGACGAGCAATGCAAAGGCATTAACGATCTGGTGATTGCGGGCGAAGTGGACCCGTGCCTGTCTCGTGCGTTTTCTTACTCTGAGCTGCCAGATTCACATCAGCTGATGTACGAAAACAAGCATCCGCATGGCAACATGGCCATTCTGGTCGGTGCAGCCGACTTTGGCATGGGTAAAACCGCCTAGGTCAGCAACGCATCACGCGGAGCCGCCCCGGCGCTCCGCGATTATTTTTCAGGTGGCAGCGAATAACTCCCCGTTACGTGCGCCACCAGCTCTTCACTCCCTTCACTACGAATCCCCACCTCACAAAACGCAATGCGCTTGCCAAGCTTGAGAATCTGGGCATCTGCAAGTAACGCAACCTGTGCCGGCCGCTGCATAAAGTTAATATTGAGATTACTGGTCACGGCCATGGCCACCTTACCCAGACTCCCGAGAATAGCCGCATACATGGCCGTGTCACCCGCCGCCATGATCACCGGGCCCGATACGGAACCACCCGGTCGCAGATTGCGCGCATCAAAGGGGATACGTATGCGCGCCGTGCCGTCGCCAATCGCGACCACCTGCAGGTCAATATCCTCCGCCATGGGCACCCATTCACGAATCAGCGCCTGAACTTCCCCTGCATCCAACCCCATTAGCCTCACCTTTTACGCGTGTGCCTACGCTGCTTGAGCGCGCACCTTTAAAACACTGTACCTACGGCAGAGGGATCATTAAAATGGCCCTCTTCGCGCGACCACCAACCATAGATTTTCGCGCACTCCAATGCAAGCAGCCAAAGAGGAAGCCTTAGTCTCATGCGCGCCAGCCGCTTTTTAATCGCCACGCAAAAAGAAACGCCTGCCGATGCCGAAGTCATCAGCCATCAGCTCATGCTTCGCGCCGGTTTGATCCGCAAACTCGCTTCGGGTTTGTATAACTGGCTACCCATGGGCTTGCGTGTGTTGCGTAAAGTCGAGCAGATTGTGCGTGAAGAAATGGATCGCAGTGGCGCGCAGGAGCTATTGATGCCCGTGGTGCAACCGGCAGAACTCTGGCAGGAGTCGGAACGTTGGCAACAGTATGGCGGTGAGCTGCTACGCATTAAGGATCGTCACGAACGGGATTTTTGTTTGGGCCCCACCCATGAAGAAGTCATTACCGACCTGATCCGTAACGAGCTGAAAAGCTACAAGCAACTGCCTGCCAACTTTTATCAGATTCAAACCAAATTCCGCGACGAGCGCCGCCCCCGTTTTGGTGTGATGCGTGCCCGCGAATTTCTAATGAAGGACGCCTACTCCTTCCACATCGATCAGGCCTCACTCGATGAAACCTACGATGTGATGTATGAGACCTACACCAATATTTTCAGCCGACTGGGCCTCGACTTTAGAGCGGTACAAGCCGACTCCGGCAGCATAGGCGGTAACTCCTCGCACGAATTTCATGTGTTGGCGGATTCGGGTGAAGACGCCATTGCCTTCAGTACCGAATCTGATTTTGCCGCCAACATCGAACTGGCCGAAGCCATTGCAATAGGTGAGCGCCCCGCACCCGGTGCGGCCATGGAGAAAGTCGCGACGCCCGACCAGAAAACCATTGAAGAAGTCAGCGCCTTCCTCAAACTGGAAGCCAGCCAGGTAGTCAAAACGCTTATCGTCAAAGGCGAACCCGCTGACGAAGAAAGCTCAGCCCCCCTCGTAGCGCTTGTATTGCGTGGTGATCACTCCCTCAACGAAATCAAGGCCGAAAAGCTCGAAGGCGTGGCCAGCCCGCTGATTTTCGCTAGCGATGAAGAAGTCAAACAGGCCACTGGCGCCTCCGTTGGCTCAATTGGCCCGGTAGGCCTCGATCTGCGTGTGGTGGTTGATCGCAGCGCGGCTCTTTGCGGCGACTTTGCCTGTGGCGCCAATGAAGACGGCCAACACCTGATCAATGTGAACTGGGAGCGTGACTTGCCACTGCCTGAAGTGGCCGATTTACGCAATGTGCTCGAAGGTGACCCCAGCCCCGATGGCAAAGGCACCATCGTGATCAAGCGCGGCATCGAAGTGGGCCATATCTTTAAGTTGGGGAACAAATACAGTGCCGCCATGAACGCCACCGTGCTCGATGAGAACGGCAAGGCCAGCATTATGGAGATGGGCTGTTACGGCATTGGCGTCTCGCGCATTGTCGCCTCAGCCATCGAACAGAATCACGATGACAACGGCATCATCTGGCCTCAGGCCATCGCTCCGTTTGAACTGGCACTGGTACCGCTGAATATGCATAAGTCCGAAGCCGTGGCCGAGTTGACAGAAAAACTCTATACGGAGCTCCAGGCTGCTGGCATTGATGTGTTCCTCGACGATCGCAACGAGCGACCGGGTTTCAAATTTGCCGATATGGAGCTGGTAGGTATTCCTCATCGCCTGGTGATCAGTGAGCGTGGCATCAAGGCCGGCACACTGGAATATAAAGGCCGCCGGGACGACGACAGTACCGACCTCTCAATTGATGATGCACTGGCTTTTCTGCGTCAAAAACTAGGGCTAGACTGATACGGAGTATTGGTAACACCTGTTAGCCCCGTGAACACATTATCCTTAAAGGCCTGCTTGCTGGGCCTGATCGCTTGCCTCACGCTTGCGCAGGCCCATGCCCAGCAAAAACCCGACCCCGAATTGCGCGCCATACTGCAGCAAACGGTCAATGACGCCAGCAGTTTCGAAGACCGTTTCGACGCTGAAGTGTGGTTGGTCGATATGTCGAAGCGTTTATCGCGCTACATTAAACAACCCGCGCGGCGTCTCGACCTGTTAAAGCGCGTGCATGCCGAAGCTAGACGCGCCGGCCTGATGCCCGAGCTGGTGTTGGCCGTGATTCACGTCGAAAGTGCCTTCGACCGCTTTGCCATTTCTCGGGTGGGCGCCCAGGGGCTGATGCAAGTGATGCCCTTCTGGAAGAAAGAAATTGGCCGCCCACAAGATAATCTCACTAAAATTGACACCAACCTGCGTTATGGCTGCACCATACTCAAACATTATCTCGATAAGGAAAATGGCGATCTGATTCGTGCTCTGGCCCGCTACAATGGCAGCCTCGGACGCATCAAATATCCTGAAAAAGTGCTGCGCTTCTGGGAACAGTACTGGTTTGTGAATCACGGCTAAGCGATGCGTGAAATTATCGTTGATTTGAATATTCCCAAAGATGAATGGCTTAAGATTTATCGCGGCCAAACCAACCTGGTTTATGCCCTGAGTCGCGATGGGCGCTCGATACAGTTTCCGGCCAATATTCTTAGTCCTTACACCACCCATTTTGGCGTGCAAGGCAGTTTCGTGATTCGATTTAGTGATGAAGGAAAGTTCCTATCCATCAGCAAATTGTGAGGGGCAGCTATGCTACACTTGTTGCTCCGCCTGACACCTGCATTTGGAAGTGATTAATGCACACACACGACGTTATCAAGCTAAGCGAAATGGAGCTCGTTGCCCACCTCAAGACCATGGACCTGGCAGAAATGGAGGGGCATGCACGAGCCATTGTGCTGGAACTGGGCTCTGAAAATTATGGTGGATTGATGACGCGAGTGATGCAGTGCGTTAAAGAAGGCGGCGCCCAGCACAAGGCAACCTTTATCGCCGTGCAAGCGACCATCAAAGACTTCCTGCCCCACGAGGCCTACAAAAGCGATATCTACGCACGCTTGGCCGCCATTATGATGACCATTATCGCGCGTCGTTTCAGAGATCTTTACGCAGTTAACTAAGGCTCTCCGCATTAAGAGCCAAAGCGTGACTGGTACTCCTGCTCGAGCTGGGGCAATAACATCTCACGCAACTCGGCAATCTCATTCCAGATTTGTTCGCTCAATTCCGGATGTTGGTCGTAAAATCCCCGGCTGATGAGAATAAAATAATCCTTCTCTTTGATTGCCGGCTCTACCGGCACAATGACCTCGGCGTACTGCACGTTATTACCCAACGTAAAGCGCATTTGGCTTTCGTGAGCGATGATGCCCTGCACACGGCCATGGAATAGCAATTTTAATATCCCGGGAATCCCTTCAGGATGCTGCTCTACCACCAACCCCGTTCTTTTCAAATCATCGACGACAGAGTATCCCAGGGGTGCCGCAAGCAAGGCGTCGTCCGGCATCACACGAAATTTCAGCGGGTCGTAGCGTAAGTTGACATCGGTTCGGGTGTAAAACCGATAGGTATCGGAGGTGATACGCCGTGTTCTATCGACATCACCTGTTTCGGTTTTTGGAAACACGCCCATGCGCGCCCTGGAAGGTTTGTAAGAGGAATTGATGCCCGACGCCAGATTGCGCGCCAGATAAGCCTTGCAGCGCTCCCAGGGTAGCCGTATTAACGTGAGTTTGATCGGCAGGCGCTGCTCAACCATACGGAGTATGTCGATGTAAGTACCAGGATAGCGTATGGGCACGGCCTGACCGTCACCCATGAACGCAGGAAAACCTTGCTGGGTGTCGTAGGCGAAAACGAACTCAACACGCTCTTCTGCACGGGCGAAAGGTAAAAACAATACCAGTGTCAGGGCCAAGGTGCCAAGCTGAGTTAAACGACCCATCAGGCCACTCCAAAGCGAATGTACTGATTTAGTATACGCATGTAGCAAGGTCTTTACTAACGCATACGCATACCTCTATCTGATGGTCAGCAGGCCATTTTCCTCAATCAGCTGTTTTCCCAACTCTCTAATGGCCTGCGCCGACTCCAAATCCAGAGCGCGCTGGAGAAACGCCTGCGCGGTGGCCCGATCCAGATTGCGAATAAGCAATTTGATGCGCGGCAGGCGAGCCGAACTCATACTCAGACGTTCGACGCCCATCCCCACCAACAGCAACACAGACACCGGATCCGCCGCCATCTCCCCACACACCGATAGGGGCAACTCAAGACTCTGGGACAGATCGACCACACGCTTCAATTCACTCACAACTGCCGGATGTACATGATCGTAGCGGGCCGCCACACGCGGGTTATTGCGGTCCAAAGCCAACAGATACTGACTCAAATCATTGGAGCCGACCGAGACAAAGTCGAGGTAGGGTCGCCACTTGGGCAGCTGACTGATTGCCGCAGGCACCTCTATCATAATGCCGAGACGCGGCCGGTGAACGGTGACGCCCTCTTCTTTCAGCTGCACAAGGGTTTCGTCAAGCAACTTACGCACTGTGCGCAATTCATCAATGTAGGCGACCATGGGCACAAGAATATGCAGCTGACCGGGCTCACGCGCGGCTTTCAGCATGGCCCGCAATTGCGTCACCAACAACTGCACATTATCGAGCGCAAAGCGGATACCGCGCCAACCAAGCGCCGGATTTTCTTCGAAACCGACCGAAAAATAAGGCAAGGGTTTGTCGCCACCTACATCAAGCGTGCGCATCACCACCGGTTTGCCGCGGTACAACTCCAAGGCTTTGCGATACAGGCGAATCTGCTCGTCTTCAGTGGGAAAGGTTTCACTTGCCATAAAGGGTATTTCGGTACGGAACAAGCCGATCCCTTCAGACCCATGCTTCAGCCCCGGACTGATATCCGACAGCAAGCCACTATTACTGAGCAGCTGAATGCGCTGGCCATCTTTGGTTTGTGCCGGCAACTCACGCAACTTTTCGAGACCGGCTTCCATACTGCGCTCGCGCTCGATCAATACTTGGTATTCTGCGAGCAAGGTCTCAGCCGGATCGCTGAACACCTGCCCCTCAAAGCCATCAACGATGAGCAGTTCCTGTTCGGCAACCTCGAGAATACCGGGCACGCCCATCACCGCAGGAATACCCAGAGCGTTAGCCAATATGGCCGTGTGGGACAGACGCGATCCACCCGCCGAGACAATTCCCTTCAGGCGTTTGGTGGGCACGCCGGCAATATCGCTGACCGAAATATCGTGGCCTATCAGAATAATGGCCTCATGCCCCGCCGCCTCCAATGCGATTTCAGGGTGACGGTTCTGGTAGGTGTGGTAGAGCTTGTTGCCGAGATGCCAGACATCTTCATGGCGGGCTTTCATGTACTCGTCATCCATAGCCCTGAACAAATCAGCATAGTGCTGAATGGCCATTTTAATGGCCGTGGTTAGTGCATACCCCTCACGTATAGCCGCTTTGACGCGCTCACTGAGCGTGGGATCAAACAGCAGCATCTGATAGGCGTCAAACATATTGGCGACTTCGGCCGACACCATGGCGCCCAAGGCAGCGCGCTCCTGTTTGAGGTCCTCATCGACGCGCTGTAACAGGCTTTGCCACTCTTCCAGTGCCAGCGCCACATCGTGATTATAAGAAACGGCCGCATTGGCCAAACTGTCGCGACGACATAGCAAGGCATGACCGATCGCCACCCCAGGCGCAGCCGGTACGCCGAGCATCTGTTTTTGCTGTGCAACATCATCCAGAGCAACGGGCAATTGCTGCACCAGCAAGGCAATGTGCGCCGCCAGCGTGGATAAAAACGCTTCGTGTTTGGACGACAGCTTGCGCGCATAGCGGCCCTGCACCACCAGTACGCCTATCACTTCGCCATTGTTAACCAGAGGCACACCACAAAAGCTCTTGAAGCGCTCTTCGAGCAAATCGGCAACATGAAAGTAATCGGGATGTTTGAGGCCATTGGCGAGATTGACCACATGGCGCGTTCTTGCGACGAGCCCTACCAGGCCTTGGCCACCGGGAATGGTAACAGGGCGTTCAGCATTCAAACCATGACTGGCAAGAAGCTCCATATGCCCTTCGGGAGCGATACGATACAAACTGCACACTTCGCACTCCAGCGTTTGTGCAATCTGGTCAACGATCAATCTAACCTGTCTCGTCGCGTCCTGCACCATCGAGACCTGCTGCACAATGCGTGTGAGTTCTGCAATCACATCCTTCATATCACGACGACCAAAACTCCGTGAAATACATTCTTACAATTAACCAGATGACTTAATCACCGGTCATGGCGGCACGTTGCCCCAGCAGGTATTCCCCTTCCGGATCAACCACCAGCTTGCCCAACATGGCTTCGCGACCCAGCAACATGAGATAAGACATACTGGAGCGATCCGTGAGCGTCACTTCAATGGGCCAATGTCGGCCCCCCATGCAGATTTCGGTATCGATCACACAACGTTTTTCTTTTTTGGCATTGGAGCTCTTGATAGTGCGTTGATCTTTAACTTTGGCACTGCGTCGCACCACACGCGACACGTTGTGGGAATCCGGGTGGATATCAAAACTCACCCAGCGCTCCCCGTCACGCTTAAATTCTTCGATATTATCGACGTGCAAGGATGAGGTTTTGGCTCCCGTATCCACACGCACATCGAGATTACTGATGTGCAGCTCCGGCAGATCACACTGTTCCAGCGCCCCCACGACCATTTTTTCTTCAAATATTTTCATAGCATGGGTCCTAATTGCTCATTCGAAATAAGGTTTTCCTGCATGATTTCAAGGTTTTCTGCGACATCCTCGGGGCTTGAGAAATAGGCAATGTGATACATCGCCTCACCTTCCTGCGCTAAGGGAATATTCTGTTTGCCGATGACAATACCATCGGCGGGGCTCAGCACCTGGCACACAATATCACCAAAATGATCCTTGATGTTTGCCAGCATGTCGCCTTTCTGGACTCGGTCGCCCAATTCCTTCAAATGCGTTACAAAGCCACTTTCGGGTGCCCGTACCCAACCACTTTGACGCGCGACGAAGGGTTCTGCCAAACGCGTTTTGCGCTTCACCTGCTTCAGCATTTTGAGCGCCCGCATAATGTTCAGCACACCGCGATAACCTGCGCGAATCGAGAGCTCATCAAAACGCAAGGCCTCACCGGCCTCATAAAGCAGAATCTTCACTCCCAGTTCACTGGCGCATTGGCGTAAGGAACCATCCCGCAAATTGGAATTCAGCAACACCGGCACGCCAAAGGCCTTCGCCAGTTCAAGTGTTTCTTCATCATCCAGATTCGCTCTGACCTGGGGCAGATTGCTGCGATGTATCGCCCCCGTATGCAAGTCGATACCGTAATCGCATTTGGCCACGATTTCATTCAAAAAACCATGCGCAATACGCCCGGCGAGAGAGCCGCGTTTAGAGCCCGGAAACGAACGATTCAAATCACGACGATCAGGCAGATAGCGACTTTGATTGAGAATCCCGTAACCATTCACAAAGGGGATAGCAATTAACGTACCTTTGAGACTCTTCAGTGATTTGCTGTGAATCAGCCGCGCAATGATTTCAACACCATTCAATTCGTCACCGTGAATGGCAGCACTCACAAACAGCGTAGGGCCGGCGCGTTTGCCTCGCATCACATAGATGGGAATCGACATGCTCGTGTCGGTATACAGCGGCGGTGTCGGCAAATCCAGTTTTTTGGTTTCACCCGGTTTTATTGTATGGCCGGCAATCTGCAGGTCTTGCATCGTTATCCTTTACCTTTGGTTCGGGTCTTATTGGGTTTGGCATTCTTTTTAATGTAGTCGATGACCATACCGGCGACGTCTTTTTCTGTTGCCATTTCGATGCCTTCGAGTCCGGGTGATGAATTGACCTCCATCACTACCGGGCCATGATTGGAGCGCAGGATGTCGACACCACACATATTCAGCCCCATTGTTTTGGCAGCGGCAACCGCCGTTTTACGCTCGGTGGGCGTAAGTCTCACGAGTTCTGCCGTACCACCACGGTGCAGGTTTGAACGAAATTCTCCGGGTGCAGCCTGTCGTTTCATGGCTGCCACAACCTTGTCCCCGACCACCAGGCAACGAATATCTGCGCCACCGGCTTCTTTGATGTATTCCTGAATCAGAATATTCGCTTTGAGCCCCATAAACGCTTCGATAATACTCGCTGCAGCTTTCTTGGTTTCAGCCAATACCACACCAATACCTTGCGTGCCTTCCAACAATTTAATCACGACGGGTGCGCCCCCTACATTATCGAGCAGGTCATCAATGCGATCAGGGTGATGCGCAAAGCCGGTACGCGGCAATCCAATCCACTTACGCGAGAGCAACTGCAACGAGCGCAACTTGTCACGCGAGCGACTAATTGCAACCGACTCATTGATAGAAAACGTACCCATCATCTCAAATTGGCGCACCACTGCCGTGCCATAGAACGTGACCGATGCACCGATACGAGGAATCACTGCGTCGTAGTCGGGTAGCGGTTGACCGTGATACCGCACAGAGGGTTTGCTACTGGTGATATCCATGTAGCAGTGCATGGTATCGATAATCTCCACTTCGCACCCGCGCTCTTCACCCGCTTCTTTCAAACGACGTGTGGAATAAAGATTAGGGTTTCGAGACAGAATAGCGATACGCATGACAGTTTCCTTTTGGACAATAAGTTTGAGGTGCGCGTGGTGGACACCTGAATCATGGCGGCTATTGTCGAAAAGCACCAAGGCGAGGTACAACAAAAGCTCTTTGTGGTGACAACAAAGATCTTTGACTTGGAGGGATTAATATAGACGACGCAAAATGAGCGGCAGAACATCACTGCCCGGAGCGTTGCCATGTCACAGTCACCTCGTTGCGAACCATCGGTCTGGCAAAATTATCGCGGCCATGAACTGTCGTTTCTCAACGGGCCAGATTATCGTGCCGGGCTGGTACGTTGCCACGGCGAACTGGTGGCCTACTGCGAAGTGTCGGGCGAAGACAATGCGCATCAGCATTTACGCCGAATCGTGGACGAGCGTTTAGGCCACTCCCAAGAGCAGTCTTTGGAGAATTTTCCGCGCAGCGCCATACAACATGCCCTGCAACAGGTGATATCGCAATTGTCACGCGCTGATAAAAAGCTGATGCACCTGCATGCGATGAGTCAGGACGGCAAGATTGCGCTGGCAATCGCACAACGTTGGACAGGCTTGAACAGCAGTGTCGATCTGATGCTGGCCTATGCCCAGATAGGCAGGCTTTTGTATGACGAGCTACAACATCGCCCTCCTTCTCAACAAAGCGCTCGCGACCCCTATTTAAGCAGCATTCTACGCACCACCGGGAACGAAGAGAGCACGTCTGTCCTGTGGCTGCAGCCTGAGGTATATTGTGCCCTGCGCGCAATTAACACAGGCAACCACTCCCGTCATGGATATCGAACTGCTCAAAACTTTTCTGGAGGTCAAAAACACCCGCCACTTCGGTAAAGCGGCCGAAAACCTTTATCTCACGCAGGCGGCGGTTAGTGCGCGCATCAAACAACTCGAAACCATACTCGGCGCCCCGCTATTCACTCGCTTTCGCAATAACCTGCAGCTCACGGTGACCGGTGAACGCCTGGTCAATCACGCCGAAACCATTCTGATCGCCTGGGATAGGGCGCGACAGGATGTCGCACTCAAAAAGAAGCAAAAGCGTGCACTAGCGCTGGGCGCTACAAATGGCTTGTGGGACGTGTTAATGCAAGACGTGCTGTTGGTCTTGCATAAGGAATTCGCCGATCTGGGAATTCGCGCCGAAGCCCATAGTGCCGAAACGCTGGTACGGCACCTGATGGAACGCACGCTCGACTTTGCACTGGTCTACGAACCGGCAAAGCTCACAGATCTGGTGTCTACGCCAGTCACCAGTACCGAGCTGATTCTGGTTAATTCTCAAGCCAACCAGAACGCCGAGACGGCTATGCAGCAAGGGTATGTGGCAGTCGACTGGGGACTTTCGTTTCAGCTCAACCTGGCACAGTGTTATGCCGACCTGCCACCGCCGGTACTACATACAACCCTAGCCCGCATTGCCTTGGAATTTATTATTCAGTTCGGCGGCAGCGCGTATCTACCCTACCGCATGGTACAAGCACAATTGGGTGACACCCTTCATCAGGTCAAAGACGCGCCCGTGATTTCACGCCCGATATTTGCCTGTTATCACCGTGAAAGCCTGCATAACAGAGAGATTGAAAGTATCATCAGCATTATTCAAGACCTCGAAGTACCTCCCAAACTGGTGCCAGAAACCATAGAAATATAAGGCCAAACCGCGCCACTTGAACCTGCCTGATTAAAGCCTACATTAACACCAGTCTTCACCCTCACGGGGTCTGCGCCAGCGATAATAATTTTTATCGTAATCACAAAAAAATATCGTTTTTCGCTGCTTGCTCTTCACACCATAATCCGCTCATCCCAAGAGAGGAAACAACGAATGAAACTATTCACTCTAACGTTGGTGTCGAGCCTCGCAGCCACGCAAGTCTTGGCACAAATGAATGATCCTGCCATGCAGGAAATTCAAAGCTATTGTCAGTCGATGGTGCAACCCGGTACAGATGAGGGCGAAGCGAAAGAAATCGTTAATGCCTGCGTTAACGAACAACGCATGTATCTGGCCGACGCGTCTGATATGACGCCCGACAGCGATGCCGGCTACGACAATTATCGCTATGAAGCTGACGACAGCAGCCAGAATATGGAGCAGCCCGACTGCTATCAACTGGCAGACGAGCAGGTACAAGCACAACTCGAATCAGACCCGGAAGCCGTGATCGATTATGAAACGCTGGTAAGTGATTGCCAGAACGCTTACTAAGCAATCGCGTGACAAACAAGAGGTAAACCGATAATGAACCTGGAACATTTTGAATCGAATTGCCTGTTTTACGATGCCATTCATTTTCCCCATGGCTTTAATCGCGCAGGCGTATTTACTCGTACAGAAGCCGAAGTGTTAACGCGCTGTGGCTATGTGATCAAACAACTGAGCGATTACAGTAAAGAGCCCGAAAGCGATGAGCAGAAGCATATGCTGGCGGTCATTCATGGTGAAGCAGAGGCTGAAAGTTTTATAGAGCGTACCTGGATGAAATATATCGATCACATTCAAAACCGACGCCTGATGCGATTCTACGGTTTATCGAGTGGTGATAGCGACGTGGAATACAGCGACGAATCCAGCTGGTAACACACATCAATCAAGTGTGGATAGCGAAAGCGCGGCTTTCGCTTATCCTGTTCTTGCTTTAGTCTTGGGGCTTTCCTTCAGCGATTACTCACATTAAGGATTGCAATGAGTTCCTGGTTAGCCTCCCATGGCGCCAATGCCTTGGCCCTGCTCAGTTTTCTAACCTGCTTTTATGGTTACATGCGTTACGCGCGCAAACGCAGTTTTGATACACCTTGCCTGGCCAGCACGCTTCATATGTATCGTTATGAATGGATGAAGCGCATGCTTACTCGCGAAATGCGCATCGCCGACAACACGGCCATTGCCAATCTTGAACGCAGCGTGTCGTTTTTTGCTTCTACCACGATGCTGATACTGGCCGGTTTGATGACAATTCTCGGCTCGACCGAGAAAGCGCTGGGACTGGTGAACGACTTCCCTTTTGTAACGCCGGCAACACGCGCAGAGTGGGAATTCAAAATCGTTGTCTTGATTATTCTGTTCGTATACGCCTTCTTTAAATTTACCTGGAGCCTACGGCAGTATGGCTTTGTCACCATCATGATTGGT
>JAWWBW010000073.1:0-12642 GCA_033720775.1 Oleiphilaceae bacterium | reverse complement strand
CTCAAACGGCTGACATAAAACACACGCTCACTGCGGTCTTTATCTGACACCACGATCCCCGCGAGCTCAATCGCTTGCTCCAGCTCATTCCAGGCGCGCTGGAAAGAAAGCTGCATTTCGATGATTGGCAATCCGGCCTCATCTTAGTTAATACGCACCAAGGATTCGCCGACAATATCATTTGCTAACAGAGAGTATCGATTCTCAATTTGCTCAGACGTAATAAACTGCCCCATCGCGTCGAGAATTTTCGTTTCTTCAATGGGGTACTGACTCAGAGCCTGCCAAGAGGCATTGGGCAACGCAGCATCGACTAAACGCACCTGAAGCTCCGCATTATTGCGTCGCACGCCTTGATTCAGCTTCGCCTGCAGACGCAGCTTTTTACTCGGTACAGCCCCATCAAATATGGAACTTAACAATTCAGAAGACGGATCAAGCTCGCCCGTCGCCACATAACCCTGCGATATATTTTCAAATTCGGGGCGTATGTTGTACTCCCTCCAGAAAAAATCCAGCAGGGGCCAAACTTTACCGGGAGAAGTATAGAGGTGCAGCCAAGTCTGGCCTGCGATAGTTTCAATTAAATACGGATCGGCCCCAAGTGCGGCAGTACCATCAGGAGGCTCGGGCAAAACAAATTTTTCAGGCAAGGCTCGTTTTTGAGTAATCTCAGGCACCGGATAGCGCGCGTTCACCTGATCCTGTCTATACCAAGGCGGTACAACAAGCTCATTACTCTCTTCAATCTGCAGATATTCATTACTGCGATCTTGAATAACACCACACGCAGACAAGCCAAAAAGAAGGGCTACAACAACAGGATAAAAAGCGAATCTTTGCGCCATAATAATCTACTTGAGAAGGCCCGCCTGCATAAGCGAATCCTCCAAAGCGCCCTGATACCTTTCTGCCAGCAGCGTCAGCGGCAGCCTTATACCAGAATCGATCAATCCCATTTTCATGAGTGCATATTTAACCGGAATCGGATTGCTCTCAAGGAACAAGTCACGGTGCAGCGGCATCAGCCGATCATTGAGCGCTTGCGCGTCGCTCTGTCTTCCTTCGAGCGCCAGCTCACATAATTCATGCATCGCCTTCGGAACAACGTTCGCAGTGACCGAAATATTGCCTTTAGCACCGGCAAGAATCAGTTGATAAGCCGTACCATCATCACCTGAGTAAACATCAATCGCGCCATTTAGAGCCTTGATCAATGCACTACCGCGCGTGATGTCACCTGTAGCATCTTTAATACCGATAATATTGGGCACATCAGCCAGGCGAACCACCGTCTCATTCGCCATGTCGACAGCCGTCCGACCGGGCACGTTATAGAGGATCTGGTCAATTTCGACCGATTCAGCAATTTTTTTGTAATGTTGATACAAACCCTCTTGCGTAGGTTTGTTGTAGTACGGCGTAACCAGCAGACAGGCATCGGCTCCCAGCTTTTTAGCCTCGGCAGTTAATTCTATGGCTTCACTGGTCGAGTTAGCACCGGTGCCTGCAATGACGGGCACCCGCCCAGCAACCTGCTTGACCACGCGATCAATCACGGCGCAATGTTCAGAAGGATCGAGTGTCGCGGACTCTCCCGTGGTACCCACAGCAACGATTGCATCAGTGCCTTCTGCCACATGAAACTCAAGCAGCTGATCCAGCTTCTCCCAATCGAGGGAGCCATCGGGATGCATTGGCGTCACTAAGGCAACGATACTGCCTGAAATCATAACTGTCTCCACCGGGAACACGACTTGAAAGGCTGTGCAACTTGCACGGATAACAAAGCGCGTATGTTAATGCCGCAGGCACCTTAGCACAAGTAAGGAGGTAGCCAAAAAGCCCTAAGGCGCTTTACCCTGCACCAATACCATTTATATACTGCTTGCCTTCATTCAACAGGAAACATCATTTATGAGCGCGCCACAAAATAAACCTAATTATCTGGTTATCTCATCAGTGGGAACTGACCGCCCTGGTATAGTGAATGAGCTCGCCAAGGCATGCTCTTCCAACCACTGCAATATAGTAGACAGCCGCATGACTGTGCTGGGTGGAGAGTTCGCCGTGATCATGATGGTATCAGGCAACTGGGACAACATTGCGAAGTTGGAGTCTACTCTACCAGCCTTGTCACAGGCTCTGGAACTGACAACCACCATTAAACACACGAAGGAGCGCTCTGCAGCTCCGGGACTGGCCTACTCTGTCAACGTTGTCGCATTGGACAACCCCGGCATCGTGCACGAAATCGCACAGTTCTTCTCCACCCAGAATATTAATATCGACGATTTACACACGGGTACGTATTGCGCACCGCATACAGGCACACAAATGTTTAATCTGAGCATGACCATTCGCCTGTCAGCCGATACCCATATTGCAAGCTTAAGAGAAGAATTTATGGATTTTTGCGATGATCTGAATCTCGACGCGGTCATTGAACCAATTCGCTGATTGCAGCGTAAATCAGTCAAACCTGTTACACGCAAAAGGAGCCACATGATTACCCTTGACCAGCCCATCCCGGCATTTGAGGCACAAGCAACTTCAGAACGCACCATTACGCACGAGGATCTGAAAGGAAAACACACCGTTGTGTACTTTTATCCGAAGGACAACACGCCGGGCTGCACCACAGAAGGCCAAAACTTCAGAGACGCGAACGAAGAGTTTGCCGGATGCAACACGCAGATCTTTGGCGTTTCGAAAGATTCGATGCGCACGCATGAAAACTTTAAAGCCAAGCACGAGTTCCCCTTCGACCTGATTAGCGATCCGGACGAAGCGCTTTGCAAACTCTTTGATGTGATCAAGTTGAAGAAACTCTACGGCAAAGAGTACATGGGCATAGAACGCAGCACCTTTCTGATCGATTCGGAGGGTGTACTGAGAAAAGAATGGCGAAAGGTAAAGGTAAAAGGCCACGTTGACGAAGTACTCGCCGCAGCCAAAGCATTTTAAATTAGAGTTCCAACATCAGGCATCAACGCTTGGCGCCGCCAAACCTCTGGGCCAAGCGTTGAACACCGCTTTCAGTAGCGTCGCGAGCGGGATTGCAAAGAACACCCCCCAAATACCCCAGATACCGCCAAAAAACAACACTGAAACGATAATAATAATGGGGTGAAGGTTAACGACCTCCGAAAACAAGAGCGGCACAAGCACGTTGCCATCGAGCATTTGAATCACCAGATAAGCCAACATTACCCAGTAAAACTCCTCCTGCAAACCATACTGGAAAAGAGCAATCATGGTCACGGGAATGGTCACTACAACGGCCCCAATATAGGGGATCACTACCGAAAGCCCTACTAACAATGCCAATAAAGCACCGTAATTCAAATCGAAGAAAATAAAGGCCATGTAGGTGGTACCACCTACAATCATGATTTCAACCACTTTACCCCGCACGTAGTTGGCAAATTGCTCGTTCATTTCGAGCCAGACAGTCGTCATTAATCTACGGTTGGCGGGCAACACCTGGCCAATCGCACTGAATATCTGCGCCCGGTCCTTGAGGAAGAAAAAGACCAGTATGGGTACGACGATAAGGTAAATAAGAAAAGTTACAAGTAACGGCAAACTTTCAAGCGAATGCGATACCAGCCACTGCAAAAAACCGGCGACTTCTGCCGATGCCTGCTGATAGAGGTTTTCCATATCTTCAATGGTGATAATGCCGGGATACTGTTGCTGCAGACTCACCAGGTGCTGCTCAAGGTTGGCAAAAATACGCGGTATATCGGTCACAAGAGAAGATAGCTGTGTCCATACCAGCGGGAGCAACGCAAAGAAAAAAGCGAGCACCAACCCCACAAAAAAGACAAAGGCAAAGTAAACCGCTAATCGCTGGCTTAGCCCCTTATCCACCATATAAGCGACCATACCCTGAAGAACGAAGGCCAAAATAGCGCTAGCAATCACCGGCGCCAGAATGTCGCCCCACACCACAATAACTGTGAGACCACCTACCAATAATAAAAACAGTACAACGGCTTCTTCATCCGAAAAGTAACGATCAAACCAGCCCTTAACTACCTTTAACATGTATACCCTTAATCGCTAAAACACGCTTAGTGCTTTTTAATGTAGTAAACAAACATGCCCTCAACACTAAAATCCTCTTCAAGCTCGTGAGGAGTTAGCTTGATGAAAGCTGAAAAGTCGCGCACCGATCCTGCATCGGTTGCAATGACTTTAAGAACCTTACCAGGATCTATTTTATTTAAAGCCATTTTCGCCTTGAGCAACGGCATGGGACAGGCCTCTCCCGATACATCCAACAACTCATCGTACTGAGACATCGCGGCTTTCCAGTATCTGTATTTTGCGATATGGTTATGACGGTGGCCCATGTTATATGAGCCTTACCGCGATGGGAACTCACAGCTCGCTTACCGGTCTTAAATTCTGTTTAACAGGGCACCTTAATTAAACATGCCGTTTTCGATAAAAACTGGACCGACCCCGGCTCGACATCACAAAATGCATGCCATTGCACCGCTGCTCACAGTTATTCTAACCTTGACCCTGTGCTTTCCAATACAAGCCAATACCCAGCTGCCATCCATCGGTAACAGCTCTTCAGAGCTGGTATCACTCGCTGAAGAAAAAAAACTCGGCCAATACTGGCTTCGATCACTGAGACGACAGGTGGAGCTCTATCACAACCCTATCGTCGAAGAATATTTTTCTCACCTCGTATACTCGCTTGCACCTGCGTCAGGCGTACAGGACTCCGATTTCAGTCTGGTCATTATCAACAGCCCGAGCCTCAACGCCTTCGCTGTTCCAGGTAGCGTCATGGGCATAAACGCCGGTCTGTTTTTACATGCTGCATCGGAACAGGAATTCGCGGCGGTTATCGCGCACGAACTCGCCCACCTTAGCCAACGCCACTATGCCAGACGACTGGAATCCCAGGCCAAGTCCCAACCCTTACAGCTAGCAGGACTGTTGGCCAGCGTCGTGGTCATGGCAACGGCTGGTACCGAAGCCGGCGTAGCGGCCCTGGCAAGCACACAGGCCCTGGGGATAGAAAAAATGCTTAGTTTTTCACGGGAAAACGAACAGGAAGCTGACCGACTAGGCATTCGAATTCTTAATGAATCTGCTTTTGACCCGCGAGCCATGCCTGCCATGTTCGAACGCATGTTTCGACAAAATCGATTGCAAGGCCAGCAGGTACCCGAATACCTATCAACGCACCCTCTTTCAGAAAACCGCGTTGCAGACACCAGAAACAGAGCCAACCAATACCCGCCAAGGCGTTACAGTGACAACCCCGAGTATCACTTCAGCAAGAACATTATTATTGCCGATTATGCCGAGAGCCCGGAACGCGCATTAGCGCATTTTGAGCAAGAACTAGGTACAGCGCCTTCATTGCGTGCTCACGCCGCCAAATACGGCAAGGCCTATCTTTTGAGCCAGACCAATCCTCAAAAATCCCTCGAGTTAATCAGGGAATTAGAGCGCGATTTTCCCGGTCAAATATCAATTCTTATTCTTAAGGCGATGTCCTTGCACAACCACGGTGATTCTGAGCAAGCCATCGCGCTACTTGAAACCCAGCTTAAGCGTTATCCAGACAATTACCCAACCGCCATATCGCTAGTAAACATACTCACGGACAAAAACCAGATCCTGCGTGCGACAGGTATTTTAAACAGCCTCGCCCGAAGCACCCCAAATAATCCTCGCGTTTGGGAGCTACTGGCAGAAACACAGGGGCTTGCCGGCAACATCGTGTCACTCCATCAAGCCCGCGCAGAATATTTTCAGCTGCACGGTAACTTCAAACTGGCCTTAGAGCAACTGGACCTTGCCCACCAAAAAAGCGCTGGAAACGCTAACACACGCGCTAAAATACAGGTGAGAAAAAATGAAATTCAGGCGCTTCAGAAAGGAGCGCCATTCTAGACAACCTTCAGATGGGCTGCGTGCGAAACACAACCCCATCGAGACTACTTCTTGAAATCGAGCATACGGCGCAAGGGCACCAGGGCTTTTTCCCTTAATTCAGCATCGACAAAAATTTCATTTTGCGCAGGCAATTCCTTTAGGCACTCATAAAGGTTCTGAAGACCATTCAAAGCCATCCAGGGGCAATGCGCGCAACTCCTGCACGTTGCACCATTGCCAGCGGTAGGCGCCTCAATAAAGGTTTTTTCTGGCGAGAGTTGCTTCATCTTATAGAAGATGCCGTTATCTGTCGCAACGATAAAAGTGGAGTTGGGCAGAGTCTGAGACGCCTTAATCAATTGCGTTGTCGACCCAACCGCATCGGCAAGTTCGATCATCGACTCAGGCGACTCGGGGTGTACCAGTATGGCAGCGTCGGGATAGACCTTTTTCAAATCCTTTAAGCCCTGCCCTTTGAACTCCTCATGCACAATACATGAGCCATCCCACATGAGCATGTCTGCGCCGGTTTGTTTTTGGATATAGGCACCCAAATGCTTGTCGGGAGCCCACAGTATTTTTTCGCCCCGCTTATCAAGATATTCAACGATATCCAAGGCAATGCTAGATGTAACAACCCAGTCTGCACGCGCCTTTACCGCCGCCGAGGTATTGGCATAAACCACCACGGTACGGTCCGGATGCGCATCGCAAAACTCACTGAACTCTTTATCTGGACACCCAATATCCAACGAACAGGTTGCCTCCAGCGTCGGCATGAATACGCGTTTTTCCGGGTTCAGAATTTTAGCAGTTTCACCCATGAACTTTACGCCTGCGACGATCAAAGTATCCGCAGTATGCGTGTTTCCAAAACGCGCCATTTCAAGAGAATCTGATACACATCCACCTGTTTGCTCTGCTAAAGCCTGTATCTCTGGCGAGGTGTAGTAATGCGCAACCAGAACAGCATTTTTCTCTTCCAGCAAGCGCTTAATTTCGGTTGAAAGAAACGCCTGCTGCGTCTCATCTACCTCTTTGGGAAGGCGTTCGTGTGCGAGATGTTCTTGAACCAAAACGCGATCTGCAATGCTGCTCATCTAACCAATACCTGTACAAAATTCGCCGCCATTATAACGCTTAAAACCGTCTATGCCAGACTAAGCAAGAAGCATAAAATACCGAGTACGCTTAAGATCGTTTTTTATGGGGAAGGTTCGTAGCGATATCATCTGTCAAACATCTACCACCCACGCTGGAGATCACCCCCCAGCAAGCGGGAACAGTATCAAGCTACGCAAAAGCTTCTGACAAACTACAGCCACAAAAAAAGGCCGCCCTTTTGAGGCAGCCTTTTGTTTGGTGGGTCGTGCAGGATTCGAACCTGCGACCAATTGGTTAAAAGCCAACTGCTCTACCAACTGAGCTAACGACCCTAAACCGGATAGCAAACGCTATTCTTTAGAAGATGTTGGTGGGTCGTGCAGGATTCGAACCTGCGACCAATTGGTTAAAAGCCAACTGCTCTACCAACTGAGCTAACGACCCAACGAGGTCGCATATAGTAATGATTTTGCTGAAAATAACAAGGGATAAAAAAAATTATTTACAGAAAGTTTTACACTAAAGAATCAGCTGAAAGTTTCACCAACTTTCAATAAGTTAGCGACTTATTTTATAGTCTTTTGCTAACTTGGCAGCCGTACTTTCGGGGAACTCTTGCTGTACTCGCGTCAACAACTTTTCTGACTCTGCGGGGCTTTGCAAGCGATCATGCGCGACGGCCAACTTGAATAAAGCGTCTGGCAATTTACGATGGCCTGGGAAGGATTTAACCACAATGCTAAATGCCTGCTTTGCCTGTTCCAGCTTGGGGAGGACAAGATATACCTCACCTAACCAATAGTAGGCATTACCAGTTAATTCACCTTCAGGGTACTTCTCAATAAATACATGCAGTGCATCCACTGCCTCATTAAATTTACGCTCTTTAATCAGATTGTACGCCAATTGATACTCGCGACGCTGCGCTTCAGTCGGCGGAGTTGATGCCGAGCTCTGCTCGGTGACCGGCTCTTTGCTATCAGCAACAACCGGAGCTGCCGCCGCTTTAGGCTGAATCTTTGGCGTGGTTCCCAAGGCCATCACTCGCGCATCGAGATCTCGGTAACGCGCTTTGCTACTCTCTTGCAATGTGCGCAACTGGTATGCCTGTTCTTCTACCATACCTCGCAGCATACGCACCTCTTGCTGCAGCTGCTCTATCATAAATAGCAATTCTGTATTGGCAGATGACGCCGGTGCAACGGAACCAGTCGAATACTGCTGACCACTATTTTGAGGAGTAACATTTGCTTGAGCAGCACTAGCCGCTGGAGAGTCAAGCTCAACGGGCTGCTCTGGGGAGTTTTCGTTATTGGACTGAAAGATCAGGGTTCTTGCCGGGAGGTCGAATGCCATCATCCCAAGCAATAGAGCGACCACGATACGCGGTTTATTCAATTTTCGACACACCATGGATCGCTCTTCTACTTACACTAACGCTAACTTACTTGTATTCAATGTATACGCGACGGTTCTTAGCGTAAGCCTGCTCATTATGGCCAGCATCCGCTGGACGCTCTTCACCATAACTGATGGTTTCAATCTGCGCGTCAGACACACCATTCACTTTCAGGAATCGTGCAACCGCTTTGGCGCGATTTTCACCCAGTGCAATGTTGTATTCTTTGGTGCCGCGCTCGTCACAATGGCCTTCAAGCACAACTTTTACAGAAGGGTTGGCAGCCAAGAAGGCAGCATGCGCAGCAAGAGGTGAGCGCGCTTCAGGCTTAACCGTGTATTGATCGAAATCGAAGTAGAAAGTACGCACTTCTCTCAATGCCGCTTGCTCTTTCATTGCGGCCTCTTTGGCTCGCTGGGCTGCCAATTCTTCTGCGCTAATCTGAGGCTCTTCCGGAGCGCTGTAGGTATCTGCTTGATTGGAAGTATCTTCGGCCGTTTCAGCTGGCGGTTCGTCAGCAACAAATTCGTCGTCAGACTTACTCATGCTTTCACAACCGCTCAACAGAGCAAGGGCTAACAATAAGGCAATGGCGTGACGGAATGAATCGAATTTCATCTCTTTTCCTTCATTTTGAGTTATGCGTGTTTGGTACAACTGTTTTTTCGTTCTTTTCCACAGTTTTAGCTGGCGGGGACGTGCGTTGATGTTAACCGAAGCGAAACACAGCACACAAGCAGCTTAAATATAAATTTAGTTCAA
This sequence comes from Oleiphilaceae bacterium, assembly GCA_033720775.1. GTDB lineage: Bacteria > Pseudomonadota > Gammaproteobacteria > Pseudomonadales > Oleiphilaceae > PZPK01. The sequence continues at coordinate 3,467 of JAWWBW010000073.1, read as the reverse complement.
AAAGGGCGACCATGCCGGTTCTTTAACATCTCCGTAATCTGATGGCAGAAAATACTTAGCGCCACCATCTACCGACACCACCGCAAGCACCCCCTTATCATTTCGATTTGTGGCATACATAATCATCCGGCCATTTGGTGCCACACTTGGAGACTCATCCAATGGCGTCGAGGTGAGCACCCTGTTATCGCCTGTCTCCATATCAATGGCCGCAATGTGGAAATCCCCATTCACCTGATGCACATAGTAGAGCGACTTGCCATCAAGACTAAAACGCGGTCGCGCGTTATATCGCCCCTCGAAGGTGAGCCGCTGAGGGCGCAAATCAGACAACTTCATACGATAGATCTGCGGCTTACCACTTCGATCACTAGTGAAAACGAGCTCTTTTCCATCTGGCGACCAGCTCGCTTCGGTATCAATCCCATAATGATTGGTAAGACGTTTCAAGGTGTTTGAAGCTAAATCATAGGTATAGATTTCAGCATTGCCGTCTTTGGAAAGCGTCATGACAAGCTGACTATCATCTGGCGACCACATGGGTGCACTGTTTAATCCGGTAAACGATGTAACCTTACGCTGCCCACCCGTTCTGGCGTGCTGAATATAAATAGCAGGCCGCCCCGTATGGAATGATGAATAAGCGAGATGCTGCCCATCATTAGACCAGGCGGGAGAGAGTATCGGTTCATGGCTTTTGAATAAGGTGTAGGCATTTTGCCCATCGGCATCTGCCACCTGCAGCCGGTATTCCTGTTTCCCGCCAGGCAGGTTACGCAGCGTGATGTAGGCAATCTTGGTTGAGAAAGCGCCTCGCACCCCCGTGATGGTTTCATAGACTTTGTCTGAGATTAGGTGAGACAACTTGCGAAGACCATTGCCCGGGACTGAGAGTCGCTCGCCGAGCAAACGCTTTTGACCATATACATCGATCAACTCGTACTGCACTCTGAACTGCTGCGTTGCCGCATCAAAAGAGACTTGGCCCACCACTACATAAGTCTGGCCCAGCAAACGCCAGTCACGATAATGCACCTGTTCCATCGAGTCAGGCAAACTCAGCATTCGTCCGGTAGGTAAAACATCAAAATCGCCGCTGCGCTGCAAGTTATTACTGATAATCCGCGCAATATCTTCGGGTACCGGCACACCACCTTGAGCTGAAAAAGGGACCACCGCAATTGGGAGCGCGTTAGCCGAGCCTTCTGTTATCTCAATCATTAACTCAGCTTGAGCAAAACGCCCACACAAACTTAGCAAAACCAAAACAACTAAAATTGATCGAAAAAATTTATGCATAGTAGTTGATATCAACCTTTTGCTTAGGGTGTAAAACTCATCGCAAACTTGCGAAACTGCTTTTCAAACAAGGCCGCTGATTCAGGGACTGGAAATCTTCTTACACTGCGCACTGCTACCTGCGCCGACTGATCCAATGCCGCATTGCCACTCGACTTTCTTATCTTCACCGATCGCAATTCACCTGTCGGGAACAACTCAATATCGAGCACCACCGTGAGATTTTTACTGTTCGGAGGCTTGTGCCAACGGTCTTCAATTTTCCGCTTAATCAACCCCATGTAACGCTCTGTCTCGCTTGCCTCGACAGCCGCCACTTGAGACTGCCTTTGCGCTTCCGCAGCTCTTTCAGCTGCCTCACGCTCAGCCTCGGCAAGTCGTTCCGCTAGGGCTTGCTCTCGCTCACGACGCGCCTGCTCTTTACGTTCTTTTTCTTTGCGCGCCAACGCTTCCTGTTCGCGCGCTTTACGCTCGGCTTCCTCGCGCTCTTTTTCCTCTTTTTGTGCCTGACGCCTGCGCTCTTCTTCGCGTTCTTTAAGTTCCTTCTCTTTTTTCTGCTTTGCGATCAGGGCTTTTTTTCTTTCTGCTTCTTTTTTTGCAGCTTCTCGCGCCTTTGCCTCAGCCTCTCGCTTTTTTCTTGCCTCCGCTTGCTGGCGTTTTTTTTCTTCCTGGGCACGTCGTCGCGCTGCTAGCTCCTCTTGTTGCTTGCGTTGAGCTTCTTCCTTGCGCTCTTTCAATGGCGCAAGGTCCTCTTGCGTGGCAACGCGCGCCTCCAAATATTTAGGGACGACGATTTCTGGCGTGCCACTAAACGACCAAGAGAAAGCAAAGGCCAGCAGCACCAACACATGGAGCACCACGCTGGCTATTAAATACTTCTTACCCGACCCACCAACTGGATGCGCTCCAGAGTTGGCAGCATGCCGATCATCAGCGTGATTCATTGGGCTCATGGCTCTTCAGTTATCAGCCCCACACTGCTTGCACCGGCTTCTTGCAAGGCTGCCATCAAGTCGACCACAACCCCATACTCAACATTACGATCCCCACGAATCAGCGTGGTCACCCCCGGCCTTTCGGCAAAGACAGCCGACGCCTTTTGTAGCATCTCTTTCAAACCCAAGGGTTTGGTTGATGAGGATGATAAATCGAGATAGTAAGCACCATTGGCATCGACCGAAATAATGAGCGGTTCCTGGTTCTTCTCTAGCTTGACCGGCGCTGCTTCAACCTTGGGCAAGTCGATTTTGATGCCTTGCGTCAGCATTGGCGCGGTCACCATAAAGATGATCAACAAAACCAGCATTACATCGATGTAGGGCACTACATTGATGTCTGACATAGGCTTTCGCTTTGGACGAGACACAATCAACTCCTAAGCGGCAGATTCAGATTTGTTTGTCGTATGCACATTGCGATGAAGAATGCTCGAAAACTCATCTGCAAAGGTTTCATAGGCTTTATAAAGATTGTCAGCACGTGCGGAATAGCGGTTGTAGGCAACAACAGCTGGAATCGCAGCAAACAGGCCCATTGCGGTAGCAATCAAGGCCTCGGAAATCCCGGGCGCCACAGTCGCCAATGTCGCTTGTTGATTCTCCGCCAGCCCCAAAAACGAATTCATAATGCCCCATACTGTTCCAAACAAACCGATGTAAGGACTGGTTGAGCCTACCGTGGCAAGAAAAGGCAAATGCAAATCAAGTCGATCACTCTCTCGCGATAAAGCCACGCGCATAGCGCGCTGTGTACCTTCCATTACCGCATCAGGATCGATTTTGGATTGTTGCTTAAGACGATTGAATTCCTTAAAGCCAGCTCTGAAGATCAATTCCAGGCCTGATTTTGGCTGTTGCGGATGTGCCTCTTTGTACAATTTGTTCAGATCCATGCCCGACCAGAAACGCTCCTCAAAAGCCAACTGGTCAACCTTGGCCTGCTTAAAATACGCGCCACTTTGAAAGATAAAAAACCCGGACACGACCGATGCCAATAAGAGAGACAGCATGACTAGCTGTACAATCAAGCTCGCATCAAAGATGAGGCCCCAAACCGAAATGCCCTGCTCCACGTTATTCTCCACCTTGGTATGTCATATTTATTGCGCTAATCACTGCTGGTTACCCCCGAGAGCAGCCTGTACCTCAGTTGGCAACCGTCTTGGTTTG
>JAWWBW010000072.1:0-12645 GCA_033720775.1 Oleiphilaceae bacterium | reverse complement strand
TGATCCAACTGGCTATCAAACTGCTCACCGGTATAAAGATAACTATTCTCCGTCGCTCCCGTTGTGTTCAGCACTTCACCAAAGGCTTCGTAGTCGTAACTATCCGAGAAGCCACCAAGCTCATCACTCAGTGCTCGGGTGCTGCCGAGTCCGTCGTAGTGGTAGTAGTTCGTTGCGCCAGCACGTTCCTGACTGATCAGGTCATCGCCGTAGGTGTAGTGCACGAGGATGGCATCGGAAGCGTCCAGCTCCGCAATCACTTGGGCATAGTCACGGTGGCTATCGACAACGAATTGAGTGAGATCGCTACCGACTGTTTGCGCGATGCGGATGCCGTCAACGTTGTAGTCGTAGGTAGAAGTCCCCCCGCCTTTGTCGACTTGCTTCAGCTTGTTTTTAGCGTCCCAAGTGTAGGTCGTGATGGTGCTGTCGAGCGTCTCTGTGAGCGTATTGCCGTTAGCATCGTAGGTGTAGGTTGTGCCGCCTTGTTGCAACAGGCGGTCGTTCCGGTCATAGGTAAAAGCCGAAGAAATTGCTTCGTGATTTAAATTCGTCTGTCACAAATAGAGAAGCTCTGGTGAGGTTTTTCTTTATTGAACTAAATGCATTTTATTAACTTGCTGATCAAAGGATGGGCCCGTTTTACCTTCTATGATGTCTGAGTCGCTTTGTCCGTTGACTCAGCACTTCGGCCTCGTTGCATCGCCATTTTTGCTTGTTCGATGAGCGTGACCAGAGCCGGTATCACGAACAGAATTAACACCGTGGCGTAGGCCAGACCAAACGAAATGCTCACCGCCATGGGGATCAGAAATTGCGCTTGCAGTGAAGTTTCAAAGAGCAGAGGCAGTAATCCGGCAATGGTGGTGAGCGAGGTAAGTAATACGGCTCGCAGTCGGGCACAGGTGGCATTCACAATGGCTTCGTGAATATTCTGCCCCTGTTCGCGTAATTCCCGATAGAAGGTAACCAAAATGATGGCATCATTAATGACGATGCCTGATAGGCCAAAAAATCCGAACCACGACAGCAGCGTCAAATTAAGCCCCATCACCGCGTGGCCGAGAATCGCTCCTGAGATACCCAAGGGGATAGCCAGCAATACCGCAATCGGCCAGGAGTAGGAGCCAAACACCCAGGCCAGAATAATGTAGATTAACGTGAAGCCCACCAGTGCGCCCAGGGCCATGTCTTTGCCCGTTTGAGCCTGCTCTTCTGAGCGGCCTTTGAGTTCATACTTAAGGCCGTACTCTTGTGCCAGTTGTGGCAGAAACTGCTCCTGGATATCGGCCACGACAATATTTGCATTGTTCTCATCAGGATTAACGCCAGCAGTCACATGCAGGCCCATTTTGCCTTCGGTATGCCGCACTAATTCGAGGCCTAGACGGTCCTCCAGTTCTACCACGTTGGCCAGTGGAGTGATGCTGCCGGAAGGCGTGACGATCGGAAAGGTTTCGAGGGTGCGACGATAGTGGCGCTCTTGATCTGGCAAGATGAGGCGTACTTCGACTTCTTCGTTTTCATCGTAGAAGACTTGCAGCAACTGACCATCAAATCCTGCACGCAGCTGACGTCCCACCTCCGTTACGGTGAGGCCCAAGGCGCGGCCCTGAGGGCTGAGCGAATATAAGAACTGGCCCTTGCCAAAGGGCAGGTCGTCCTGAATGTCATTCACACCAACATAGCTTTTGAGTTTTTCGATAATCTTCTGGCCGGCTTCTTTTAGCACTTCAGGTTCGCGCCCGGTGAGGAAGATATCGATGTCTTTTCCGGGTGGACCACCCCGCGGGCTGGTGATGCTCAACTGCTCAATGCCATCAAACATATTGAGGTGTTTGCGCCATGTGGCAATAAACTCCGGGTTACGCACCTCACGTGCATCGGGTGTGAGCAATTCAACGTGTACCGAGGCATATTGCTCGCCGCGCGAATAGTTCTGGCCGCCGTCAAAACTGGCCTGGTTAAGGCGCAACACCGAGTGAATAACCAGATCTTTGTCTTGCTTGAGTTCGTCGTTGGTCAGTCTTAAAGCGCGTTGCATTTCGCGGCCAAACGCATGTACTTCGGTGGGTGGTGTGCCGGAGGCGAACTTGACGTTGGCCAGCACAATATGGCTTTCAGGTTGTGGGAAAAACTCAGATTGGATGCGGCCAGTCAGCATAAGCGCGATGGATAAGGCGAATACTGACACTGCGAATATCAGGGTGGTGCCGCGATTACGCATGGCTTTTTCAGACAGCTGTCGAAACCAGCCATCGCGGAACCTTTCAAAGGCGGCATCAATGCGCTCGCGATAGCTGGCGGTTTTATTGCGTTTAAAGGCGCGTTGAAACGAGTGATTAAGGTGGCCGGGCAAGATCAGAAAGCACTCGATCACGGAGGCGATGATCACACAAATAATCACCAGCGGAATCGCGAACAGAATATTGCCAATAATACCGCTGATCATCATCAAAGGGAGAAACGCCGAGATTGTCGTGAGCGACGAAGACATGACCGGCACAAACATGCGGCGCGCGCCCCCTTCAGCCGCGCGCAGCGGGTTTTCACCCTGGGTGTAATGGGTGAGCGCATCTTCGCCCACCACAATGGCGTCGTCGACGATAATGCCCAGGGCCATGATCAGGGCAAACATGCTCACCATATTGATGCTGCCACCAGTCAGGTAGAGCACGGCCAAGGTCCCCATGAATGAGATGGGAATACCTATCGCCACCCAAAAGGCAACGCGGCCGTTCAAAAAAATAAACAGTATCGCGATCACCAGTACCAGACCGCCAAGACCATTCTTAACCAGCAGATTGATGCGATCTTCGATCAGCACGTAGGCTTCGTTGTAGGCATGCAAGGCGACACTCGGTGGCAGGCCGGGGCGCGTCTCCTGTAACCAGTTATTCAGTGTTTCGGCGGCTTTTAAAGTGTCGGAGTTTTGCGTGCGCAATACCCGCAATAGCACGGCAGGCTGATCCCGGTAGAAGACTTCAACCTGGTCACTTTTATTGCGCCGTTCAATGTCTGCAATATCCCCCAGTCGTAGCACTTCGTTACTGCGTGCGCTAAGCACGGTAAGCTCTTTAAAGTCGTCCGTACTGCGCCCTTGCTCGGTGCTGCGCAATTCTCTGGCGAGTTCGTTTTTACCGCTGGTGCCGGCGGGAATATCCTGGCTGGCATCCACAATGCGTTGGCCAAGCTGCGGCAGAGATACACCCAAGCGACTGATTTGTTCGCTATCGATCTGAATGGCGATTTCCTGGTCCGGTAAGCCAATAAACTCGACTTTGGCGACGCCACGATCGAGCAGCTCCCGTTCAAAGCGGTAAGCCAAAGGACGAAGCTCTTCAAGGCTGGCAGACGATGACAGAATCAGCGTGGCCACATCCTCTTTGATCGCGACTTTACTGATTTCAGGTTCTTCTGCGTCAGAGGGTAAATTACGCACAAGGCTCACATGCTCTTTCACCTGATCCAGCGCGAGCCCCATATCGGTCCCCTCATCGTATTCGAGCACGATAATGCCGGAACTCTGATAAGAGGTGGATTTCATCTCCTTCACGTAGTCGAGATTACGTAATTCCTGCTCCAGAGGCGTCACGATAGAGCGCGCCACGTCTTCGGCCGCAGCACCCGGCCATACCACACGCACGGTAATAAAGTCCGGCTCGAAATTGGGGAGAAACTGGGTGTTCAGTTTGACCAGCGCAACGATACCCGACAGCAGCATGATCAGCATCAGCAGGTTAGCCGCCACGCGATGCTGGGCAAAGCGGCCGATCAAATCATTCTTGTGGTAGGCCGTGTTTTCGGTCGCGTGACTCATGGCGCAGCCCTGCGTTGCACTTTGAGGCCATCAATGGCGTTGGGTAACTGTGTGGTAATAATCAGGTCGCCATCGTTGAGTTCAGGGCTGCGTACCAGTAAGCGGTCTTTTTGTGTTTGCGCATCAAATTGATGGCCAACTACGTCAACCTGCAGCGTCTCCAAACGCTCATCGTTAATGCGATAAATGCGGTTCTCGCCATAGAGTGCCGAGATCGGCAGGCTGGCAATCTGCTCGATAACAGGTAGTTGCACTTGTACAGTCAGGCTGGCACCAAGACTAAGGGCTGCTTGTGGATTTGTGGGAACAAACAGCGCATCAACGCTACCCGATTGCGGGTTCGTGCGAGCCGATAATCGGCTTAAGGCCAGTTGCACCGGTTGACCCTGTGTACGCGCAGTCGCCGTGACGGGCTGGTCCTGCTGCAAAGCCTTGCGCAGTAGCCCCGTGTAGCGATCAGGAATAGGGGTGCGCACCTCCACAGAACCGGGTTCGAAGAGCTCCAGCAGGCTTTGGCCTGTCTGCACGCGCTCGCCAACGCTGATATCAACACGGGTAATCCAGGCGTCAAAGGGCGCGACAATACGTGTACGTTCCAAGTCGAGTCGGGCCTGATCCAAGGCATTTGTTGCGCGCAACAGGCGGGCTTGCAGTTGTTTGAGGCGTGCCGGATGATCCGCCAGCGCCTGTTGACGATTACTCACCGCCAAGGCCGCGCGGGCACGTTCCGATTCTGCCTGTTCGTAGCGTTCTTGCGCGACCAGATTCGATGCTTTAAGTCGCGCCTGTCGCGCCAGCGCCTGCTCGGCGATACTTAACAGCTTTTGTTCTTCTGCCAGCGCGCGCTGATCACTGGCATAGCGGTTTTTCTCTGTTGCGATTTGCGCCTCGATGTCTTTCACATCGGCTTCAAGCTGTTGCTGCTTGAGCTTGAGGTCGCGCTCATCCAGTTGGATCAGCAAGTCGCCTGCCTGTACCGCTTGCCCCTCGCGCACGGGAACATGTGTTATGTCAGCCACCAGTGCGCTACTCAGGGTTGAAACCTGTGGAGACTCGGTTTTGCCAATGATCTGTAAGAAGGGATGATGGGCTCCCAGAGAAACCTCAGCGCTCTCTACCAGCCATGCTTTTTCAGTGGTCGCAGTAGTGGGTGGCTCAGGTATGGTAACGATCAGCAGCATGATGATCAGTACTGCAACGAGAATGATCCCCAAGGCCCAGCGGCTGTTGTACAAAAACTGCGAAAAGGTGTTTTCCGGCATGGCTTAGTCCTGAATGTCGGTGCTGGATGTTTGCAAATCGCCCCACAGCCACTGCGCAATGCTGAGTGCAGCAACGGGTGCCGTTTCGGTACGCCAAACGCGGGGGCCGAAGGTTGCCGCTTTGAATCCCTGTGTTTGAGCCGCCTTGATTTCGCGGTCGCTCAGGCCGCCCTCGGGTCCAATCAACAGCCGAACTGCGTTGGGCGCGGGTAATGCCATTAGGTTCTGTTGGTCGCGGTGGTGTAACACCAGGCCCAGCTCGTCTTGCCCTAGGCGGCCAATCCAGTCTTCCAGGCTGGCACAATCATGTACCTGGGGTACGGTGGCTCGCCCGCACTGTTCTGCCGCACTAATGGCAACCTGCTGCCAATGTTCCTTACGCTTTTGCTGGCGTTCCGGATTCAATCTGACTTCACAGCGTTCGCTGAACAAAGGCGTGATTTCGGTGACACCGAGCTCTGTCGCTTTTTGCACCGCATAATCCATACGATCCCCGCGCGAGATGACTTGCCCTAAATGCGTATGCAGGGGGCTTTCCTGATGGCTGGCGGTGTGGCTAGTTAATTCGACGACTACCTGCTTTTTACTCGCTTCCACCAGTGTGCCGCGATAGTGCACGCCATCGCCATTGAACAGTTCCACTTCGGCGCCGGCTTTGAAACGCAACACTTTAACCAGGTGCTGAGCGGCTTTGTCATCGAGTTGAATTCGGGTCTGCTGGTGAAGTTTTTGTGGTGTGTACAGGCGGGGTAGCCGCATGGCGAAATGCATCTCATTGGAAAATAATGGGGGCCTTATTATGCGGTGCCGAAGGGGCGTGCGTCTATTACACCTAAGGGTGGTGTATAACCTGTATCGATATGCATGAAACGAGAACGCCTAATCTTCGCTCTATAGATTTATTTGCCGGACTCAAATGCACGCGTGTTTTGGTAAAACAGATGATTCAGCTCAAGCGAGTGCAAAAAACGAGTGATTTCTGAATCCGGTTAGACTAGTTTTAGATGTGGCAGAACAGAAACGTTGAAGCGGCCGTTATGAGGCCACTAAACACCCGAATACGTTATATCACCGCATTGCTGCTGGTTGCTTTCAAGCAAAATCATCGGCAGCTGACAGCGCAGCACCCGATTTGCGGTGCTTTTTTTGGATCTGGATAACTTCAAGCCGATCAATGATGAGTACGGCCACCATATTGGTGATCTGTTATTAATCGAAACCGCAAAACGGCATGGCAAAAACAGCTTTCTTATTTATGGTGCCGAGATTTCAAGCATTCATTGATCATTTGATGAGGCCGATGACTTTTTGCACTGAATGCGAAGGACGTATGCAATAAAACAGTCGCACGCGAGGCGGCCAGAATCTAGAGATAGCGTGTCATTCATGGCGCAATTCCATTAGTATGCGGCCTCATGTTTTTTCAAATCTCGAATGAGCATCGATCCCATGCAACAAATTGGTATCATCGAAGCGGCAGTACTTTCTTTTGTCTGCATTTTTGCCGTACATCAATTGAGTCGTAAACTCTCTGGCCCTTCGGCGGATGCTTATCCTTCGGGGGCGCTGATTGCCGCCGGTCTGTTTTGGGTGCTTACCGAAAACGTGCCCATTGCCATCGCGGCGCTGGTGGCTGCCGCAGCCGGACATTTCAGTAGTGTGTTCGCGTGTAAGCGTTTTGGCTGGCATCAGAAAAACGATAAACCTACGTAACCCGAATTATGCTTCGAAGACCCGCAGTTCTTTAGGTTATTGGGTTAACCGGTGGTCGCCATCTTCAGTGAAGAGAGAAGTGCGAGTAGGATCTGCCGTGGCCGTGCGTATCCGTCATAATGAGCTAAACTAAAATAGCGTATTCGGCCGCATCGACAACAAAATAATGAAAGTGTTCGAAATATTACCCGCACTCTTGCTAAGCCTTATCCTCTGCATGGTGATGACGCCCGTGCAGTCGCAAACCTTGAAAGTCGGCTTGGGAGCGCTGGATTACCCGCCTTTTTACTATGTCGAAAATGGTGCTTTGCAAGGCGCCGCGATAGATATTGCTGAAGCGGTTTCCCGTCGCGCAGGGTATGAGCTGCGTTATGAGAGAGTGCCATGGAAGCGCTTGCAGAATATGTTGAAGGTGGGTTCGCTGGATATGGTCATTCTCTACTTCAAAACACCAGAACGTGCTGAGGATGTTATCTACACCTCAGCTCCCCATATATACGAAAACAGTTCAGTTGTTATCCCTAAGGGCCTGAAGACACGGTTTAACGGGGATATTCTTAGTCTCGTGGATTACGACATTTTTTATGTGCGCGGATACTCGCACGGTAAAGTCTTCGATGATTCGAATCTTCTGAAAAAGCATGCAGTAACCGACGAAGCTGAGTTACTGGAACGTATCACCAGCGGTCGCCCTTTTGTGGGAGTGGGAAATAAACCCGCCTTGATGTTGCACGCCAAACGAGAGGGGGTGCTGCAGCAGATTGAATTTCTGCACCCGCCCTTTGACCACGGTAAAAACTATATGGCGTTTAGCAAGCACCGGGCTGATGCGCGTCAGCTTGCAGAACGTTTTTCAGTCGCGTTTTCTGAATATGCTAAAACGTCTGATTACCGCCACACGCTCATTAAATATGGGTTTTCTTTACCTGATTTTCATTAGCCCGAATATGCCAATGATGGGTTGGGGTTCATTATTAGAATTTGTTTTGTGTCTAACGCGTTTAGCTTGGTGAAACCGCAGTGATAGGTTGCGGCCATCCGTTCCCCTGATAAGACGAGGTATATGTACCCTATGGGTGTGTATAGCGATTGTAAAGTTTTCGGACACGCCGGCTGATAAGTGGCGTAACCCTTCCTTTTGATTAGAAACAAATTATGTTGTGTGAATACTTGAGAGCGGGGGTATGAGTTGGAACGTGCGCTCAGATTACCCCCTGGATAATTTACAGGTAGGCAGGGGGTAATCTGTAAAGGCTTAGCTCGCTTTACGACGGCGAGTCATGCCTAGACCTGCAAGACCCAGACCCAACAATGCGAGGGTACCTGGCTCTGATACGTTGGTAGAAGGAGGAGTAACAATGTTCAGAGTTTGAATGTTGTTATCCAGAGTCCAAGCCGTTAAGCCACCAGGGCCCCAGTTTGCAGTGACAGTGTGTGAACCAGCACTGAGGCCAGAAATGGTTACGTGAAGCCAGTCGTCTACGCCTGTTGTTACCGAAAGAACCCCTGCGCCAGCATCACAAACGGAGTAGCTTGAGTTGGCCAGACAGCCGTCAAGGCCAGTCATTGCAGACGTGTTGTGAGTAACCGAAGTGAAGTTATAAGATACGCCATCTACAATCAGTGCGCCGGCTGCGCCGTGAGAGCCGTGCCAGTGAAGAGCGTCAAACGTCACGTCGCCATTTGTTTCAAAGGTGTAGCCAAGGCCAACGATGTGAGCGTCTACAGAGGCGGCGCCAACAGTGAGAGCGGCGCCTACGGCGAGCGCTTGAGTAAGTTTTTTTAGTTTCATCTGTGAATCCTTCCATATTAATTTGTTTAAGTGGGAGTGTTGGCGCTACCTGTCTGCGCTCTTCTGCACGTTAAGCATGTCTCGTGCCAGCGTTGATAAGTATATATAAAACAGCGTGTTATCATGTTTGTGTTGGGGGGAGGGTTGTCTGAGTGTAAAAGGATTTGACGCTTAAGTGCGAGCTATAGCGCTTCAAAAAAGAGTGCATGTGGTTGTCGTCAGCTTGTCTTGCCCAGGGGCTACAAAAAACGGAGGTGAGATTATAAGTGGCCCGCTGAAACATCTATATCAAAAAGGATTGATATAGATGTTGATATATCAAAATATATTGATATACTCGCCGTCATGCTCAATCCTAGCCCCAGTGTGGCCGTTGCCAGTCACTTAGAAACAACTGAATCGGATATTACAGTGCTCAGTCAGATGCTGAAGGCCTGTGCGGACCCTTTGCGTATGCAGATTCTGCAGGTGTTGAAGTCAGACACCTTTGGCGTGTTGGAGCTGACGCAGTTGTTCGGTACAAAACAGTCGGGTATGAGCCATCACCTCAAAGTACTCAGCAAGGCAGGGCTGGTTGAGGCCCAGCGTGAAGGTAATGCTATTTTTTATCGCAGACCTTTTATGCGCCAGACCCCGCACGATGTTGAGACCATTGAGCAGCTGTTTCGGATGATAGATCGATATACATTGTCTGAAGCTCTCGAGCAGGGAATTGAAGAAATTCGTGAACAGCGTTCAGTGCAGTCGCGCGCATTTTTCGCGCGTCATGCCAGTTCGTTTTCGGATCACCAGGAAATGATTTGTGATTATGAGCAGTATGCCGAGGCGAGTTTTGAACTGCTCAGCAAGTCTGGTTTGTCGAGAAATGCGCACGTATTGGAATTGGGGCCGGGCGAAGGTCAGTTTCTCAAGCCTTTGTCGTTGGCCTATGCGCAAGTAACCGCTCTGGATAATTCCAGTGCGATGCTCGACAAAGCGCGTCGGTTTGCGCAGGAAGAAGGTCTGAGGAATGTGTCGTTTTATTTGGGTGATACGCAGGCTTTCAAGCAGGAAAACGTTTCGGTAGACGCCATGATCATGAACATGGTGTTGCATCATGTTCCCACACCAGCACAGATATTTGAGGATGCCGCGGATCTGTTGAAATCCGGCGGTTTGTTGGTGGTATGCGATTTATCACATCACAATCAGGAATGGGCCCGCGAAAACTGCGGTGATATCTGGCTGGGTTTTGAACCGCATCAGTTAAGTCGCTGGGCGGAGCGAGCCGGCCTGGCTGAAGAAGAAAGTGTATTTATTGGATTGCGTAATGGTTTTCAGATTCAGTTGCGCAAATTTTTAAAACCAGCGGTCGAGCCTAGTCATTCGGCCGCGTCTTAATCCCTTAAAAGGAATTCACTATGAGCGAATATGCAATTTTTACTTCGGAGTCGGTGTCTGAAGGCCATCCGGATAAAATGGCTGATCAGATTTCTGACGCCATTGTAGATGCCATGTTGAAAGACGACCCGCATGCGCGTATTGCCGTCGAAACCATGGTTAAAACCGGTATGGCGATTGTGGCGGGTGAGGTGCGTACCAGCACGTATATCGATCTTGAAGATCTGATTCGTGATGTGATTCTGGATATTGGCTACAACAGCTCAGATGTAGGTTTTGATGGTGCTTCGTGTGCGGTACTGAACGCCATTGGTAAACAGTCTGCCGATATCGCTATGGGTGTAGACGAGGCGGATAACAAAGATCTGGGCGCGGGTGACCAAGGCCTGATGTTTGGTTATGCCACGAACGAAACCGACGTGCTGATGCCTGCACCTATCTACTACTCGCACCGTTTGGTTGAGCGACAAGCAAAACTGCGCAAAAACAAGGTGCTGCCCTGGTTGCGCCCTGATGCCAAAAGTCAGGTCACTCTGCGCTACGAAAACGGCCTGCCGGTAGCGGTGGACGCGGTCGTACTATCGACGCAACACGACCCAGATATCAATCTGTCTGATCTGCGCGAAGCGGTACTTGAAGAAATCATCAAGCCCGTGCTGCCTGCCGAGTGGTTGCACAGTGATACGCTGTTCCACATCAACCCAACGGGCAACTTTGTAATTGGTGGCCCGGTCGGAGACTGTGGTCTCACCGGTCGTAAAATCATTGTAGATACTTACGGCGGTATGGCGCGCCATGGTGGTGGTGCGTTCTCAGGTAAAGATCCTTCCAAGGTTGACCGTTCTGCCGCGTATGCAGGACGTTATGTGGCCAAGAATATCGTAGCAGCCGGCCTTGCCGATCGCTGCGAAATTCAGGTGAGCTACGCGATTGGCGTGGCCGAACCCACTTCGATCTCGATCAATACCTTTGGTACCAACAAGGTAGAAGAAAGCAAGATTGCCGAGCTGGTACGCGAGCACTTCGATCTGCGCCCACAAGGCATTATCGACATGCTCGACCTGCGTCGTCCGATCTACCGTGGCACAGCAGCCTACGGCCACTTTGGCCGCACAGAAGCTGAATTCACTTGGGAAAATACGGATAAGGCCGAAGCGCTGAAAGCTGGCGCGGGGTTGTAAAACCCTTGGCCAGAAGCTTGAAGCGCTGCCGGCTTCTAGCTTCTGGCTTCAAGCGATTCATAGTAAGGGAGATCATGGATGATCAAACGACATCAAAAGTTGTTAGTGTGGCAGGAAGCCATGAAACTGGCGGAAAGTGTATACGCTCTCAGCAGGCAATTGCCCAGGGAAGAACTGTTTGTGTTGACGGCACAGTTACGAAAGTGTGCCGTAAGTGTTCCTTCGAATATTGCAGAAGGAGCATCGAGACACAGCGACAAAGAAATGTTGCGGTTTCTGAATATTGCAAAGGGATCTCTTGCTGAAATGGAAACGCAAATACTGTTATGCGAACGACTTTACAGTATCGAATGGTGCTACGAAGACACCAAACGAAAAATTGAAGACGTTTTCGCTTTAAATGAATCTCTGCGCCGACGCATATCGGCCGCATGACAGCTTCAAGCATCAAGCTTCGAGCTTCTAGCAAGGAATTTATTATGTCATTTACCGACTACAAAGTAGCAGACATCAGCCTCGCCGAGTGGGGCCGTAAAGAAATTGAAATCGCCGAAGGTGAAATGCCGGCGTTGATGGCCTTGCGTCGCAAGTACAAGGCCGAGCAGCCGCTGGCGAATGCCAAGATCATGGGCTGTATTCACATGACGATTCAGACCGCTGTGTTGATCGAAACACTGGTGGATCTGGGTGCTGAGGTACGTTGGTCATCGTGTAATATCTTCTCAACGCAGGATCATGCGGCAGCGGCCATCGCGGCAGCGGGCATTCCTGTGTTCGCCTGGAAAGGCGAGACTGAAGAAGAGTTCTTATGGTGTATCGAGCAGACCATTCTGGCCGAGAAGGGCAGTGATCAGGTATGGGATGCCAACATGATTTTGGATGACGGTGGCGACCTGACAGAAATGGTACACAACAAGTACCCCGAGATGCTCGACAAAATTCACGGTATCTCGGAAGAGACCACCACGGGCGTGCATCGTCTGCTGGAGATGCTCGAGAAAGGGACGTTGAAAGTGCCTGCGATCAACGTGAACGATTCGGTAACCAAGTCCAAGAACGACAACAAGTACGGCTGTCGTCATAGTCTGAATGACGCGATCAAGCGTGGTACCGACCACCTGCTTTCGGGCAAGAAAGCGCTGGTGATTGGTTACGGTGACGTAGGCAAGGGTTCAGCGGCCTCACTGCGTCAGGAAGGTATGATCGTGAAGGTGACCGAAGTCGATCCGATCTGTGCCATGCAAGCCTGCATGGATGGCTACGAAGTGGTCTCGCCCTACATCGATGGTATCAACACAGGCACACTCGATTGCATCAATAAAGATCTGTTGGGCACTACTGACCTGATTGTGACGACAACGGGCAACGTGGATGTGTGTGACGCGCCTATGCTGCAGGCTCTTAAGAGCGGTGCGGTGGTATGTAACATCGGTCACTTCGATAGTGAAATCAACACGGCCTACATGCGCGAGCATTGGGAGTGGGAAGAAGTGAAGC
>JAWWBW010000071.1:0-12654 GCA_033720775.1 Oleiphilaceae bacterium | reverse complement strand
TGCAAAATCATGGAAGACCAGGTATTCCCCCAACCACAAATCGCCAGCAAAATGGCTCAGTTCAAACTGGTCAAAGCAGACGTGACCGAAAACTCCCCAGGCAATCAGGCCCTGATGGAAAAGTTTGGGCTGTTCGGCCCCCCATCAATCCTGTTTTTTGACACGCAGGGCAAAGAGATCAAAGAACTGCGCATTGTAGGTGAAGTGACGGCCCAGGATTTTGAACAGCGACTCGCCAGCGCCCTCTCTCTGGAAAACAGCGCGACGCTAGCGCAGCGCTAAGCCCGCCCCCGCGCAACGCTTGTTAGGCACCCGAGGCTCGTTTACACTTTGCGCGCACTCTCTTTAGCGAGCCTACGATCATTAGCGCCATCCCAGATACAGACCAGCAATCCCAACGCAATAAAGCCATCCTCGCGGTTATTCTTGGAGAGCTGTGCTTCGCGGTAATGGGGGGCATTATCAAACACCTTTCCCCCGAACTGAATAATGCCGGCATCGTTTTTTTTCGCAATGCGCTGGCCTTCGTCATACTCGTCCCCTTGATCGCGTTTACTCTGGGTCGCGCTGGCTTTGTTACGCGGGAATGGCGCTTTCATGCGCTACGCGGAATCATTGGTGTAAGTGCCATGGCCTGTTTTTTTTACGTATTGGGCCGAATGCATTTTACCGAGGCCATTCTGCTCAAGCTGACCACCCCGTTTTTTATTCCATTGGTTGCCCTGCTCTGGCTACGCGAGCCTTCGTCGCGCACCACCCTGTTTGCCATTGCCATAGGATTTATTGGCGTTATTTTTATTGTCGACCCCAAACATAAAGGCTGGTCAGAAGTGGACTTAGTGATGATTGGCCTGCTGGGTGCTGTGCTGGCGGCAGTAGCAAAGGTCACCATTCGCAGAATGCGTTCTACCGAGCCAAGCCTGCGCATTGTGTTTTACTTCAGCCTGATTGCCTCGCTGTGCTCATTTCCTTTTGCCTGGCAACACTGGCAATCGCCGTCATTGACCCAGATGGCTTGGCTGTTCACACTTGCGGTGGTGGCCACAGTTGGGCAACTGCTGATCACAGCTGCCTATCGCAGAGTGAGTGCCGGCAAGATTGGCCAGTTTACTTACACCTCACTGGTCTTCTCTTCGACCATGGGCTGGTGGCTCTGGGACGAGGCCCTGACTCTTTCCATCGTATTGGGATGCCTCTTTATAGTGAGTGCCGGCCTGATCAACCTTAAAAGCAAGTAGATACCGTTAGCCTGACTTTTGAATCAGGTACACAAAAATCGAGTCTTCCTGCTCAGCCGACAATAAGGTGTGCCCCAGCATGCGACAGAACTGAGGAATATCTCTTTGCGTTGAGGGGTCTGTGGCCGTCACGCGTAACACTTCTCCCGCCGCCATATCCGCCACCTTGGCGTGCAGCATCATCACGGGTTCAGGGCAATACAAACCTTCGGCATTCAGATCGTGTTGGTGTTCCATAATTTCCATTAAGCTAAACGGCAGAGAGCAACGAGCTGGTCTATGCTTTAACTATCAGGCACCAGCCGGTACATTTAACATCGTTTTACGTATATAAAGAAGGACAGACATGATACGCGTAATCATCGAACGGGTCATCGCCGAAACACTCGAGGCGAATTACGAACAGGCAGCCATGGAAATCTTGCAGCGCGCTGTGGCTGCGCCCGGTTTTATTTCGGGTGAATCGCTCCGCGATCTGCAGAACCCACGCCACCGCATGATTCTCTGCAAATGGCGCAGCCTCGCTGAATGGCAACAGTGGCAGGATTCACCAGAACGCAAAGAGATGATGGATAAACTCAATCTCATGCTAGAAAAAGAAGAAAATGTAACCCTGCTAGATTCGCCATAAAGCAACCGGCCAGAGCAGTGCTCTGGCCGTCCGCAATCCTCTATAACGTTTCTCCCCACCTCTCAAGACCTGTTTACAAAGCGCACGCACTGATTATTTTTTATGCAGCTTTATAGTCATTGTCTACACTATTGAGCTACGTCAATTTAGTCAGACATTTGGTTGATTTTACTAATATCAATCAGTATTCTTCGCGCGCTGCTGCTGTTGGCGAGTGTTTGACCACTCCTAGTGCAGTCACTCTGCGAGTTCTTTCGGCGCCGTTGATGCCGTAAACCCGCCGCCCTCGTCAGCTGCGCAAGACATCCTAAACAACATAAAACTGTGGATCCTAACGATGAACAAAGAGTTCAATCAAATCACCTACAACTACAAGGTTGTACGTCAATTCGCCATTATGACGGTGGTGTGGGGCATAGTCGGCATGGCGGCCGGTGTTTTTATTGCCTGTCAGCTAGTTTGGCCCGAATTGAATTTTGATACCGCTTGGCTCAGCTTTGGCCGTATTCGCCCTCTACACACCAACGCGGTAATTTTTGCTTTTGGAGGCAGCGCCCTGTTCGCGACCTCACTTTATGTTGTTCAGCGTACCTGTCAGGCACGTTTAATCTCCGACACGCTGGCCTCCTTCGTGTTCTGGGGGTGGCAAGCGGTCATCGTTGCAGCAGCCATCACACTGCCCATGGGCTTCACCAGCTCTAAAGAATATGCCGAGCTGGAATGGCCAATTGATATTCTTATCGCGATCGTCTGGATCTCCTACGCAGTACTGTTCTTCGGCACCATCATGAAGCGCAAAGCCAAGCACATTTACGTGGCCAACTGGTTCTTCGGTGCCTTCATTATCACCGTTGCCATTCTGCATATTGGTAACAATCTGGCGGTGCCAGTCACCTTCATGAAGTCTTATTCCATTTATGCCGGTACCGTCGATGCGATGATGCAGTGGTGGTACGGTCATAACGCGGTTGGTTTCTTCCTGACGGCGGGCTTCCTTGGCATCATGTACTACTTTGTTCCCAAGCAGGCGGAACGTCCCGTGTATTCCTACCGTCTGTCAATCGTTCATTTCTGGGCGCTTATCTCGCTTTATGTTTGGGCCGGTGGTCACCACTTGCACTACAGTGCCCTGCCAGATTGGGCGCAAAGTGCTGGCATGGTCATGTCTCTGATTCTGCTGGCTCCCTCCTGGGGCGGCATGATCAACGGTATGATGACGCTTTCAGGTGCCTGGCATAAACTGCGCACCGATCCGGTTCTGCGCTTCCTTGTTGTATCGCTTTCGTTCTACGGTATGTCTACCTTCGAAGGCCCCATGATGTCGATCAAGACCGTAAATGCCCTGTCGCATAATACTGACTGGACCATCGGCCACGTACACTCAGGTGCACTAGGCTGGGTTGCCATGATCTCTATCGGCGCGATCTATCACTTAATCCCCAAACTGTTCAACGTGAAAGAAATGTATAGCGTTGGCATGATCAATCTTCACTTCTGGTTGGCAACTGCGGGAACTGTTCTCTATATTGCTGCCATGTGGGTAAACGGCATCATGCAAGGTTTGATGTGGCGCGCAGTGAACGAAGACGGCACGCTCACCTACAGCTTTGTGGAATCTCTTGAGGCCAGCCACTACGGCTACCTGGTGCGCGCCATCGGTGGTGCGATCTTCCTGTCCGGCATGTTGCTGATGGCAGTGAATGTCTGGCTGACCGTTAAACAGAAACAAGCAACAGCGCTCGACACTGTTGCCGAAGCGGCCTAGGAGATCGAAGCATGAATCATGAAGTAATCGAGAAAAACCTTGGCCTGATGATCCCTCTGATCATTGTGGCCATCAGCTTTGGCTTTTTGGTAGAAGTGGTACCGCTGTTCTTCCACAAAGACATGAAAACCCCTATCGAGGGCCTCAAGCCACACACCGCTCTGGAACTTGAGGGTCGCGACATCTACATTCGTGAAGGCTGTAACACCTGTCACACTCAGATGATCCGCCCGTTCCGTGCTGAAACCGAGCGTTATGGCCATTACACCGTTGCGGGTGAACACGTATACGAGCACCCCTTCCTGTGGGGTTCCAAGCGTACCGGTCCAGACCTGGCCCGTGTAGGTGGTCGTTATAGTGACGATTGGCACCGCGCTCACCTGTATAACCCGCGTAATGTGGTACCCGAATCCAAAATGCCTTCTTATCCCTGGTTGTTCACCGCCAAAATCGATCACAAGGTGACGCCCGAAAAAATGAAGGCCCTGCGTGCAGTAGGCGTACCCTACACCGATGAAGATATCGCGGGTGCTTCTGATGCAGTGAAAGGCAAGACCGAAATCGAAGCTCTGGTTGCTTACTTGCAGCAGCTGGGCACTGTGATTAGCGGACGATAACAAGAACCATGGATATCAACACGCTTCGAGGTTTGTCCACCATATTGGTGATGATCGTGTTCGTCGGAATCTGTCTTTGGGCGTATAACAGCAACAAGAAGAAAGATTTTGATGAAGCTTCGAACCTGCCGTTCGAAGATGACGAGATTGAACAACGCACCTTGAGCGAAACAGAGAGAAAAGATCATGACTAGTTTCTGGAGCTACTGGGTTTCCATCATTATTCTCGGCAGCGTTTTCGGCAGTTTGTGGCTGCTCTGGGCAACGCGCAAAAGCGAGACCAGCAAAACCGAGACCGAAAACACCATGGGTCATACCTATGACGGCATCGAGGAATATGACAACCCTATGCCAAAGTGGTGGCTGCACCTGTTCGTTGCCACCTGTATCTACGCCCTGGGTTACTACTTGGTTTACCCAGGTTTGGGTAACTGGAAAGGCTTGGCCGAGTGGTCATCTGTGGGCCAATGGGAAGAGGAAATGGCCGAAGCGGAGGAAAAGTACGGCCCCATTTTTGCTGCCTACGCAGAGCGTCCCATTGAAGAGCTGGCAAAAGACGAAGAAGCCATGAAAGTCGGCCAGCGCCTGTTCGCCAATAACTGTGCGGTTTGTCATGGTTCTTCCGGCCGCGGTGCATTGGGCTTCCCCAATCTGACCGACGACGACTGGTTGTACGGCGGCACACCTGAAAAAATCAAGGAAACACTGCTCAATGGCCGTCAGGGCAACATGCCTGCCAAGGGACTCAAGCCTGACATGAGCAAGAGCGATGTACGCGATCTGACACATTACCTGTTGTCCTTCAGTGGCCGCTCTGACGATCAGGAGGCTATCCAGCGTGGTGCCAACATGTTTCAAACTGCTTGTGCAGCGTGCCACGGCAAAGACGCAAAAGGCATTCAGTCTGCTGGTGCACCTAACCTGACCGACAATGTCTGGCTATACGGTGGTACTGCGGCCAAGATCGAGCAAACCCTGCTCTACGGTCGTGCCGGTGTAATGCCAGCTCAGAAAGACATTCTGGGCGAAGAGAAAGTTCATTTGCTGGCGGCCTACGTATATAGCCTGTCGCAAAAGTAAGCGCTCAGTCCGGGTGGCTTCTGGCCACCCGGATCTTCCCACTATCGCACTCCCCTGCGGTGCCTCGGAGTAAGTTAGCTGCCCCATGAGTCAAAAGATTCCCGTTAAGCACATCGAACCCGGCACCGAGAATCTCGAAGTCTACGGCCGTGATCACGATCAAACGGGCACTACCCAGACCATCGAGCTCTACGCTTCTCGCAAAAAGATTTACGTTAAAAAAATCAAGGGCTTTTTCCAGCGCATCCGTCGTGTTTCGTTGTGGGCCCTAATGCTGGCCTACTTCAGCATTTGCTGGATTTCGATTAACGGGCAACAGCTCGTGCACTTTGATTTACCAGCACGCCAATTCCATATATTTGGCATCACCTTCTGGCCACAAGACTTCGTACTACTCGCATTGGCACTGATTATCTCCGCCTTCGGGTTGTTTTTTATTACCACCTTGTTTGGGCGGGTCTGGTGCGGTTATACCTGTCCCCAATCAGCCTGGACCTTTATCTTCATGTGGATTGAAGACAAAGTAGAAGGCAGTCGCCATCAGCGTATGCGACTCGATCAAGCGCCCAACAGCCCAGAAAAAATTCTCAAAAAAGGCACCAAGCACCTGCTGTGGTTCGCCGTAGCCTTTTTGACCGGTCTCACCTTTGTGGGCTATTTCTACCCTATTCGCGAACTCGTACCTGACCTGCTATCCCTGCAACTGGTTGATGGCTGGACACTGTTCTGGATCGCTTTTTTTACTGTCGCCACCTACCTCAACGCCGGCTGGATGCGGGAGCAGGTGTGCCTCTATATGTGCCCCTACGCCCGCTTTCAGTCGGTCATGTTCGACTCCGACACCCTGATCGTTTCATACGACAAAAGCCGCGGCGAACCCCACGGCAGCCGCAAACGTGATGCCGATTACAAGGCCATGGGGCTAGGCGACTGTATCGACTGTGGCATGTGCGTGCAGGTGTGCCCCACCGGTATCGACATTCGTGACGGCTTGCAGTACGAGTGCATCGGCTGCGCCCTGTGCATCGATGCCTGCGATTC
The DNA here is from genome assembly GCA_033720775.1 of Oleiphilaceae bacterium. Classification (GTDB taxonomy): domain Bacteria; phylum Pseudomonadota; class Gammaproteobacteria; order Pseudomonadales; family Oleiphilaceae; genus PZPK01. The sequence goes on along the minus strand of JAWWBW010000071.1, from coordinate 6,282 downwards.
CATTATGGAAAAAATGAACTATCCAAAGGGCCTGATCAGTTACACCACCGAAAAAGCTCTCGCGGGGAAAAAGTCGCGCATCTTTCACCCGCGTGCCATTGCCTACGGCACCCTGCTACTGGCCATGGTGGTGGCATTCGCCGCCATCATTTACACCCGCGTGCCTCTGGAACTCGACGTGATCAAAGATCGCGGCGCGCTGTATCAGTTAACCGGCATGGGCATGATCGAAAACTCCTACACCCTGAAGATCATGAACATGTCTAACGAGGCGCACAACTTTAGCGTGAGCGTAAGTGGTCTCGAAGGATTACAGATCACCACGCCGACGCAGGTGCGCATTGATTCAGGGGAGATCTACAATCTGCCCACCACGGTGGAAATCGCGCCGACCAGCATGGAGCGCAGCCATTACGATATAGAATTTCATGTCGCGGCCGATACCAACCCCGAACTGCGTACATCTAGCGAAAGCCGTTTTCTGGGTAGCCCGGAGTAGTTGGCGGATCTGCCGAGAGTTCATTATGATGGCGCACATTCAACCCTCCTCCACGAGTACTGAGTAAGCATGGTTCAAGAGCAAGATTCGGCCCCCTGGTATCGCCAACGCTGGTTATGGTTTGTACTAAGCATTCCCATTGCCTCAATCATCCTGAGCTCCATCATGGTATACGTCGCTGTCGTTGGCAAAGATACCGTGGTGAAAGGCGACTACTACAAGGATGGCCGCGGCTATGAGCAAAACCTCGTACCCGATAAAAAAGCTGATGAACTGGGCCTGCAACCGGTGCTAACCGTCACCGAAAGCGGCGCGGTCTCAGTGCGCCTCGATACCAATAAAATCGTCGAAGCGCCGCTTATTATTCTCTCGCTCATTCACCCTACCCTGAGTGAAAAGGATATGGTCATCACCCTGACGCCTAGCGGCGAGGGCTTTGAAGGACAGTTGCCCGACACGCCCCATGGCCGATGGGAAGTTAACCTCGTCGCCTTTGACGGCGCCTGGCGCATCCGTGAGGATCTGACCCTGCCACTGCAACAGCAGCGACTCAACCAAGACCTGCCATGAGTTCAGCCTGCTATCACTGCGGCGAAACCATCCCTTCTGGCTTTGACGCGCGACTCACCATCGCAAACGAGGAACGCGCGTTTTGCTGTTACGGCTGCATGGCGATTGCCGAAGCAATTGTCAGTGGCGGCATGGAGCAGTTTTACCGCCACCGAAGCGCACTCTCCAAGAAACCCGATGCCTTTCAAAGTGACGAACTCGAAGAGTTTCGTCTTTACGACGACCCTGAGCTGCAAAACGAATTCGTTCAGACGAATGATCAGGGCGAGAGTGAAGCACACCTGATTATTGGTGGCATCACCTGCGCCGCCTGTATCTGGTTACTCGAAAAGGAAATCAGCCGCACCGACGGCGTGGTGCAATTTACCATCAATCACAGCTCGCACCGGGGCACGCTAATCTGGCAACGCGACCAGGTACCGCTCAGTCAGATATTGATGCAGGTGCGCCGCCTCGGTTTTCGTGCCCGCCCCTTTGAAGAAGACGCCGTTCGCCAACAGGCCTTGAGCGAACGCCGCACCGGTATGTTTCGACTCGCGCTGGCCGGCATCGCCATGATGCAGAACATGATGTTCTCCGTGCCTCTTTACCTTGGCCTGTATAGCGGCATAGACGAAGACTTTGTGTCCCTGTTTCGTTGGGTAAGCATGCTTATGTGCACACCCGTGGTCTTTTATTCGGCACAGCCGTTTTTTATTGCTGCCTTGCGCGACCTTAAAACCCGCCATCTCACCATGGATGTGCCAGTATCCATCGCCATTCTGGGGGCTTACCTCGCCAGTGCCTATATCACGATGTTTACGCCCGCCAGTCTCGAATCGGACGTTTATTTTGATTCGGTTTCTATGTTTGCCTTCTTTCTGCTATTGGGCCGTTTTATCGAAATGCAGACTCGACACCGGCACCTCAATAGTGATGGCGAACTGCAACAGCTGCTACCGGTGACCGCGACTCGCCTTGAAAACGGACGTGAAGTCAGTATTCCCGCCCACAAAATACAAACGGGTGATTTACTGCGCATCAAGCAGGGCCAGACCGCGCCCGCTGACGGCATTTTGCTTGAAGGCCGCAGTCACTTTGATGAGTCTGCACTGAACGGCGAATACCTGCCCGTGCTCAAACAGCAAGGCGACATGATCAGTGGGGGCACCGCCAATATCGACTCCACCGTCACCATTCAAACCACACATACGCCCAAAGAAAGTCGTGTTGCCTCCATCATTCGCCTGCTGGATCGCGCCGAAGCCGAGAAACCCGCCACAGCACTCATGGCCGATAAGGTAGCCGGCTACTTTGTCGGGGCGGTATTGCTGACGGCCTGCGTGGTCGGCGCTATCTGGACTTGGCTTGATGTGAGCCAGGCATTCAAGGTGGTCCTCTCGGTACTCGTCGTCACCTGCCCCTGTGCGCTTTCGCTGGCGACCCCCACGGCACTCACCGCCGCTAACACCCGCTTGCGCGAAAGTGGTTTTTTGATCGCGCGCGGCCATGTGATTGAGGCCATGACCCAGGCCACCGATATCATCTTTGACAAAACCGGCACCCTCACCGAGGGCAAGCTGGTACTGCAACACATTGATATGTATGAAGGCGTTAATCAAAGTACCGCGCTGGCGATTGCCGCTGCACTTGAAGCCGACTCGGCGCATCCCATCGCCAAGGCCTTTGCCCACTATCACGAATTTGACGCAGAGAACGTGCAGCACCATGTGGGTGCTGGCGTATGTGGCGAAGTTGGTGGCCAGCACTACCGTTTGGGCACCCATGAGTTTGTCCTGCAAACCAGCTCGCAGGCCACCACACCGGTTACCACTCCGCATCAGGGTGCCTGTGTTTATCTCAGTGACGGCGAGCATGTACTAGCGCGCTTTCTGTTGAATGACGCCCTGCGCAGTGATGCCAAAGCCTGCGTCAAAGCCCTGCAAGCACAAGGGCATCGCATACATATCTTAAGTGGCGACCACGAGTTCTCGGTCCGGCATATGGCCATGCAGCTGGGCATTGAGCATTTCAGGTTCGCCCAGTCGCCCGAGCAAAAGCTGGCCTACGTGCGTCAGTTGGAACAGCAAGGTGCTCGCGTGGTGATGCTGGGCGATGGCATTAATGATCTTCCGGTGCTCTCCGGGGCGGGGCTCTCCATTGCCATGGGTGGTGCCAGCGATCTGACCAAACTGCAGTCCGACGCGGTATTGTTAAATAGCCAGCTTGCCACCTTGAGTGAGGCCTTTCGCTGCGCCCAGCGCACGCGCAGCATTATTCGCCAGAACATGGGCTGGGCAATCGGGTATAATTTGATCATGTTGCCCCTCGCGGCGGCGGCGTTGGTCCCCCCCTATTTCGCCGCCCTGGGTATGAGTTTGAGCTCGCTGCTGGTAGTCGCCAACTCCCTGCGCGTAAAAAGGTAGACCCATGGAAATCCTGTATTTACTCATTCCGCTTTCGGTGATTCTGGTCACGCTGGCCATTGCCATCTTTCGCTGGGCCGTCAGGAACGGTCAGTACGACGACCTCGAGGGGCCCGCACACAGCATTCTCTATGATGACGATGAAGACATGATTCCCGGCCCCGATGACAAACCGGTACGCAAGATTCAGCAAGATCCCAACAAAATAGATCCCTGAGCATGTTGATCGACAACCCCGGTGCCATCACCGCCGCACTGATGCTCGGCCTGCTCGGCGGCAGCCATTGCATCGCCATGTGTGGCGGACTCGCCAGTGTATTGGGGATGCAGGGCAACACCTCGCAACCGACTCGCTTCCCCATTCTGCTGGCCTACAACCTCGGTCGCATTAGCAGCTATACGCTGGCCGGTATCATACTCGGGCTAATCGGCTTCGGGCTGAGTCGCAGTCTGTTGCCTCTCGACCTGTTGCGTACTGCTGCGGGTATCATGCTCGTGCTCATGGGCTGTTATATCGGCCAATGGTTCAATGGTTTGGTCCGCATCGAAAAACTCGGCCAAACACTCTGGCGGCAAATTGCTCCGCTCGGCCAACGCTGGCTTCCGATCCGTTCCATCCCATCTGCGCTGGTAGTTGGTATGGTATGGGGCTGGCTGCCCTGTGGTCTGGTGTACTCAGCTCTAGTCTACGCGGCCACCCAAGCCCACCCACTGGGGTCGGCCCTCACCATGCTGGCTTTTGGTGTTGGCACGCTGCCGGCCATGTTGCTGACCGGCTATTTTGCCCAGCAATTGCAGCAGTGGATACGCCATACCAGGGTCAAGCAATGCTCAGGTATCGCATTGATTATGTTTGGCCTTTGGACCATGCCTTTTATCCATACACACTTCATGGGTTTAGTACATTAAAGCAAATGGGCTCGCCCTCAATCACAGATCGATGAGCGCAAGCCCGACAAAGCCATAATCTGTCGCAACAGCGATGACCTGCTTATTTATTGCCAGCTTGCGGCAATATCAGCATTTACCCTGTCTCTGTCCTCCTGTGCCAATATCATTTGACCGTCTTCGGGTGCGCCGTAACTTGCCATGGCATTCACTAGCTGCTGTATGCCTGCCGCATCAATATCCGAGCCTCCCAGTCGAAGCGTATCCAGTTCATATTCAGACCCGCTAAACCACTGCTGCACACGCACGACATCACTACCGCCCAACAAATGGATGTCGAGATCCTGACCTGTCTGCGTAAACCAGATGTCATAAATCGAGAAGGATGCATCAATCATCAATGAATCAATATCTGACTGGTGAGTGTCCGATTGATTATCAATCACGTCAAACCCTGTACCCGCATAGGCATAATAGCGATCACTACCCGCACCACCAATCAAGATGTCATTCCCGTTACCACCGTTTAGCGTGTCATGTCCTGCTTCACCCATCAAAAGGTCATCGCCTGCGAGCCCAAATAAATAGTCATTCCCCCCTCTACCAGCAATAGACTCATGGGCATCTCCCCCAATGATAAACTCAGAGGAATTTGTACCAATTTTCTCTATTCGTTCGGGCTCTGCATTACTTTCAATTGTGATGACGAACACATCACTGATGCTGGCGCCCGCGGTATCCGTAGCGATGACCTCAATGCTCAAGGTGCCGAGATCAGCTGAACTTGGAGTACCACTAAAGCTTTGCGTCGCGGCATCGAAGGTCAGCCAACTCGGCAAGGCGGAACCGTCTGCTTGGGTAGCGGTGACGCTCAGGGTATCTCCTGCATCCACATCGCTGAAGCTACCGGCTGGAATGCTGAAACTGATCGCCTGATTTTCGCTGGTGCTCTGGTCAGCGAGTGCAAGCGATACGATCGGTGCATCGTTCGTATTCGTCACGGTTAAAGCAAAGGTTTCCGTGACCGACGCTTGACCATCACTGGCTGTCACTGCCAGGTTGATTGCACCAACCTCATCATTGGTAGGTGTACCGCTGAAAGCTGTGCCGTTAAAGCTTAACCAGCTTGGTAAGGGCGAACCGTCCGCTTGGGTAGCAGTATACGTCAGTGCGTCACCATCGAGATCCGCAAAGGCATCCGCCGGTATCGCCAGATTAAACGTCGCGTCTTCGGCGGTGCTGGTATCTGCAATACCCTGATCCACCGTCGGTGCATCGTTTACATTATTGATCGTGATATCAAAGACATCACTGACACTGGCGCCCGCGGTATCCGTAGCGGTGACAGCGATACTGATTGTTCCTAGATCTGATGAGCCAGGAGTACCACTAAAGCTTTGCGTTGCCGCATCAAAAGTCAGCCAAGATGGCAAGGCGGAACCATCTGCTTGGGTCGCGCTGACGCTCAGGGTATCCCCTGCATCCACATCGCTGAAGCTGCCGGCTGGAATGCTGAAGCTAATGGTTTGGTTTTCACTTGCGCTTTGATCCGCCAAGGCGAGAGATACGATGGGTGCATCGTTCGTGTTGGTCACGGTTAAGGCAAAGGTCTCGGTGACCGAGGCTTGACCATCACTTGCGGTCACGGCCAGGTTGATTGCACCGACCTCATCATTGGTAGGTGTACCGCTGAAAGCTGTGCCATCAAAACTGAGCCAGCTTGGCAAGGGCGAACCGTCCGCTTGGGTAGCAGTATACGTCAGTGCGTCACCATCGAGATCCGCAAAGGCATCTGCGGGTATCGCCAGATTAAACGTCGCGTCTTCGGCGGTGCTGGTATCTGCAATACCCTGATCCACCGTCGGTGCATCGTTTACGTTATTGATCGTGATATCAAAGACATCGCTGACACTCGCGCCC
>JAWWBW010000070.1:0-12712 GCA_033720775.1 Oleiphilaceae bacterium | reverse complement strand
CCGGATGGCACATAGTGCTCGCTCACCAGACCCGCTGCGCCCGCGCGAATCGCCGCATCTTCGGGCAGGCTGAGCACCGCCTCAAACACCGTCGCGCTTTGCCAAGGCCAACACAGCACCACAAGCAGTAGTAGTGCGCCCCCCCCACATCGCCCCAGCAAGGCCGTGATACCCCCCTGCTGCCTGGCTTGTCGCCATAAATAAAGCATGCCTTTAGCGGCAGGCCACAACCATTGTTGCACCACATACCACGCAGCCAGCGCGACCCCAATCAGAAAGGCATAGCCCGACACCAGCCAGACAATACCGGCCGCAATCAACAAACGATAGAGCGCCGCCGCCACCCCATAGAGACGACAGATTCTGAGTTGATCCGGCGCTTCAACGAGGGTGTCGGAAGGTACAAAACCCAGCAGCCAACGCGACCATTGCGCCCGCACCACGCGCTGGCTGCGGCTCGCCAGATTAGGCATTTCGAGGTATTCGGTGAGCACATGGTAGCCATCAAACTTAAGTAGCGGGTTACCGTTAATCAGCAAGGTCGATATGCCTGCGATCACCAGCACATTAAAACAGAGATCTCGCCATAGACCCGGCTCGGCCAGAGACCAGGCCATTAGGGCGAGGGCGGCCAACAATAGCTCTACGATGATGCCTGCCGCCGCTACCATCATGCGCTGGCGCTTGGAAGGCAAGGAATAAGCCGTTGTCGCATCAACGTAAGGCACCGGCATAAACACCAGCAGCATCATGCCTAACTCCTGCACCCGGCCGCCCCAACGCCTGAGCGCAATGGCATGTCCCAACTCATGCATCAGCTTTACCGGGGGATAAAGCAACCACAGCCACACCACATTAGACGCATCAATAAATCGGCTCTGCCAATGCTGCGCCAGTGCATCACTTTGTTGCACTGCCAACCACAGGGCAATCGCCCCTGCCAATAGGCCAAACCACAAGGTGCCTGCATTGATAACCTTCGGCCAGAGTTGGGCGTGGCGATCCAGAAATGGCTGTGGATTCCAGAGCGCAAAACGCAGGGCCAGCAACGAGCTCCAACGCTGCCGTTGCTGTTTTTTATATTGCAGTGCATGGCGTTGCACCGCACGCTCCAGATTATGATCGAGTGGCTGCTGCCATAAATGTTTCTCATCGAGTGCGGTAATCAGGCGCAAGACTTCTTCTCTACCCGGCCGCTGCGATTCGGGCTCACGGGCCAGAGCCTCAGCGATCGAACGGGTACCATCCAGCTGCTGTAACCAGTGAAACACGCGCGCGGTGCACCGGTAATAATCGCCGCTTATGGGATCATGCAACACGACCCAGTCTTCACCGCGAAATGCCTGTGTTTGCGTCTGCAAGCCCTCTCGCAAAGCCGGCCGCAGCCCAGCAATGGATTGCCATAGAGTATCGTCGATAGCCGTCATGGCCACCACCGCCACAGCAGCAACTGCCACCAGTCACGCAGGTCGCGCGTCCACTGCCATAGCAGGCTGCGATCACTCACCCGAATGCTTCCGCGGCCCTCCATCCCCGGACGCAGCAAAGCGGTAGGCTCGGCCAATTCGGCCTCGGCACGATACCATGCAGAATCGTTATCTTGCTGATACACAATATCGCGGTGCTGCAGGGTCACCGCCAAGCTTTGTTGAGGAAAGGCCTTGAGCCGTACTTCTCCTGGCTGCCCCGCAGTGACGAGCGGTACATCCCGTTCATTCAGCCGATACACCACACGGTAGGCATCGCGTGGCGCAAGCTGAAACAGCACCTGCCCCTGTTGCACCGGCGCATCGAGTGAACGCGATAAATCTCCCTCTACAATCACACCATCGATGGGGGCACGCAGCACGGTGCGCTGCATGCGCGTTTCGACTAGCTTGAGCTGCGCTTCGGCCTGCGCCAACTGCGCCAGAATAATACTCGCGTCAGCATGTTCACGCCGCGCCAAGGCCTGACGATGCTGCTTTTGGTATTCATCACGCTGACTCAGCCAACGTTGCCGCTCCAGTTCGAGCTGGCGAGGGTCTAAACGCGCGATAATCTCACCGGCTGCCACCGCATCACCGGCGCGGCGTTCGGCCGACGCAATAAACCCATCAAAGGGTGCCACGAGAGCCCGTTGACTGAGCGGTTCCACCACCACCGGTGCTGATATGTGATAAGGCCGTTGCCACAGCCCCAACAGTACAAACAGCGCCAACACACTGGCAACTAACGCTGGCCAACGTCGCCCGGCACGCCAACTCTGGCGTGGCGATAAACGCCGCCACAGCACACTCAGCGCCTCGCCCGCACTACTCACCTGCCGGGCATGCAAGGCAAACATGGCCGCCAAAGGCGGCGCCAATTGCCCCAAGGCCGCACCCTCCGGGCCCTCCAGCGTCGCCGCAATGGGCATGGCGAGCAGCAAGGCACCACGCCACTGGGTGTTGGCATACTGCAGTGGCAGTATCCACCAGCTACCGGCATCTTGAGTGGCCAACATGCTGTCTTGGTTCAGACGAAAAGGTGCTGCTTGGTCCTGACCTGCGTCTTGCCAGGTTTGATAACGCGCCAGCAATGTTTGCATCGCTTCGCTACGGGCATCGCAGTCGGGGCGGTCAGAGAGACCACACACACGCGGGCCATTTATACCCTGCTCGATCAACACGACTTGCTGTGCCGCCACCAATTGCGCCAGTGTATGACAGGTTTTGTAGGCCGCCTGTTCCAGACTGGCACTGTTTAGCCCCTGCGAAAGTGCGCGGGTAAGCAGCGTCGAGTCGTATGAGGAATCGGACGGGGGTGGCGATTGCACGGCTCCGTCTGTGACATCAGCGGCCTGTTCAAGCAAGCGCAGCCAGGCCTCACCCCAGGCTAGCACCTGCAATACTGCGCCCTGCTGAGATATTTCTGCCTCCAACAGACAGGCCAAAAGACAGGACTGTTGGTTTAGGTGTAGTGGATACACCACCTTGAGACGGCTGCGATCAGCGACGCGTTCCTGACTCACGAGAGGTGCCTGTTGTTGACTGGCTGCGGCCAACAGGGCTTGCCACTCTTTACCCTGTAAATGCGATGCATCAGACGCCGCCCATTGCGCTAACTCGCTCGAATCGCTTTGCAAATAAAGCGTTGCCGCGACGGAGCGGGGTAACATGGCACAAAGTTGCGCGAGCCACTGTGCGCGTAGCGGTGCATGCATAAGCGTGGAGGAGTCCTGCCGAATGAATAAATTAAAGCTCTTTTCACTATAGCAAGAGACAGCCAAGCTGCTGTTTAAAAAGTAAAAAACCCTCATATGTGAGGGTTTTGTTTGGCTCTAATCACCATTTGATCAGGCGGAGGGCTTTCGCGCCTCGTCGAATTGCACAATATTATCACTCAGCCAGCGTTGCTTCAGATCGGCTAATGATATGGGCATTGCCCAGTACGAACCCTGAAAGTAAGAACAGCCCAGCTGTTTTAGCAGTGCGTATTGACTGGCAGTCTCAACGCCTAAGGCAATGGGCTGACAGCCCACACTTTTGGCAATCTCTATGGCACTAATCACCGTTTTTTTGGCGTACTCGTCTTCAACAACGGCATGCACCAGATTCAACGATAGTTTGATAAAATCTACCGGTAATACGGCCATCAGATTATTGGGAATCACTTGTTCGCCTATATCCTGCAGGCACAATTTGACACCATTTTCATGCAAACGCTTGCACGCAGCCAAAATTCCATCGCGATAGCCGTATCGGTCCCAATCCGGAAGATCGAGCACCAGCTGCACATTGTGAGCACTCAGATTCTGCTGCAATTGGCACAGACTGGTGAGATGGGCCGAATCGCTAAGGTCAGCCATCAATTCATTCAAAAACAGATAAAACGCGCCATCTTTAGCTGACACACTTAATTGGGCAAAGTCTTCTGCCACCTGCTGCTGCAGGGTGTGCTCAAACATATCGCCATGACCCAGTTGGCGAAAATGGCGGATCACCGCTTCGGTACCGCCGTATTGTTCTGAATTAGCAATTTTGGCCAGTATTTCACTGCCAACGGGCGTGCGGCCTGCCGAGGCAAACATGGGCTGGTAGGCAATCTGCATCAGCTGCTTCATATCTTCGTCGCCATTAAGCGCACCAAAACCGCCCTGCAACACCACAGTTTTGCCTTTACCGCTAGCTTTGGCCTGGTACAGGGCCACATCGGCGGCTTTCATCAAGCCCTCTTCGTCATCACCATGAAAAGGAAAAAGTGCTGCGCCGATACTGGTTTTTATTTCGATACTATGCTCACCGTATTGCACGGGAACCTTGCAGGCCTTGAGAATTTTATTACAGACCGTATCGACGTCGCTTTGCTCTTTAAGGTTGGTCAGTAGTATCGCAAATTCGTCACCGCCAATGCGTGCGGCAACGTCGGCCTCGCGCACCGACATGGCGATACGCTGGGCAAAGCCCTGTAACAGCTCGTCACCTGCAGCATGGCCATAGGTGTCATTCACCGACTTAAAATCATCAACATCCAGTGCAAGAATTGCCATCATACGTTCCTGACGCTTGGCCAGACTCACGTTCTGACGCATAGCCTCCTGAAACGCCAGACGATTCTTGATTTGAGTAACCGGATCAATACTCGCTAGGCGACGCATCTCTTCTTTTTGTTCAGTGAGAGTAATCAATACCTTGAGCTTGGCCAGCAACGCTTCTTCACGCACGGGCTTTTCGATAAAATCCATGGCACCCAGTTCGTAACAGGAATTCTCGAGACCGGGTACATTGTGACCATGCGCCGTTACAAACAGGATGGGCGGCGGCTCAATAAACTGCTGGTTCACCAGCTTGGCCATTTCGAGGCCATTGATTCCGGGCATGGAATAATCGAGCACAATCACATCAACTTTTTCATGCAGCAGCAAACGCAAGCCTTCCGCTGCCGATGAAGCAGTGGAAACACGCGCATTCAAGGGCATTAGCATACGCTGCATCGAAAACAGATTGGCTTCAAGGTCATCCACCACCAGAATATGAACTTGACTACTCATACTATCCTCCAGGGTCAGTTCGTTAACCTGACCGGATTCAACACCCGTAAACCCGGTTGTCGCTCAAGCGCCGACAGAGGCATTTTGGGGAAAACACTTAAATCGGGGTCAGCTACGGCACACAGGGCGCCCGCCGTATGTAACCCCGCCAAACCCGTTGCACCATCGTCATTCGCTCCAGACAAAAGCACCGCCAGCGTATAGGCTGCTTCTGGACCAACGCAGGAACTGAACAACAGATCGATTGAGGGTTTCGCAAAACAATAGGCGTCGTCATCGTAAAACTGGCACACATTGCTAACTGGTTCTACCAGAAGGTGGTAGGAGGCCTGAGGCATATAGATTTTTCCGGCTTCGAGTCGCGTTCCATGCTGAGCAACGGCACAGGGGTAATTCAGCATTTCACTGACGACCTCGCACATACGATCATGACTTGTCATGCTACTAAGATGTACCAGCAGCACAATGGGTGGCGTAGCGGCAGGCTTGAGCTCCCCCAGTAACGACTTTAGCTGGTTGATACTACCCGCCGAGCCGCCCACCAGAATGCGGCGCATGCTCTTGGGTACCGTTAACCCGGCCACAACGCCCCCATACTGTTTATATTTTAGCCTATAATTCGCTCATTTACCGTATTCTGGTAAATATTCACACCAAAACCCAATTTGAGCAGATCCAGATAATGTGCCAGATCGCTAATATTCTCCGCTTCACCCAACACCAGGTAGCCGCCCAGCTCGATAGACGGCACTAACAATTCCTGAATCACGCGCTCCTGCTCGTTCGGGTGCAGGTAAATTAAAACGTTACGGCAACTTACCAGATGCATGGTCCCTAGTGACGCATCTTTCACCAGGTTATGGCGCCGAAAATGGCAGACTTCACGTAAACGCCCAACAAACTGAAAGTGATTCTCCTTCAGTTCAACATAGTCGAGTAACGATGGCGTATGGGGCAACTTTAACGCTTTGAAGCTATGCTGCAAATCTTCAAGTCGTTCGAGTTCGTAACAACCAGTTTTCGCTTTATCGAGCGCCCCCGTATTAATGTCGGTTCCCATTATGCTGCACTGCGGCAATAAACCGGCAAGATCGAGCAGAATAGCCAGAGAGTAGACTTCTTCACCAGTCGAACAGCCCAGCGACCACACCCGAATCTTGGGGAATGCCTTAAGCTTGGGAATCACCTGGTGCTGAATACAGTCAAAATAGTCTGCATCTCTGAAAAAGCGGCTGTGGGTAACCGTGAGAGACTGAATTAGACGCGACATAAGCTCGGTATCACCTTCGGCAATACGCTGCAAAATCTCCAGCTTGTCGCTGACTTCTTCACGCTTGATAAAAGAATCGACGCGACGCTCCATTGCCGCCACCGCATAACGGGTGAAGTCATAATCGGTGGTGCGTTTTAAGGCATAGAGAATGAGTTCAGTGAGCAACATCGGGTTATGGTGTTCCGTCATGGTCTTGCTCCTTACTATCTCCGGCCGTGTTCTCGTCCTGCTCCGCCGTGTTTAAGCTACCGTCGGTGTTGCTCCGCTCTGCGTCAGCGCTTGCGCTGTCTTCGTTCGCTTTGTTTTCAAGACTGTCTGCGTCGTCGTCGGCCGCGTTTTTGGTTTCGGCCTTGGCCTTAAATATCGTATCGATGGCATGCAACAGCTCCGGGATCGCAACCGGCTTGGGTATGTAATCGGCCGCCCCTGCATTCATGCATCGCTCCCGATCTTCCTGACTGTCTTTAGCCGACAGCACAATCACCGGAATATTGCGATAGGCCGCATGTTGTTTAAGAAAATCGATAAACTGGATACCGTCTTCACCGGGCAATATCAGATCGGTCAGAATCAAATCGGTGGTGTGGCTAGCGAGTTTGCCTTTGGCCATGGCCACCGTATCTGCCAGCTCAGTATTAAAGCCTGCTTGGCGCAGCGCCATACCCATCGAAAACAGACCTCGCATGTCGTCATCAAGTAGCAAGAGACTTAATCCGGCATAGGGTGAGTGTGTGGTTTCGCTCGGTATCGAAGCATCGAGCAAGGGCGTCTGCGCCGCGTCCGATTCTGCTGCCGATACCACTCGCTTTTGCTTCTGCAGCAACACCGCCAGGCGTTCCTGGCCGGCTGTATTCCAGCGCAGCATATGGTGGGCCACGCCCTCAAGCCAGGCGTTGTCGTTGTGTAGCGCATTACTCACCAGCACCACAATCCAGCAACGTTGGCTCAGCTTCTGCAGGCGCTGATGTATGTCGTGACTGCCATCGCTCACCAGCGGGATGTCGCCGTCTAATAATACCCCGGCAAATGCGCCACCGGGTTGCTGCAGGAATGACTCCCCTTGCTCGACCAGCTCCGCGCGCGCCTGCAACCAGGTGCGATGTTCGTCCTCCAGGTAGGCAAAGTCACCCACTAATGCCCAGCGGGGCTTCACTTGCGGTTGTGCATTGGTTTGTTCCGTTGCGGAAGAAGAAACTGCAATGGAAGCGCTTTCTCTACCAAGTAGTTCTGCAGACTGCACCAGTGAATCAATTTCGGGAGCACTGGATACGCCCGCCACAGGCAACAGTGGGTGCGCCACCTCTTCGCCCGAGTGATAAAGGGGCACAAACAGACTAAAGCAACTGCCCTTGCCGCTTTCTGAGACCAGCGTAATGTGCCCCCCCAGACATTCAGCAATCTGGCGCGCGATGCTCAAACCCAAACCGCTGCCCGTCTGATTCGCGGTCACAGGGGAATCTACCTGAACAAAGGAGTCAAAGATGACCCCCTGATCGGCTTTGGCAATCCCCACCCCGCTGTCTTCTACCTCAAACACCAGCATCTCACCCTGCAAACCCACGTGCAGACTCACGCCTCCCTTGGCGGTAAACTTGAAGGCATTGGATAGAAAATTACGTAACACCTGCGACAAACGCTGCGGATCTGAGACAAAGGTTTCGGGCACGTTCTCGGCAACATTTACCTCCCATTCGACCCCTTTCTGCTGAGCAATCACTTTAAACTGACCATTTAAACGTTCGGTCAGATCACGCACCCGTAGGGTTTCAAAGTGAAACTTCATCTTGCCTGCTTCAACGCGAGCCAAATCGAGCAAATCGTTGATCAGCGTCAGCAAATCTTCGCCACTTTGACGAATAACCGAAAGCGACTGCTTTTGCTCTTCGGTCAGGCTGTTATCCTGCTTGAGCAACACCTGCGTCAGCACCATGATGCTATTGAGTGGTGTACGCAGCTCGTGGGACACCTTCGATAAGAAGGCGCTTTTCTGATTACTGCTTTCTTGCAGTTCGCGCGTGGCTCTTTGCAAACTGCTGTTGAGTTTTTGCAGCTCAATTTTTTGTTTTTCGGTGGTTTCAGCCTGCCGACGCAATTCAAGGTTGGCAATTTTCAGCTCATCGGTCTGCATTTCGAGCTCGGCCTCTGACTGCTGCAAGGCCTGCGTTTGTGCCCGTAACTCAGTCATGGTGTCGTCAAGCTGCTGTTTTTGTTTTTGAGTTTGCACCAACAGCACGCGCATGTGGTCATTACTCAAACTTGCCTGTAACAAGGCGCCAAGCTTGGCCACCAGTTCTTTCACCAGCGTGGCAGAATAATCGCGCCGGTCACGAAAGAAAAACTCTGCCACGCCAATCACTTCCTGCCCGATAAACAGTGGCAACAAGCACTGAAAAGCCGCTCCCTGTTCGGTGAAGGCAGAATTAATACGCACATCGGCGCTTTTTACCTCACCCTCATAGGCCTGCTGGCTGGCATAACAGTGGCGCGGCAAACCATCAAAACTCTGTCGATAATGACGCTCCTGCTCGGCACTGATATTGACTTGGGCACAGAGCACGGGCTCCTGATGCACACTCGGCTGGGTACGCACAAACAACGCACCACCAGAGGCATGTACGCGCGCCACAACCGTTTCGAGCGCACGCTGGCAAAAACTTTCAAGCTCCTTGTTTTTGAGCAAATGCGCATTCAACTCCGCCACACCTTCGTGCAACGTGCGCTCACTGGCCACACGCAGCTGATCAGCCTTAACAATCTGACGAATCAATTCTACCGCGTTGGTCAATTCACGCATCTCTTCGACTCCGGTGTCAGGCAAAGTGACATCGGTCTGCTGGGCACTGGCAATGCGGTGGCTGTTATCCACAATAGCCTTAATGGGAGACACAATGGCAACATGCAGGCGACGCCGCCAAATCATCAGGCTCATCAGCAACACCAGCAACGCCGCCAATACTCCAGTGACCGTCCAAACAAAGTTGCGCTGGGTGCGCGCCAAGAGCTCATCGCGCGCAATACGAATCGCATTAAACAGGCGCCCCATTTCGCGCTCATTGTTCAACGTAATATGCTGATTAGACAGAATAATGCGTTCGGTGTCGTAATAATCAAAGGTTTCGGTCAATCGTTTTAGGACATGCGCATTCGACTTGATACGCCCTAAAACATCATTCAACTGAAAAAGCATCGAAGATACAGCAGAGCTCAAATCCTCGCTTTGCTGCAAGGCATCAACGCTCTCGGAGGCCCGCAACATAGCGGCAAAATAATCGCCCCAGCCGGCGTCATTACGCGTGCGCACCACCGCTGACAGCGCTTGCATAGCGCGGGTATAGTAACCACGAATATCAGCGGCATGACCAAGGTTGCGGCTGTTACCTTCCCGCAGCGTCTGATTAACCAAACGAGTATTGAGTGCAAACAAGGTGTCGATTTGCGGCGTAATGGTCGTATTAAATACGGAAAGTTCAGAGCGGTGCAGACCCTGCCGCTGAATATCCATGAGGCGCCAATGCCCCACTTCAAGCCGTACCAGCGAAGGGCGCAATGCAGCCCGATATTCTGGCCAGAGCTCTTTGAACCGGTCCCAGTTCTGCGACCACAACCCTACAATACGCAGGCGCTTGTCGGCACTGGGCGCGTGCGACCAAGTTTCAATCAGACTATTGGCTTGTGCAACGCGCTGCTGGGTATCAATCAACAACAATAGCTGTTCTGCCAAGGCTTCTTCATGACGCTGGTGTTCGCTCTGGATGACGTATACCGCCGCGATAATTGACACAACTAGCAGCGAAATGCCTAGCACCAAGCTCATCACCAATCGACGCAGACGCTGATCAAGACTAATCATGGCGATGTACTTCCGAATGCGGCTCGGGTTTAGCCACCTCAGAGGCCTGGTGTAACAAGGCATGAATGTGCTGCAGGCGCTGCTGAATCATGGTCTCATCCAGCCGCCGCAGTACAACAGGAGCCAAAGGCGGCGGTTCTATACTCAGGCGCTGATCCTGAGACCAACTTTGCAGTTCACCAAGTATTTGCGACAATAAAAAAGTCAGCGCTTGGGTACGTGTGCTGATATCTCGCCCCAGTATGTCTTCACTCAGCTTGACCGCAGGTCGATCATTCAGCCCATCCAGTTCAGCCAGAATTTGCGCCGCAATGTCGGTCGTGAGCTCAAGTCCGGGACCGTGTTGATCTAAAGAGGGGTCATTGGCATCCCAAACTACGAGGCTGCCGTGATCGCCCGACACCATGACATCCTGCAAGAAATACAAAATCTGATTAAGACGCAAACTCTGCATCGCCAAACGTAATTCTATCGATACCTGCTGGGCCACACTACGCATCAGTCGATCAAGCTCGTAATATACATCGCGCGGCGTAATATTCGCGTCGACACGCTTATCATCAACCTCGATTTCCAAGCGATCACCTGCCTTCAGGCAACGGGCCAGACCAATACTGGCGTCTACCCAGGCAAACACATCACTGGGTTGAATATGGCGAGGAAAATGCAAAGCCGGCGGAATATGGGAGATGTCTTCACGCTCCTGGTACCACAACTGCAACAGCACTAAAAGATCGTAGGCCAACACATAATTGTGACGCGGCAGCACATTCGCGAGAGGGATGGATTCGTGAGTGGTGGCCGCCAGCTTGATACCCAGTTCAACGAGTGTTTGCTTGAGCGTGAGTACATGCAGGTACACATCGCCTGGAATAACGGGGTTATCTTCGCTCAACCTGCGCTCACCCTCAGGCGTCGAAAACGGGTATTGCGCATTCACCTGCGGCAAACACACTTGTACCGCATGTGCAGGTAAAACGGCGCCCAGCGTCAAGAGGGTACTCCAAATAATCCATTTACCGAGTTGAGGCATCAGGCCACTCCTGTCACCGCAAAAAAAACCATATTTTTTATCCACGTTATTGATGGAGAGCAAATAAAGGACTGCTAAACTCAATGCTGCGCGCCACAGCTGTTTTATCCTTGCACGCACATGATTCACACCGTTACAGCATAGTCCAAAAATTTGAAGGAGGTGCACCATGAATGAGCCCTTGATTCAGCTCGCTTATGTGAGTCAGGCGACCGCACCACTGGACGACGTTCAGCTGCTCGAAATTCTCAATATTAGCCGTAAAAATAACGAGCAAGACGCCATTACCGGCTTTTTAATGCACTGTGATGGCAACTTTTTTCAGGTGATTGAAGGGCCGTCTGAAACGATTAACCCATTGTATGACCGCCTGCTCAAAGATGTACGCCACCATCAGGTGACCAAAGTAATGCTCCGGAATATCGAGCAACGCATATTCGGCAAATGGAGCATGGCTTTTCGCTCGATTGCGATTAAAGAGAGTGAGGCCATTCCCGGCTTCAGCGACTTTTTGAATGGCTATCTTGCCGGCATGAGCGACGTACCCGGAGCACACCCCGAGTTTATCGAAAGCGATGTGCTGGGCATTATTCGCAGCTTGCGAGAACGCTTTTTGGGTTAAGACGCCGAGCTGGCAAACCGTGCGGGGTAGCCCTGTCGCAATAAATGGCGACCTACATTTGATGGTGCTGTAGGCCGGAATTCATTCCGACAGGGAGGCCAAGACATCACTTCGCACACCACGCCGCATGATCCACCTCAACACCCGGCGCTCCGGCAAGTAAGCGCTCCCTCAGATCTTGCGGCACGGGAGTTTTGCGGTAATCGCTCGTATTCACCAGCACGTAACTAGCCTCGGCCGTGGCAATCGCCTGGCCATCATTGGCGCGTAGCATGGTCACACCAATGCGAAAAGAAGTATTGCCCACCGCCTGGGTAGCCACCTGAAGGGCGAGCACATCATCAAAGCGCGCGGGGTGCTGCCACTCGGTCAGCAGGCGCACCACCTGGCAGTCCAGCCCGCGGTCGAGCATTTTCTGCCAGGCACCAAAAATGGCTCTAAAAAACTCCGACATCGCCAAATCGACATAGTCACCGTAGCGCGCATTAAACACCACTTGCTGCGGATCACACTCGCCATAGCGCACACGAATGTAAAGGGTAAAAGGCATTACTCCATCGCTGTTTTCGGTGGGTCGTGTCACAAGTTGAACCTATCGTTTAATCGTGGATACATCGTCATTTGCAATAGTAGACTACGCTACTTACAAGCAAAACGACATCTGTCGCCGCCCCGCCCACATAATAAGGAAGCACCATGCCACAACCGCCTATTCATGCCTTTACCGATGACGCATTACGCGACGATGATGCCGTGGGTGTGGCCCAACGCCTGGCACAGGGCGAGATTAGCCATCGCGAAGTGATCGCTGCGGCGATTGCGCGTTGTGAGCAGGTAAACCCGCAATTACACGCGCTGGTAAGTGAGCGCTTTGAAGCCGCGCGTTGCGAGCAGCCACCGAGAAACCGTGCCTTCAGCGGTGT
>JAWWBW010000069.1:0-12857 GCA_033720775.1 Oleiphilaceae bacterium | reverse complement strand
AGGCACTGGATTCAAAATGTAATATTGAAACCGCACCAGGTATGCACGGCGCACGTCGCGGTCGTCTGTCTGAGTACGGTACACAGCTCCGTGAAAAACAAAAAGTACGTCGTTTATATGGCGTGCTTGAGAAGCAGTTCCGTGGCTACTACAAAGAAGCGGCACGTCGTAAAGGCGCGACCGGCGAGAACTTGCTTCAGTTGCTTGAACAACGTCTCGATAACGTCGTTTATCGTATGGGCTTTGGTTCAACTCGCGCAGAAGCACGACAGTTGGTTTCCCACAAGGCTATCCTGGTCAATGACAAGGTTGTGAACATCGCATCCTATCAGGTCCAGGCGGGTGACACTGTTGCTGTACGTGAAAAAGCTAAAAATCAGCTGCGTGTTAAAAACGCAGTCGAGTTGGCAGCGAATCGTGCGCCAGTTGAATGGGTTGAAGTTGATACCAACAAACTGAGCGGAACTTTCAAGGCGGTGCCTGAGCGTTCTGATCTGCCAGCGGACATCAACGAAAACCTAATCGTCGAGCTTTACTCTAAGTAAGCTTAGGATCCTAACCATAACCTATAGAGGCGTATATGCAGCGTTCAGTAAACGAATTCTTGAATCCTCGCAATATTGAAGTTCAAGGGTTAAGTGCAACACATGCAAAGGTGATCTTGGAACCTCTAGAGCGTGGTTTTGGCCATACTCTAGGAAGCGCTCTGCGTCGAATCCTGTTGTCATCTATGCCAGGTTGTGCGGTAGTCGAAGCTGAAATCGATGGGGTGCTGCATGAGTACAGCGCCATTGAAGGTGTGCAGGAGGACGTCATCGAAATCCTGCTCAACCTGAAGGGTTTGGCTATTAGCATGCATTCTCGTGATGAAGCGACTTTGTCTCTGAGCAAAAAAGGTCCCGGACCCGTTTTGGCCAGCGATATTCAGCTTGATCACGACGTAGAAATCATCAACCCGGATCACGTGATCTGTCATCTGGGTGATAATGGTGAAATCAACATGAAGCTGAAGATTGCGCGTGGTCGAGGCTATGAACCAGCTGATCAGCGTAACAACAGTGAAGATGAAACGCGTGCCATTGGTCGTTTGCAATTGGATGCGTCATACAGCCCAGTAGCCCGAGTAGCTTATTCGGTCGAGAACGCTCGCGTAGAGCAGCGTACTGACCTGGATAAACTGGTTATTGATTTGGAAACGAATGGTACGATTGATCCTGAAGAATCAATCCGCCGCGCTGCGACGATTCTGCAACAGCAACTGGCTGTATTCGTTGATTTTGATAATGAGAAAGAGCCTGTACAAGAGGAAGAAGAGGAAGAAGTCGATCCAATTCTCCTGCGTCCAGTGGATGACCTCGAACTGACAGTTCGTTCTGCGAACTGTCTGAAAGCAGAAAACATCTACTACATTGGCGATTTGATTCAGCGCACTGAAGTAGAGCTGCTTAAAACCCCCAACCTGGGTAAAAAGTCACTCACTGAAATTAAAGATGTTCTGGCATCACGTGGTCTTTCTTTGGGTATGCGTCTGGAAAACTGGCCACCTGCCAGCTTGAAGGGCGATGACCGGGTGCTTGGCGGTTAACGCTGATCCGGCTTGGACAGGTAAGGAATTGAAAAATGCGTCATCGTAAAAGTGGTCGTAAATTTAATCGTAATAGCTCGCACCGTAAGGCGATGTTTAAAAACATGGCAGCCTCCTTGGTGCAGCATGAGCTAATCAAAACTACTCTGCCAAAGGCAAAAGAGTTGCGTCGCGTAGCCGAGCCTCTGATTACTTTGGCTAAAAATGACTCGGTTGCAAACCGTCGTCTCGCCTTCGCGCGTGTACGTGACGATGCAGTAGTGGCCAAGTTGTTTAACGAGCTTGGTCCTCGTTACAAAGATCGTCCTGGCGGTTATATCCGTATTCTCAAGTGTGGCTTCCGTCCTGGCGACGCGGCGCCCATGGCCTTCGTAGAATTGGTTGACCGACCAATCGTCGAAGACGTTGAGGATGATGACGAAGAGTAAGTTTTGGTCTACAAAAAAAGCCGGCTGATGCCGGCTTTTTTTGTGCTTGAAGCCCGAAGCAATAAGCTGGAAGCGATTGCCGATTTAAAATTTCTTTCGCAGCGAAAGAGAGAGTTCCGGCTAAAATAAACTAGCTTCTAGCTTCTAGCTTCTAGCTTCTAGCTTCTAGCTTCTAGCTTCTAGCTTCTAGCTTCTCCCAAGCATCGGCTTCAAAAACTTCCCGGTGAACGAGCCATCAACTTGTGCAACGTCTTCGGGTGTGCCTTCAGCAATAATCTGTCCGCCACGTACTCCGCCTTCTGGACCTAAATCGACGATCCAGTCAGCTGTCTTGATCACATCGAGATTGTGTTCAATGACGACGACAGTGTTGCCGTGGTCGCGTAGGCGATGAAGTACTGTGAGCAACTGTTCGATGTCATAAAAGTGTAAACCTGTTGTAGGTTCATCAAGAATGTAAAGAGTTCGACCGGTATCACGCTTGGACAGCTCCTTAGCCAGTTTTACACGCTGTGCTTCACCTCCAGAAAGTGTCACGGCACTTTGTCCGAGGCGGATATAAGAGAGACCTACATCCATCAGGGTTTGTAGCTTGCGTGCGATAAAGGGCACGGCATCGAAGAACTCACGAGCGTCTTCAATCGTCAGTTCAAGTACTTCGTGGATATTTAAACCTTTATATTTAACGTCCAGGGTCTCGCGGTTATAGCGTTTGCCTTTACACACATCGCATGGGACGTACACGTCAGGTAGAAAATGCATTTCTACCTTGATAACACCGTCACCTTGGCAGGCTTCACAACGTCCGCCTTTGACATTAAAGCTGAATCGACCCGGTTTATAACCGCGTGAACGTGCCTCTTGGGTTCCGGCAAATAATTCGCGGATAGGCGTAAAAAGACCGGTGTAAGTGGCAGGGTTTGATCGTGGTGTACGTCCGATCGGGCTTTGATCGATATCGATGACTTTGTCGAAGTGATCGAGCCCCTGAATATCGTCATGCGCTTCGGCGTTGAGTGTCGTTGCTTTGTTTAGCTCTGTGGCGGCTAAGGGATAAAGCGTCGAGTTGATGAGTGTGGACTTCCCAGAGCCGGATACACCGGTAATACAGGTGAACAGGCCTACTGGTATCTTTAGAGTTACTCCCTGAAGATTGTTGCCGTGTGCGCCGCTCAGCACCAGTTCTTTGGCGCTGTCATAGGGCACGCGTTTTTCCGGAATGGCAATTGCGCGCTTACCCGAGAGATATTGCCCGGTTAAAGAG
Source organism: Oleiphilaceae bacterium (assembly GCA_033720775.1). Classification (GTDB taxonomy): domain Bacteria; phylum Pseudomonadota; class Gammaproteobacteria; order Pseudomonadales; family Oleiphilaceae; genus PZPK01. The sequence continues at coordinate 9,580 of JAWWBW010000069.1, read as the reverse complement.
GCCGCTGATTCCATTATGTCAGCGGGTTTACCTTGCGCAATAATTTCTCCGCCATGCACTCCGGCTCCCGGCCCAATATCGATTACGTGGTCAGCAAGGCGAATAGCATCTTCATCGTGTTCGACGACGATGACGGTATTACCCAGATCCCTTAAGTGGGTCAGCGTTTTCAACAGGCGGTCATTATCGCGTTGATGCAAACCAATAGAAGGCTCATCGAGAATGTACATCACCCCAACCAAGCCTGCGCCTATCTGGCTGGCGAGGCGTATTCGCTGCGCTTCTCCCCCCGACAAGGTGTCCGCGGAGCGTTCGAGGGTCAGGTAATCGAGACCGACGTTAACCAGAAATTCCAAGCGTAGCCTTATTTCTTTCAGGATTTTGTCGGCAATTTCAGCGCGTTTGCCGGTGAGTTCAAGTTTGCTAAAGTAGTTAAGCGCTTCGCCAACGGGATAATGGGTAATATCCGGCAAGGTTTCTGTAGCGATAAATACATGGCGTGATGCTTCTTTTAAGCGGGAGCCCTTGCAGCTTGGGCAGGCTTTATTATTGAGATAAGAAGACAGGTCGTCGCGTACCATTTGCGACTCAGTCTCGCGATAGCGACGTTCCATATTCGGCACGACACCTTCAAACGGATGTTCCCTCTGAACGGTATCTCCACGAGAATTGACATAATTGAATGCGATTTTCTCGTTACCACTGCCATATAGAAGTGTCTGTCTAAATTCGTCGGGTAAATCCTGGAAGGGGGTGTCAATGTCGATGCCGTAGTGTTTGGCTACGCTGCATAACAATTGATAGTAGTAAACGGTGCGACGATCCCAGCCTTTAATGGCACCCTCAGCAAGATTTAACGCCGGATTTTGAATAATACGATCGGGATCAAAAAACTGTTTCACGCCTAAGCCGTCGCAGGTAGGACAGGCCCCCGACGGATTATTAAATGAAAACATGCGAGGTTCTAGCTCGCTAATAGCGTAACCACAGTGTGGGCAGGCAAAGCGTGAGGAGAAGATTTGTTCGTCCACATCGCTATCACCGTCCATCGGTGCAATTAAGGCGATACCATCCGTTAATTCCAGGCATGTCTCGAAGGACTCGGCGATACGTTGTTGAATGTCCTCTCGTACCTTAAAGCGATCGACGACCACTTCAATGGTGTGTTTTTTGTTTTTGTCTAGCTGAGGTGCGTCATCAAGGTCGACGACAATACCGTCTATGCGTGCCCGAATAAACCCTTGTGAACGTAGCTCCTGAAACACATGTAGATGCTCACCTTTACGATTCTGGACAACGGGTGCGAGCATCATGAGCTTGGCTCCGTCAGGCAGTGTCATTACCTGATCAACCATTTGGCTCACTGTCTGAGCGTCTAACGCCACATCGTGTGTTGGACAGCGCGGTTCTCCGGCTCGGGCGAATAATAAACGCAGATAGTCGTATATCTCGGTAATGGTTCCGACTGTAGAACGGGGATTGTGCGAGGTGGATTTTTGTTCTATGGAAATAGCGGGAGACAAGCCCTCAATATGGTCCACATCGGGTTTGTCCATCATCGATAGGAATTGCCGCGCGTAAGTTGATAACGATTCGACGTACCGGCGTTGGCCCTCAGCGTACAGGGTATCGAAAGCCAAGGAAGATTTGCCGGAGCCGGATAAGCCCGTGATTACGACTAGCTGGTCGCGGGGGATATCCAAATCGACGTTTTTAAGATTATGGGTGCGTGCGCCGCGAACCTGTATTGATGCCATTACATACTCAGATTAAATCAAACAAACCCGGCATTATAACGCGATGCCGGGGCTCAGAAACAAGCTGACTACGCGTGAGATGTCGAAGAAGATCACTGGCAGGGTCTGAAAACATGATTGCGGCTAGTGTACGTGCCGAAAACTGCTAGAATAGCGCGCTTTTATGACTCTTGATGAATCGATGACGCCTAGCGAAAGAAAATCAGTCCTGTCTTTGGCGATGCTCTATGCCATGCGAATGCTTGGGTTGTTTATGGTCTTGCCCGTGTTCGTGCTGTACGGCCAGGATCTTGAAGCGGCTACGCCGGAACTCCTCGGCTTGGCGATTGGGGCATATGGTTTAAGTCAGGCTTTATTACAAATTCCCTACGGTAGTCTGTCCGACCGTTTTGGTCGCAAACCGCTCATTGTTCTTGGGCTGGCAGTGTTTGCCTTTGGGAGTGTGGTAGCGGCCATGTCCGAATCTATATATGGCGTGATCATTGGGCGTCTATTACAAGGTGCCGGGGCGATCGCCAGCGTGCTGATGGCTTTGTTGAGTGATCTCACTAGTGAAGAAAGTCGCACCAAAGCGATGGCGATAGTGGGTATGTCCATCGGTGTTTCTTTCGCTGTCGCGCTGATACTCGGGCCATTGATTGCTGGTAGCTTTGGTTTAAGTGGCATCTTTTGGTTTACAGCGTTAATGGCCGTTCTTGGTTTGATCTGGGTGTTGCGCAAAGTGCCGGAGCCCGCGACTTTGCAACGCAGCCGAGATACCCGTTTGTTCAAAGATCAGCTCGGTGCAGTGCTGCGCGACACTGAATTGTTGCGTTTGGATGCCGGTATATTTTGCCTCCACCTTGTATTAACCGCCATGTTTGTTGCTGTGCCGATCTCCTTAGTGAGAGATGCGGGAGTCGCAGAAGCCTCTCACTGGTGGTTTTATTTGTCGGTGATGGTTTTGTCTTTTGTTGCCATGGTGCCGTTCATCATCGTGGCGGAAAAGAAGCAGCGGATGAAGCAGATTTTTCTCGGCGCCATTGCGCTGTTGGCCGGTGGGGCATTTTCGTTAACAACGCAAACCGAGGCCTTGAGTATCTGGATTGCGCTGTTTGCTTTTTTTATGGCTTTCAATTTTTTGGAGGCAAGCCTGCCTTCGCTGGTCAGCAAAGTCGTGCCTGCCGGTACTCGCGGGACGGCTATGGGAGTCTATTCCACTAGCCAGTTTCTTGGCGCGTTCGCGGGCGGCATTGCGGGTGGTTGGGCGATGGCGGAATTTGGCATCGACGGTGTTTATGTGCTGGTTTGCGCGGTGGTGCTGGTTTGGTGGTTATTGGCTATTGGAATGCGCAAGCCTTCGAGTAAAGGCTTGTCGTTAAGTTTGAAGCAGGTGGTCACGCAAGAGCAGGCTGAAACTCTGCGACAGCGGTTGTTGGTCGTGGATGGTGTCTTGGAGGTGGTGGTGGTTCCCGAAGATGGTGTGTTGCACCTGAAAGTCAGTTTAACGGGCTACGACGAAAACACCTTGAATGAGGCCTTGTCAGGTTTTAGATAAAATAGAGATGCTTGGTTGAGATCGCATGACAATACCTGTATGGCGTGCGACAATTCAGGCCGAGAAACACGATTGCAAAGCAGTCACAACAGTCAAATGAATAGTGCTTAGGGACAAGCCAAACAAAGATAAAAGGGGGCAGCATGGCCAGAGGTATCAATAAAGTCATTCTCATCGGAAATCTCGGGGCGGACCCCGATACGCGTTTTACGCCTCAGGGCACAGCGGTAACCAACCTTAGTATTGCGACCGACGAGAGTTATAAGGATAAACAGACTGGTCAAATGGTCCCCCGCACTGAGTGGCATCGCGTTGTGTTGTTCAATCGTTTGGCGGAGATTGCCAAGGAATATTTGAAGAAAGGCTCCAAAGTGTACCTCGAAGGTCGCTTGCAGACACGTAAATGGCAGGACCAAAGCGGTCAGGATCGTTATACCACCGAGATTGTTGCCAACGAGATGCAGATGCTCGATTCGCGCGGAGGTATGGATCAGGGTATGCCGCAACAGAATGCTTATAACCAGGCGCCACAACAATCTTATTCGCAGCAGGCTCCCCAGCAGAATGGTTACGGTAACGCTGCGCCCCAGGGGAATAATCCTCCGCCAATGCCGCAGGGCCCGGTTGATGATTTTGATGATGATATCCCGTTCTAAGGATTATCAAGGCATAAAAAAACCGCTGATCAGCGGTTTTTTTATGCGCGCTTGAAATTTAAACAGGGCCGAAAATATCGGGCAATGTATTTTGCAAACAGTAACTTAGTGAACTATTCTCAAGCTTGGGATTAAATTATTACACTAAGGCGGGATACTGCTTGTTTTCCTGGATAAAATCAAAAGCGCCCCAACTGCGCGTGGGTCTCGAAATACGAGCCGATGGGATGGCGCTGGCCGTGGCGACGAAAAATCAAGAGGGTGGTCGCAACATCACCTTTTGTGAGTACTTATCCTGTTCTGCTGCTGAGCGCGTTGCAAAACTCTCTGAACTGGTCGAGGCTAATAAATTGGCAGGCGCACATTGCCATTTGGTTTTACCGGCCGAACAGTACCAGACCTATCCCGTTGAAAAACCGAAAGTAGACGAGAGCGAACTGAATGACGCCATTCGCTGGAAGGTCAAAGACATGCTCGATTTTGATCTCGAGAATGCGGTGACCGATGCCTACGCTTTTCCGGAAGATGCCCTGCGAGGTCGTCCACCTCTGGTCAATGTGACCGTCGCGCGAAAAGCGTTGATTCAAGGGTACGTGAACCTACTCAAAGAATGTGGCCTGAGCTTGCAATGTATTGATGTGGCTGACCTCGCTCTACGCAACGTATGCGTGCAGATTCCAGACCGCGAAGAACGCCCCACTGCGCTGCTCTATCTCAGAAACGGTTCGGGCAATATGATTTTGGTAAAGGGGGATACCCTTTATTTAGCGCGTCATTTCGACTTTTCGGTGCAAGCACTCAATGAGCCCTCGCAGCAGGATTCGGTGATGCAGCAGTTGGCTTTGGAAATTCAACGGTCCTTCGACTATTTTGAAAGCCAGATGGCTCAGGTGCCACCGCAAGAGATGGTTCTGGCAGGTCCGGACCCCTCCATTCCTTTGGCGAACATGCTCGGTGGCAATATCGCCGCCCGCGTTGCCGCATTTGATTGGTCGCTTTGCTTTGCCGAAGGGCAAGCCGGCGTAAATGAGGTTAATTGTCTGGTTGCCGCCGGCGCCGCCTTGCGAGAGACAGAGCATTAATGCAACAAGTCAATTTATATACAGAAGAATTCCAGCCACGCAAGGTCAAGTTGCCTTTAGAGCAAATCATTTTGCTGACAGTAGTGACCGCTATTATTCTCGCGGGTGTGAGTGTGTTGCTGAATCAGTCGTTGGCGAATTTACAACAAGATGTACAGGAGCGTCAGCAGCAGGCCGATACCATGCGACAGCGTGTGAGCGTGATGGAAAGCAAAGCGGCCACGCTGGTTAGAGACGAGTCTCTCGTGCTCGCTAATGAACGTCTGGCACAGCAGCTGGCCGCCCGCCGTCAGATGATTGAAGTGCTTGATAAAGTTGTGGTGAAAGATGACGCCGGTTATTCAGCGACCCTGATTGCGCTCGCTCGACAACGTGTTGAGGGCTTGTGGTTAACACGAATATTGCTGGGCGCGGCAGGAAAGAACATGACGCTTGAAGGCGCAACGACAAAAGCCGATGCGGTACCGCAGTATTTGCAGAACTTGCGTGAAGAGACCAGTTTTATTGGGCGTACTTTCACGCTCTTTGACTTGAATGCCAGCGACACAAAGTCTGGCGCACTGTCTTTCCGCTTGCGCTCTCTGGGAGAGGGAAATGAGACCGGATTATTGGTCAGCAAAGATGGTGGTTCGGCAGGCACTGCTTCATCGGTGGAGGTGCGACCATGAACTTTGATAAATGGCATCAGTTGAGAGAAAAAACGGCGGATCTGAGCCTGCGCGAGCGCGCTATCCTAGCGGGTACTGGTGTGGTTTTGGTGGGTGTGATTTGGGCTCAGTTTGTATTTACGCCCTATGAGAAGCAGCAGGCTCGATTGAGTCAGGAGCGTCAGAGTCTGACGACGCAGATCGCCGATGATTCTAATCGTCTGGTTGAGTTAACGGCGATGCTGGCGAATGACCCCAACGCTCCCTTGCGTGCAGAACAGCAGCGTTTGAACGATGAAATGGAAGCGGTTAAACAGGAAATAGAAGGCCGTTTGAGTAGTCTCATCGCTCCGGAAGAAATGGCTAACGTATTGCGCGGAGTGCTCTCGGACTACAAAGGTCTGGAGCTAATCAGTGCACGTAATTTGCCGGTGGAACCTCTCGATATTAAAAAGGCCCTCGGCGCTAAGAGTTCTGGAGCTCCCGCCAGTAGTGATCAGGCGGTGATTTTTGCGCACGGTTTTGAGCTGGTGTTATCAGGTAGTTTCTTCCAGACCCTCGAATTTCTACAAAAGCTTGAAACAACCAAAGGCTTCTATTGGCGCATGCTGGATTACTCTGTCACCAGCTATCCGAAAGCCAAGGTGATATTGCAAATCAGTACCTTGAGTCTGGATGAGGATTGGATCGGTGTTTAAACACATTTATCTCTTCGGGCTGTTGCTGGCGCTCGCCTTGCCGATACAGGCCAAGACGACGTTTACTTTAGCGAATGGCGAGCAGTTGGTGGACCCAACCAAGCCTCATGGCTGGCGCGCGTCGCAACCGGCTAAAGCGGTTGCCCGAAATTATAAGCTCAATTACATCCTCAAAGCGGATGGTCGAGCCATGGCGATGATCAATGGTCAACGAGTTGCCGAGGGTGATTACGTTTCAGGAGCCCGGGTGTTGTCGATTCGCGACACATCGGTCAGCCTCCTGGTTGAAGGGCAGCGCCGCACTCTCCATGTAGCGGGGAGTTCTGGAATGAAGATCAGAAAGTAGCGAATGTAAGGTGCGCCATTGCAGCATCGGGGCAAGACAAACAATGAGAAAGAACATGCGTAGTAAAACCAAAAAAGTGGTTATGTTGACGGTGGGAGCCATGCTCGTAAGTGCCTGCGCACACAAAAACGCGCTCATGCAGAGTCCCACTGCCAATGACACCGAGAGCATCGATCAGATTAATGCTGAGCTTGATGCTGCTCTGGCACCTGCACCAGCCCCACTCGAAATGTCTTCAGATGTGATGGCTGCGCTAACGCCACAATTAACGGTGCCTGTGCGTGAGGTGGCGCGTGAGCCACGATTCGATATTGCAGTGAATGAGGTACCGGCCCGTGACTTTTTTGCTGGGCTGGTGGAGGGGACGCGTCGCAATATCGTGGTGCATCCGGAAGTAAGCGGCAATATTAGTCTGGCTTTGCGAGACGTTACCGTAAGCGAAGTCTTGGAAGTAACCAAAGATTTGTATGGTTATGACTACCAGGAGAAAGGCCGACTAATAAAGGTGTTTCCTACCGGTTTACGCACTAAGGTGTTTGCCATCAACTACCTCGACGTGGTGCGTAAGGGGGCCTCTGAAACACGTGTTGCCTCGGGGCAGATTACTTTTAACGCGGATTCGGGTGGAGACAGCGGAGGGAGCACCGCAGCATCAAGCAGTGGCACCGGCACTAAAATCAATACGAGTAGCGAAAGCAACTTTTGGCAAGGGCTCGAAGAGGCGCTCAAGCTGATTGTGGGTAACAAAGATGGTCGTTCGGTGGTGCTTACGCCAGCGGCGGGTGTGGCAGTTGTGAGAGCGAATCCGGAAGAGTTGGCCGCGGTCACTGACTATTTACAAAGCGCCGAATTGATCATGAAGCGTCAAGTTATTCTCGAAGCCAAAATACTCGAGGTGGAGCTTAGTGAGGGTTATCAGCAAGGTATTGATTGGAGTTTTGCCGAGGCCGGACAATTCCGTGATGGTTCGCCGCGCCGGTCTATCGATTTGGTGCAGTCGGCGCGTAATGTGTCGGCAGGTGATGTCGGTGGTGTCTTTGCATCGGCTGTGTCGTTAGGCAACTTTAACACCGCCATCGAGCTCCTGGGCACTCAGGGTAATGTGCAAGTGCTATCGAGCCCTCGCATCGCCACAGTCAACAATCAGAAGGCTGTCATCAAGGTGGGGTCTGACGAATACTTTGTGACCGATATCGACTTTGAATCCGACAACGATACCGACTCTTCTTCCACTGACATTGAACTGACGCCCTTCTTCTCGGGTATTGCATTGGATGTGACGCCTCAAATTAGCGACGAAGGCAAAATCATTCTGCACGTGCACCCTACGATCAGTAAGGTCGATGACCAGCAGAAGCTGATTGTGGTCGGTGGCCGCGAAATCGATTTGCCTCTAGCCCTGTCGACGATACGCGAATCTGACAGTGTCATTACCGCAGAGAACGGTCAGATTGTAGTGATTGGAGGCTTGATCCAAAGTCGTAACGAAGACAGCAATTCCTCGGTGCCCTTCTTTGGTGATTTGCCCCTGATTGGCGAGTTGTTTAAGCAGAAGGCAAAAGCGCGCGAAAAAACCGAACTTGTTATTCTCTTGCGGCCTACGTTAACCGATAACGGCACCATTAAGGCGGATCTTCAGTCGAGTCGAGATCGCTTTGGCGCGATGCGTGAAACGTTGGTGACGCCCACAGAAACGCGCTTTTATCCCTAGGCGTGAACTATGTATGAAGCATTCTTTGGCTTGCGTGAGGCGCCATTTACCCTAACGCCCAATACGCACTTCTTTCTGCAATCCGAGACCCATCGACAGGGTCTCGAGATGCTGCTGGTAGCACTAAAAAACAAAGAAGGCTTTTTGAAAATTACCGGCGAGGTGGGAACAGGCAAAACCCTGTTGTGTCGTAAGCTGCTCAATGCATTGGGCGACAACTATGTGACGGCCTATATTCCCAATCCCCACTTTTCCGCCGAAACCCTTTATTGTGTGTTGGCAGATGAGCTCGGGGCGCAGCAGGCACAACAGGTTAACCCGATCTATAACCAAATCGATGGTTATCTCAATCAGGACGTGACGTCAGAAAAGCACGTACTGGCCCTCAAGCGTATCAACGATTGTCTGATTCGATTTGCGAATGAAGGCAAACAAGTCGTTCTGATTATTGATGAAGCTCAGGCGATGCCTGAAGAAACCATAGAAGCCTTGCGTCTGCTGACTAATCTCGAAACCGAATCGGCAAAATTATTACAAGTGGTACTGTTTGGTCAGCCTGAACTGGAACGCATGCTCGATCAAAAACATTTACGCCAATTAAGGCAGCGCATCACGTTTGCGCATCGTATTAGTCCTCTGAGTCGTCGCGATATCGAGCATTATATTTCCCACCGTATGTTGCTGGCGGGTTATCAGGGCGGCAGGCTGTTTCAGGCGCGAGCTATTACGCTGCTCACTCAGGCTTCACGTGGAATCCCTCGACTGGTCAATATTCTTTGTCATAAGTCGTTGATGCTGGCTTATGGTGAGGGGCAGCGAGTAGTGACGGTAAAACACATGCGTCGCGCTATTGCGGATACCGAGAGTATTAAACGGTCGCGGCTCGAATGGCTGCCTTGGCCCTCGGTCGCGGTGCTGGCCTGTATTGAGATGCTGCCCAAAATTGCAATTGGGAGTGGTCTGTTGTGAGTGTCATCAACGATATGCTGCGCGACTTGGAGGCACGTAAAGCTCCCGAAAGAGAAGCGCCCGTCGCGGGTGTGGTGGCCGACATTATCGAGCCGCAAGCTGAACGACCTCGCTTGGTAAAGTGGTTGCCTGTTTTACTCATCGTGCTGTGTGCTGGGGCGTTGGGCGTTTATGGCT
>JAWWBW010000068.1:0-13239 GCA_033720775.1 Oleiphilaceae bacterium | reverse complement strand
TCAGGATCATACAGATAAAGCGCGATAGATGAGCAGCCCGCCGGGCGGCTCACTTTGAGTTTACCGCGTTCAAGCGTTTGTTGAAGATTGCGTTGTAATCGTTCTATGGTCATGATGCGTATCGAGAAAAACTTGGTGCACACACTAAGGATTTTGCTGAATAAAACAAGGGGAAAACAATGGAAGAACTGGAACAGGCGAGTGAACAAATGGGGCAGTTGACCGAGACTGCGATGACACTGGGTTTGACCTACGGCCCTAAACTTGTATTGGCTATTGTGACTCTGATTGTTGGTCTGTGGCTGATCAAGCGTCTGGTGAAAGGGGCGGATAAACACTTTACCTCCAAGGCCGATCCTACTCTCGGTCGCTTTATGAGCAATCTCGTTTCGGTCATTCTCAAAGCGGTGCTGTTGATCGCTGTGGCTCCTATGGTGGGCATTGAAACGACCTCTTTTGTGGCGATTCTGGGCGCGGCAGGACTCGCAGTGGGTTTGGCATTGCAAGGTAGTCTGGCCAACTTTGCCGGCGGGGTACTGATCCTGATGTTCAAGCCTTTTAAGGTGGGTGATGTGATTGATGCGCAGGGTTTTATCGGGACAGTAAAGGAAATTCAGATTTTTAATACCATCCTGAAGACCGGCGATAACCGGGTTGTGATTATTCCCAATGGCAAGTTATCAAACAGCAGCCTGGTCAATATCAACAAAGAAAGCACGCGTCGTGTCGATTTCGTTTTTGGTATTGGCTACGGCGATGATATCGACAAAGCGAAAAGCATTATCGAAAGTGTGATTGCTCAGGAGGATAGAATTCTCAAAGATCCCGCGCACCTTGTAGTGGTATCTGAACTGGCCGACAGTTCGGTGAATTTTACGGTACGCGTTTGGGTCAATACGCCGGACTTCTGGGCAGTAAACTTTGCGATGAAAGAAAACGTGAAGAAAGCATTTGATGCACAAGGTGTAAGCATTCCCTTTCCGCAACGAGATGTGCATCTTCATCAGGCAGGTTAGCAAATACGTTAATTCAGTTTTTAAAGGGAGCAAAGTGTGCTCCCTTTCTTATTTTTACACCCTTCATTGCAAAAAACTGTGATACCAGACGTTATGTGTTTGCAAAGCGCCCGGTAATAAACAACGCTTATATTCAGTTACGTAAGCACACTACCAAGCGCGTTTAATCGTGACTAATATGTAGAGAACGGATCACGTTGTCTGCAAATAGAAAGGTAAGTTGATTGTCATAGCAAGTAGCACAAAACGTCGGCGCAGTGATCGCGCAGCCACATAAATTGGTCCTTCCTATGAGTCGGGCCCGCTGAGAAGTTGAGGTTGTAACGATGCCAGTTGATCAATTAAAAGAATACCTGGACGAGCACGGCATACACTATGTGTCTGTTGAGCATTCACCGGCTTATACTGCCAAAGAAATCGCAGAACGTATAAACGTAAAGGGCGACCAGATGGCCAAAACCGTCATGGTTAACCTAGACGGTTGCATGTCGATGGTGGTCCTTCCGGCATCTTGCCGTATACGCTGGGATCGATTTATGAAGGCGATGGGAACGGAGTTGGTATGCCTGGCTTCAGAAGAAGAATTTCAGGATCGATTTCCGAATTGTGAAGTGGGCGCCATGCCTCCTTTTGGAAATCTCTATGATATGCCCACCTACATGTACGAAGGCTTTGATGAGGAAGGGGAAATCGCTTTCCGGGCGGGTACGCATCACGAAGTCATCAAAATGGATCTCACTGACTATATGCGTTTGGCACACCCGATGACGTTGACCGAGGGTTTCGCCAAAATAGGCGTGAAAAAACCCGAATGGTTGACGCGTCGTAAAGTTTCCTGATCATCCAAACCCGTTAAGCAGTTCGTTTCAGTGATCTCCGGATCCGGCGTGGCAGGCCTGAACGCGCCCCCGGAGATCCGCCCTCATGCATACATTTATCTCAGGTACAGAATCAGATCTTCATAGCCACGTCGCAAACGCAGTGCCTGGGGTGTGCGCGATGATAAATAGGCCTTCATCTCAGCAATGCTGCGGGTTCGGGTGCGATTGATGCCAAAGATAATATCCCCCACTTTCAACCCAATGCGCTCCGCTGAGCTTCCTGATTCGAGGCTCGTGATGATGACTCCGATGGCGTCTTCCTGATCGGGTGGAATCAGATCCTTGAGTGTGCTGCCCGCCAGATAGGGTGACAGATTTTCCCCCTTGGCAATAGGGATAGGGATGGCGCGAATGGTTGTCGTTACTTTGCGTTTTTTACCTTCACGCAGAATGATCATATCCAGTGTTGAGTCGAGCGGAGATAGGCCGATACGATGGTGCATATCGCTGGCGCTGGTGACGCGTCGGCCGTTCGCTTCGATAACAATATCACCGGCCTTTAACCCCGCCTGTTCGGCGGCACTGCCGGGTTCTACACTGGCCACTAAAGCCCCCTGAAATGTGCTCAGGCGAAAAGCTTCGGCCAGGTCGGGAGTAAGATCCTGAAAGCGCGCACCAATGCCGCCACGGCGTACTTCTCCATACTTAATTAATTGCTGCATGATGGCTTGCGCAACATTGGTGGGAATGGCGAACCCGATACCCACGTTACCGCCTGCCGGAGCAATAATGGCTGAATTAATACCTACGAGTCGCCCTTTTAAATCAATCAGTGCGCCGCCTGAATTACCGGGATTAATAGATGCATCGGTTTGGATAAAGTCTTCATAGCCTTGTATCCCCAAGCCGTTGCGACCCAAGGCACTAACGATGCCCGTGGTAACGGTTTGGCTCAATCCAAAGGGGTTTCCAATAGCAATAACAAAGTCGCCTACCTTGAGTGAATCTGAATCAGCAAAAGGTAAGGCACTCAAGTCTTTGGCTTGAATCTGAATCAGGGCGATGTCTACTTTTTCATCGCTGCCGATCACTTTTGCTTTGAACTGCCTACCATCCTGCAAGGTGACTTCGATGTCTTTGGAGCCGCCCAATACATGGTGATTGGTCATTATATAGCCGCGTGTTGCATCTACGATGACCCCTGAGCCCGCGCTTTGTACCTGACGTGTTTCATCAAAATCTTCTGGAATATCGAAAAAGTGCCTGAAGAATGGAGACTGCCACAAGGGGCTATATCGTCGTTGTACGGTGTAGGTCGCAATGTTGACCACCGCCGGTGCCGCCTCTTCAATCACCGGTGCCAGTGAGGGCAGAGACTGGCCGTCGATTATTCGCTGTGGCAATGCCTCGACAATTGGATGCGATGACATGAACGCCAGAAACAGGACAAACAAACTAAAACGACTGGCAATGCGCATATTGACGATTCCTTACAATATCAATGCATGAAGGGCTGTTGCATAATGTAGGCCCATTCAAAACGTATTCCAAGGACACACCGTAGCATTATGAGTCAGGAGTTTGATGTCGTCGTTCTGGGAGCTGGCATGGTTGGTGCGACTGTAGCGATCGGTCTCGCGCAAGCAGGCTTGCAAGTAGCCTTGGTTGATCCTGTGCCTGTGCCGTCCATGAGGCGGGATGAGACACCTCATCTGCGTGTGTCGGCGATCAGTTATGCGAGTGAACAAATCTTGCGCAATCTGGGGGTGTGGTCGGCACTCATGCCCGAGCGCTTGTGTCCTTACCGTCGACTCGCTGTGAATGAGCGGCCTCCTAAAAATGGTTTGGCGCGCTTATTACCGGATATTTCCAAGTGGGCGCGTACCGAGTTCACGGCTGATGAAGCCGGTATCGCACATCTCGGCACCATTCTCGAGAACGATCATTTGCAGTGGGCATTGCATCAGTGCATCGCGCAGCAAGACGGTATTCATCTGTTTTGCCCAACTAAAGTAGATGCGTATCACCTTGAGGGGGATATCAAACACCTCGAATTGAATGACGGCACGCGCATATCGGCCAAACTGATTGTGGGTGCTGAAGGCGCGCAATCACCCTCGCGTATTGCCGCGGGGCTGGGGCAATACAGTGAGCGTTACGAGCAATCGGCATTTGCCTGTACAGTTGCTTATCAAGGCGCGCAGCAAGACATCACCTGGCAAATGTTTCGACCTGAGGGGCCTGTTGCCTTTTTGCCTCTGGCCAGCGTCGCTGACCAGTGCTATGCCTCGTTGGTCTGGTACGATAGCCCGGCACAGGTTGAGGCCTTGAAACGTATGCCTGATGTAGAGCTGGTCGAGGCCTTGCGAGAGCAATTTCCAAACACCTTGCCTCCCATTGAGATGGTGGTAGCGCGAGGCGCTTTTCCCTTATTCAAGTCTCATGCCTCGCGTTACCATGCGAAAGGCGTAGTGCTGGTGGGCGACGCGGCACATACGATTAACCCCTTAGCTGGGCAAGGTGTCAATCTCGGCCTAATGGATGCTGCCGTTTTGATTGAGATTGTGTCGCAGGCGGCGTTGGCAGGAGAAAACTGGTGGCTCGATGCACTGCTGGCCAAATATGAGAAACGTCGCCGTCGGGAAAATCAGGCTATGATGGCGATGATGGATTTGTTCTACTATGGCTTTAGTAATGAACGCCTGCCATTGACCATTCTGCGCAATATCGGCCTGGGTCTGGCTCAGCGAACCGGGCCCATCAAACGTCAGGTGCTGAGTTACGCAGTCGGTCTGGCTGGTGACAAACCCCGTTTGGCAGAACCACGCTAATCGCTACATAAGGAAAGGGACATGAGTGATACCTTATTTACCAAAATCATTAATCGTGAAATCCCCGCAGATATTGTCTATGAAGACGAACTGAGTCTGGCTTTTAAGGACATACAACCTCAAGCGCCGGTGCATGTATTGATCATTCCCAAAAAGCCTATCGCCACGATTAATGATATGACCGAAGAAGACAAAGCTCTGTTCGGACATTTATTCTGGGTTGCCAAACACTATGCTGCAGAGCAGGGTTTTGCAGAAAATGGCTATCGCGTGGTGATGAATTGCAATGAAGACGGCGGGCAGTCGGTGTACCACGTTCACTTGCATCTACTCGCAGGCAAACCGCTGGGCTGGCCGCCCTACACAGAAAAGCTCAAGCAGCTTTGATGAGGCTAGAGGAAACAAAAAAGGCGCCATTGCGGCGCCTTTTTTTATAGTAGGGACTAGCGCCCTTTATCGAGCAGTTCTACCGCTTCACTGACGGGCATATGACGCACATCCTTGCCGCGTACCATGAAGATCACGTGCTCTGCGATATTGGCGGCATGGTCGCCCACGCGCTCCAAAGCGCGCAGTACCCACATCACGCTGTGCACCTGCGAGATACTGCGAGGATCTTCCATCATAAAGGTCATCAGTGAGCGAATCGCGGAACCATATTCCGCATCGACAGCTTTGTCCTCTTTCATGATTTCGAGGGCCATGTCGACATCAAAGCGCGCAAAAGCGTCGAGAGAGGAATTCACCATTTTTACAACGTGATCTGCAATGTGGCGTACTTCTACATAGCCTCTTGGTGACTTGCCTTCTTCAGAGATATTGATTGCCATTTTGGCGATCTTGCTGGCTTCGTCGCCAATACGTTCCAGGTCGGCCACCATTTTGATAATCGACATAACGAGTCTTAAATCACTGGCTGCAGGTTGTCGGCGTGCAATAACTGCTGTGCACTCTTCGTCGATGGTGACTTCCATTGCGTCCACGTCATCTTCTTTTTGACGCACTTTTTCTGCAAGCTCCGTGTCGCCACGCATCAGTGAATCAACACTGTCTCTCACCTGGCGCTCGACCATGCCTCCCATGGCCAGCAAATGATTACGCAACTCAGACAGGTCCTGATTGAACTGCTGAGAAATGTGCTGGGTATGACTTTCCTTTGTTGTAATACTCATAGTTACCTCTGACGCATCAGTGCAGGGCGAAACGCCATTACTTAGCCGTATCGGCCGGTAATGTAGTCTTCAGTTTGTTTCTTCGCCGGATTGGTAAAGAGCTCGTCAGTGTTGCCGAACTCAATCAGGTCACCCATATACATAAAGGCGGTGTAGTCTGAGACCCGTGCCGCCTGCTGCATGTTGTGAGTAACAATCACGATGGTGTAATCATTCTTGAGCTGGTGGATCAGCTCCTCGATTTTAAGTGTCGACAGTGGGTCCAATGCTGACGCAGGCTCATCAAGCAGCAGTACTTCGGGTTTCACCGCCACAGTACGCGCGATAACCAAACGTTGTTGCTGACCACCAGAAAGACCCAGTGCGCTGTCGTTGAGGCGATCTTTTACCTCATCCCACAGCGCTGCCGAGCGCAGGGACCATTCGACCGTTTCATCGAGCACACGCTTTTTGTTGATGCCCTGAATCCGCAGGCCATAGGCGACGTTTTCATAAATACTTTTGGGGAAGGGATTGGGCTTCTGAAACACCATGCCGACGCGGCGACGTAGCTCAGCCACTTCGATATTGCGATCATAAATGTCTTGCCCTTCCAACAGGATCTGACCGTTGATCGTACAGCCATCAACCAGATCATTCATTCGGTTAAAGCAGCGTAGCAGCGTTGATTTACCGCAACCTGATGGTCCGATAAAGGCGGTAACGCGCTTTTGTGGGATCTTCATATTGACCCCGTGCAAGGCTTCTTTTTCACCATAATTCAGGCGCAAGTCTTTGACTTCGAGACTGATGGTCTCGTCCTCAAGACGCAGCACATTTTCTTTGCGCTGTATCGAGCTGATATCGATCGAATGAGTACGGCCGCCATCTGACTCCGCCTGATTGTCTTGAGGGGCTGATGCCTTGTTTTCC
Source organism: Oleiphilaceae bacterium (assembly GCA_033720775.1). GTDB lineage: Bacteria > Pseudomonadota > Gammaproteobacteria > Pseudomonadales > Oleiphilaceae > PZPK01. Next base: position 6,487 of record JAWWBW010000068.1, on the reverse strand, counting down.
TCGTGCATGTTATGTTCTCTGTCTAAAAGTTCAGTCATGAGAGTTACCTACAATACTAGTCTAAAACTACATTTCCAGAGCTTTGTACTTCTCGCGGAGTCGATTTCGGATCGCCACGGCGGTTAAATTAAGCAGGGCGATGACGATGACCAGCAGCAGTGACGTGGCGTAAACCAGCGGTCGGGCTGCTTCGACGTTGGGGCTCTGGAAACCAACATCGTAGATATGGAAGCCCAAATGCATGAACTTCTGATCCAGGTGTAAATAGGGGTAGTTGCCATCAAGCGGTAACGACGGTGCAAGTTTTACAACGCCCACCAGCATGAGTGGTGCGACTTCGCCGGCCGCACGGGCGATCGCCAGAATCACGCCGGTCATCATGGCAGGGCTGGCCATCGGCAGTATCACGCGCCACAGGGTTTCGGCCTTGGTCGCACCTAATGCCAAACTACCTTCGCGCATGGAGCGCGGGATACGGGCCAAGCCTTCTTCTGTGGCCACAATCACGACCGGCAAGGTAAGAATCGCGAGGGTAATAGACGCCCATAACAGACCGCCCGTGCCGAAAGTGGGCGAGGGGAGGGCTTCCGGGAAGAAGGCCTGATCGATACCCGAACCGATAAAGTAGATAAAGAAGCCCAAACCGAATACCCCGTAAACGATGGACGGGACACCCGCCAGATTATTCACGGCGATGCGAATAAGACGGGTGAGGCTGCCCTGGTGTGCATATTCGCGCAAGTAAACCGCGGCGACGACGCCAAAGGGCGTCACCATAATGGACATCACAATCACCATTAATACGGTGCCATAGATAGCCGGGAAGATACCGCCTTCGGTATTGGCTTCGCGTGGTTCATCACTCACAAACTCATACAGCTTGCCGATGTAGAAGCCGATTTTATCGGCGATGCTCATGGCATTGGGCTGATAAGCGTGTACAACCTTGGCCAGATCGATGGTCCGCTCCTGGCCGCCCATGGTGGTGGCGACCAGACTGTCGCGGTTAATCTGTTCATACAGTTGAATCAATCGCTGTTGCAGAGCCTGATACTCCGCATCCAGCTCCGCACGGTCCTCTTCGATGGACAGCAGATTTTCGGGGGTATTTTCGCCCTCAAGCTCCAGTCGACGTTCCTTTAGTCGCAATCGCTCCATGCGACTGTTAATGCCACCAATTTCTACCTTCTCGATATCATGAATCTGAGCGTAAAGCTCCAGGGCGCGAGCGATGCGTTTCTCCAGCTCGGGCCAGGCCTTATCGCCCTCGGCAACGACTTGTCCGGCTTCTTTTACCTGCTTGAGGTAACCATAGAAGTTACCCCATTCCCGGCGTTCCAATACCATGATTTCTTCGGGGAAGCGGCGGTTCTCAAGCGAATCGTCAACAACCCAGCGAAAGTCGGCGCCGTTGACGTCCCGATTGCCGATCTTCATCAGGTTACGCTGCATGAACTCTACGCCCTGCGGCACGGAGTAACCGGCGCCTTGTAGCTGCGCCGCAGGAACCATTTCGCTTTCTACCAGCTCACCGATAATCAGCGAACGTTCGCCATTCTTCGCGACAAATTCGGCTTCCATGACGTCATGTGGCCAGAAGTGGACGAGACCGCGTGAGGCAATCAGGAACAGCAAACCAAATACCATGATCATACTGATCGCAACGGCGCCAGCGTTGATCCAAATCCAGGGGTCGCCGTCTTTGACCCATTTTTGCAGTGAAACTCGCATCGTGGTCTCCCCCTTAAATTACGCTGTAACGATTACGCAGGCGCTGGCGCACCCACTCTGCCAAGGTGTTTACGACGAAGGTAAACAGGAACAGTACGAACGCTGCCAGGAACAAGATGCGGTAATGTGTACTACCCACTTCGGACTCTGGCATCTCAACCGCGATATTGGCCGAGAGCGTACGCATCCCTTCAAAAATGTTGATGTCCATGATGGGCGTGTTACCCGTGGCCATCAGCACGATCATGGTTTCGCCAACGGCGCGACCCATGCCGATCATGACTGCCGAGAAAATACCGGGGCTGGCGGTAGGCAAAATGACGCGTACCATGGTTTGCCATTGCGTTGCACCCAGTGCCAGTGAGCCGTAGGTAAGGTGCTTGGGCACACTAAAGACGGCATCTTCGGTAATCGAGAAAATAGTGGGAATCACCGCGAAGCCCATTGCGGCGCCAACCACCAAGGCGTTTCGTTGATCAAAGTCGATGCCGGCTTCGTTAGTAAGCCAGCTACGCATATCGCCGCCAAAGAAGGCTTGTTCCAGTGCCGGACTGATTTCGAGACTGAACCAGCCGCCCGCGATGAGGATGGGAATTAACAAAAGAGGGTCCCAGCCTTCAGGCACTTTTTGGCGAATGGTATTGGGCAGATTGGCCCAGATAAACCCGAAGGCAAGAATCAGCAAGGGCGTAATGATGAGGATGGCAAAGACACCTGGCAGGTGTTTCTCCATAAACGGGGCGAAGAACAGACCCGCCAAAAAGCCCAGTATTACCGTAGGCAAGGCTTCCATCAATTCAATGGAAGGTTTGACCTTGCGGCGTAAGGCGGGTGACATAAAGTAGGCCGTATACAGAGCACCACAAATGGCCAGCGGCGTGGCGACAAGCATGGCATAGAATGCCGCTTTCAAGGTACCAAAGGCCAGTGGAGACAGGGAATATTTGGGTTCAAAATCGTTGTTGGCGGCGGAGGATTGCCAGATGTAATCGGGCTCCTGATAGCCTTCGTACCACACTTCACCCCACAGGGCCGAAAATGAAATTTCGGGGTGTTCGTTGTCGATGTGCCACCAGCGCATATTGCCATCACTTGTTTCGATCAGTGCGTGGTTGGAGCGCGGTGAGAGTGTTACGCGTGCTATCTTGCTATCGCTGACGGGTTCGACCAGTGCCCGGGAGTGCGCCGTGGTATTAAACATGGCCAGCTCGCCGTCGGCATCGACCACGACGAAACCTTTGCGACGGTGTTCAATGGCAAGGTCCAGAATATCGCCGCCACTATGCTCAAAGCTGCGCACTTTTTGCAGGCTATACGCATTGTCGTCGTCGCGTACCATAAACCACTGGCTGACCTGGTCGTGATTGTCAGCAACCAGGAGTGAGGAGCCACCAAGTAACAGGCGCATGTCGACAATACGGGTCCCGGTATCACCGATGGCTACGGTGCTGTTTATACTGGCGCCATCGCTGCCGAACAGGTCGAGAACCTGAATTTTGCCTTTTTGGGTCGCAACAAAGAGCCAGCGCATGCCCGGTTCGGCTATCACAAACTCGGGCTCAAAACTTAGTGGCGGGAGCTCAACATCTTCCGGTTCGAGACGGGTTTCGCCACTCAGAAAGTCTTCTTCTTTGGTAAAGCGCTTGGCAAACAGCGCATTCTCGCTGTTTGCGGCAACGACCAGAATGGCTGATTCCGTCAGCGTGAGTGCCACGCGAGTGAGCGGCAGACCATCATCATCCAGTTCAATTGGCTCTTTACCAAACGGGTATTCGATAAACGGATCAATGACACGAACATCATTGGGGTAAGTGTGTTTGTAGCTGTGCTTAAACAAGAATACGCTGCCGTCATTTAGGCCCGCTGCCACGGTACGACTGCTTGGGTCCGCTTCCGCGACACTGGTAACACGCTGTCCATTACTCAGCGGCAGATCAACAACCGAATGAATCGTGCCATCGATGGCATTAAAGAACACGACCTTGCCCTGGTCGGTCAGGCGCATGGCCTTCTCGCTCTGTTCTTCTATTGCGCTGTATAAGGTTTTGCCATGTTCAGGGGCAGGTATCTGATACTCGCTGACGTAATCGATGCTGGCCGATTTAAACAGTGGCGCCACTTCGTAAAGCAAGTAGAAGAAGATCAGGGTGATCGCGATAATGACACTAATACCGCCAAATCCGATGGAGTATTTTGCCAGTTGGTCTTTCAGGTTGCGCTTTTTACGGTGGCGCACCAGGCGGGGACTGTCAAAATCGAGTTCGGGAGCCTGAGTCACAGCGGAGTCGCTCATAAGGATGTCCGGGATTTCAGTTGGTTCAAAGGGTTTGATGATGTTCTGTCAAGTCACTCGATCTGACTTGGTCTGCGCTTGACAGACTGAAGTAATAGCCAGAGCCAAAATTGGCGCGAGTATACATCAAAAAGCCCTCCCCCAATAAATGGGGGAAGGCTATTGTGTCAGAAATTTTACAGTTTTATTTCAGGCCCAATGCCGCCAACTGTTTTTCTGCTACTTTCGCTGGTACGGGTACGTAACCGTCTTTATTAACAATTTCCTGACCTTGCTTGGAAAGTACCAGCTTGAGGAACTCTGCTGTAATTGGGGACAGTTCCTTGTTGGGAGCCTTGTTCACGTATACGTAAAGAAAGCGTGCCAAGGGGTATTTACCCGTGACGGCATTAGCAGAAGTAGCTGCTACATAATCTGCACCCGCTTTTTTAGCCAGAGGCAGTGCGCGAACGGATGCGGTAGTGTAACCAATACCCGAGTAGCCGATACCGTTGATGGATTCTGATACGCCCTGAACAACAGAAGCCGAACCGGGCTGCTCGTTCACGTTGTTTTTGAAGTCGCCTTTACACAGTGCTTTCTTTTTGAAGTAACCGTAGGTACCAGAAACTGAGTTACGACCGAACAGCTGAATGCTCTGGCCTGCCAGGCTGCCACTCAGCCCCAGGTCACCCCAGGTGGTGACGTCTTTGTCAAAACCACACTTACGCGTAGAAGAGAAGATCGCATCCAATTGGGCAATTGTCATGCCTTCGATCGGGTTATCTTTGTGTACAAAGACTGCCAGCGCGTCGATTGCAACGGGTACAGCAGTCGGAGCGTAACCAAAGCGCTTCTCGAAGGCTTCGATTTCCTTGTCTTTCATTTTGCGGCTCATGGGGCCGATATTGGAGGTACCTTCAGTCAGAGCAGGGGGGGCAGTTGAAGAACCGGCGGCTTGAATCTGAATGTTTACGTTGGGGTAGTTACGCTTGAAGTCTTCTGCCCACAGAGTCATCAGGTTGGCCAATGTATCGGAACCCACACTGCTCAAGTTACCGGATACGCCACTGGCTTTTTCGTAGTTTGGCAGGTTGGGATCCACTTCGGCCTGAACAGCACCGATACCGGTCAATGCAGAGAGGGCGAAAGCACCCATCAATTTCTTCAGTTTCATTGTGTTCTCCTAAATGTTCATCATCTGATTACGTCAACCTGCCAATTAAAATTGAGTTATGGCTCTGGTTTGTGAGCAATATAGGTCGTGAATATGACACTAATGTTACAACTTGCAGTAATGGTAGATAAGTTGAGGCCCGTTTACTTTTTTTTACCGAGTCGGCTGGACTGTTTGGGGGCTTGGCTATACTGAACAGTATTGTATTCACAATCTTAAATCAGGAAGCAGTGTGAGATGAGAGCCGGAGATTCTATGCCTACGCCTAGTGGCCAATTAATGCTACAGATACAGGCTTTGCCTCGAGATACCAATGCCCACGGAGACATCTACGCTGGCTGGCTGATACAACAAATGGATCTGGCCGCCGCTGCCTGTGCTGGCCAAATTTCCAAGGGCCGGGCGACAACGGTGGCGATGGAGCGTATTGAGTTTATGTCGCCAGTGTCAGTCGGAGATCACGTAAGTTGTTATACCGATTTACTCGATACCGGACGTTCCTCCATGAAAATAAAAGTGGAGGTGTATGTAAAAGACAGCCGAGGTGAGAATTCCGCAAAAGTGACCGAGGGTGTTTTCATTTACGTTGCGATCAACGAAATGGGAGGCATTCGTACTTTGCCTAATAGGGATTGACCCAACGGCTTATTCCATACCGGATTATGCCGAATCGAGTATGCAGAAATGCTTTTCGGCGCCCTGCTTCACAAAAGTACGCGTCGCCTCGTCGTTAAAGCTGACCGTAAATGCTGCGCCATCTTCTTCCAGCACGCGTCCTTCACCAAATACTTTATGTTTGATCAGGTTGGCCTTCCAAATGGGGAGATCTGGTAGCGCTGCGTTTAGCGTTACATTGACGGTTTTTGCATAGTCGACAGCAATCGCGGAATTTGACATGGCTGCGGGTAACTCGATGGGGTGTTTTTGCGTGTGGATGGCGTGCCCCAAAAAGTCTGATAGTTCAAACTGTAACTCCTGCGCAAACCGGGAAGCGGGGGTCGCGCTGGAATTAGGGCAAAACAGGTGCAGGCTTTGCTTTGCCCTGGTCATTGCAACATAGAGCAAACGCCTTTCGCTTTCGCATGCTGCGCCTGACAGGGGCTCTTTACGTGGCACGTATGGAATCTGCCCTTCATGCAACCCGGTTACGAATACATGCTCCCACTCCAGACCCTTAGCCTGGTGAATACTGGTGATGACGACACCTGATTCACCACGCGTCGCGGCCTTGCTTTCGAGTTCATATAGCTGCGCCAGCACTGCACCGGCACTGCCTTTTAGCCGGTAGACAAAGGTGAGCAATGCTG
>JAWWBW010000067.1:0-13338 GCA_033720775.1 Oleiphilaceae bacterium | reverse complement strand
GGGGTGCACACCACGAACGAAACACTCTACCTAACGAATGATCTCACGGGCTGCTCCGAGGTGTGTTCCCTGTTTCTGGACGCCGATTACCGTCATGGCTTCAATGGTCGGCTCTTGTCGAAGAGCCGCTTTTTATTTATGCGAGAGTATCCCGATCTGTTCAGCGACAAGGTAATTGCAGAAATGCGCGGCTATTCCGATGCGCAGGGTCGTTCTCCTTTCTGGGAGTCTTTGGGGCGTAAATTCTTTCAAATGGATTTCTCGCAAGCCGATTATTTGAGCGGTTTGGGTAACAAATCATTCGTCGCCGAGCTTATGCCCAAATACCCCATCTATTTAGCATTTCTTTCTGACGAGGCCCAAAAAGTGGTGGGTGAAGTGCATGAAAACACTCGCCCGGCCTTGCAGATGTTGAAGAGTGAAGGCTTCAACTTTAATGGCTTCGTCGACATTTTCGACGCTGGGCCCATCGTGGAGTGTTTCGTACGTAATGTACGCGCCATACGCGAGAGCAGTCTGCGTTATGCGCTCGTGGCCAAACATGCCCCCGAAGCGCATGACGACAGCGCGTTTTATCTGGTTTCGAATTGCGGTCTCGAAAATTTCTGCGCCACGCTGGTGTGTGCAGAGGCGGTGAAACACGATACCGTGGCTTTATCTGAAGAGACCGCGAAACACATGCAGGTGGAGATGGGCGATGCCTTACGTATTATCCCGCTGCGTTACAAGGAGAATGGTTAATGAGTGCAACCGATGTCATGATTTCGGGAGGCTGGCTGCGCGGCAGTGGACCCACCTTTGAATCACGCAATCCGGTAACACTGGAACGGGTCTGGTTCGGGACCTCGGCGGGTGAGGCCGATATTGATCGTGCCGTTGATGCTGCGCGAAAGGCTTTTCCGGCATGGAGTCGTTACAGCTATAAATCGCGCCTGGAGATCGTTGAACGTTATCGGGAACTGCTCGAAGCCAAGCGGGAGCATCTGGCCGAGTGCATTGGCAAAGAAACCGGCAAGCCTTTATGGGAAAGTCGCACCGAAGTGACTGCCATGATCGGCAAGATAGCCATTTCGGCACAGGCCTATGAGGAACGCACGGGCGAAAAGAACCTCGATAGTGCTGCGGGCAAAGCGGTGTTGCGGCATCGCCCGCACGGCGTTGTTGCGGTATTCGGACCCTATAATTTTCCAGGACATTTGCCCAACGGGCATATTGTGCCGGCGTTACTGGCCGGCAATGCGGTGTTATTTAAACCCAGCGAGCATGCTCCCCTTGTGGCGCAAGAGATGGTTAAGTTCTGGCTCGAGGCAGGCTTGCCTCAAGGTGTGATCGCGCTCTTGCCAGGGGGAAAAGAGTGTGGCCAGTATCTATCGCGCCATGCCGGCATCGACGGCCTGTTTTTTACCGGAAGTTCCAAAATCGGAGGTATTCTTCACCAGTACTTTGGTGGTCAGCCACAAAAAATTCTGGCGCTTGAAATGGGCGGAAACAACCCTCTGATTGTCGATGAGGTAGCCGATATGGATGCGGCGGTGCACCATACGGTGTTTTCTGCATTCGTTTCTGCCGGCCAGCGTTGCACCTGTGCTCGGCGCTTGCTGGTACCCAAGGGCGATGCGGGTGATGCCTTTTTGGCGCGCCTCACAGAGGTGAGTGCGGGTCTGACGGTCGGAGCCTATAACGCTGAGCCGCAGCCTTTTATGGGCGCGGTGATTTCTCCACAGGCAGCCGTCGCGATTCTTAATGACTATCACGACCTGCTTGAGCTGGGAGCCAAACCCTTACTCGAAATGAAGAGTCTGCAAAAAGACACGGGCTTGTTGTCGGCAGGCATTATTGATGTGACCGGGCTCGACAACGTGCCCGACGAAGAGGTATTCGGACCCATGCTGCAGGTGTCGCGTTACACCGATTTTAGTGAAGCACTGGCGCTTGCCAATGCCACACGTTATGGCCTGGCGGCCGGACTGTTAAGTGATAACGCGCAACGCTATGAACATTTTCTGAATGAGATTCGCGCCGGCATAGTCAACTGGAACAAACCGCTCACGGGCGCAAGCTCTGCGATGCCGTTTGGAGGCGTAGGCGCCAGTGGCAATCACCGTCCCAGTGCTTACTATGCGGCGGATTACTGCTCTTATCCGGTCGCCTCCATGGAGGCTGATGTGCCGACACTGCCAGAACAGCTGTCACCCGGACTAACACTTTAGGAGTTACCATGCGCGCAGTCGAAGCCAATTTTGATGGTTTAGTCGGGCCCACCCATAATTATGCCGGGCTTTCCTATGGCAACATCGCCTCGCAATCCAACCTGAAAGAAGCCTCCAATCCAAAGCTGGCAGCAAAGCAAGGGCTCATGAAGATGAAGGCGCTGGCGGATCGCGGCTTCAAACAGGGCATTATTGCGCCGCAGGCTCGTCCCGATTTAAGCGTGCTGAGAGCACTGGGCTTTAGTGGTTCCGATAGCGCCGTGTTGAATAAGGCGGCCAAGCGGGCGCCTGAATTGCTGGCCAATGTGTATTCAGCGTCGAGCATGTGGACGGCCAATGCCGCCACGGTATCGCCCAGTGCCGATACCGCCGATGGGCGGGTACATTTTTCAGTCGCCAATCTCAACGCCAAGTTTCATCGCTCGCTCGAGCCGCCCACCACCGAGCGGATGCTAAAGGCCATGTTCGGTGATGAACGCTATTTTGCCCATCACGCAGCCTTACCCGCCACGGCCCAATTTGGGGACGAGGGTGCCGCTAACCATAATCGCTTCTGCCGTGACTATGGCGAGGCGGGCGTAGAACTCTTCGTGTATGGGCGCGAGGGCTTTAACGAGCAGGCGGTGGCGCCCAGTCGCTTTCCGGCCCGACAGACACGCGAGGCGTGCGAGGCAATTGCCCGGCGTCACGGTTTAAGCAATGAGCACTTCGTATTGGCGCAACAAACACCTGAGGTGATTGATGCCGGTGTATTTCATAATGACGTGATTGCCGTAAGCAACCGCAACGTGCTGTTTGCACACGAGGCGGCGTTTGTGGATGGTCCGCGGGTGTTGGCCGAGCTGCAGGAAAAACTGGGTGATACCAAACTGATATGCGTGACTGTGCACCACGATCAGGTAAGCGTGTCGGATGCGGTACGCTCCTACCTGTTTAACAGTCAACTGCTGAGTCTGGATGATGAGCGGATGCTGCTCGTGGTGCCACAGGAGTGTCGTGAGATTGCTTCGGTTTCAGACTATCTCGACAGTCTGGTGCAAGCAGGTGGTCCCATTAGTGAAATCCAAGTGTTTGACCTCAAACAAAGCATGCGCAATGGCGGTGGCCCCGCGTGTTTGCGTCTGCGGGTAGTACTCACTGAACAAGAAGTCGTTGCGGTGAATCCAAATGTATGGATGAACGATACGCAGTTTGAGCGCCTTAATGCCTGGGTCGATAAACATTACCGGGACCGTCTGACGCAGGCCGACCTGGCTGATCCGTCGTTGCTAGAAGAGAGTCGCCGGGCCCTGGATGAACTTAGTGCGATACTCAGCTTAAACAACGTATACCCCTTTCAGAGTTAGGTTGCAGTCAGTTCGGTGCCGGCTTTCTGTCGCGATATCATCAAAAAAATGTGAATTGGCTGGCACATCGTCTTTTCATGAACTATTAAATACAGGCTGATTGCTGACAAAGTCCAGCCCCGATGGAATTGCGTGTGCTAGCACCAAAAGGGGGGGGCTTCTGTGAACAAAAGTGACGGAGAGGGCACCGGGGGCAGATTAGCCGAAGGTGCAAAGCTTGCTGTTCATTTCTTCAGCTAGCTGCATGGAATTCGCGTCCATGTCACCGACGGATCGAGACGAAAGCGAGGTGTCATATCAAAGCGCATCCCTATATTGTCGCAACCGGGACGACAACGGCATTCTTGGGTGACGAACGGCTCTTGAGAGAGTTTGTGGTTGGAGATCACGCGCAACGCCGACGCCAGCAGGCTGGACAAAACGCGGTGTTGTATTTGATTAACGATAGCTACGATGGTCTTAGAGAAGGGCAGTTACGCCTTGCCGTCAACAAGGACGAAAAACTGATTGAGCAGTTCTCTCAGTTTTTAGGCCAGCCCATTGCAGAAATACCCGACCCCTACGATTGCCACGCCAGTTTTGCCGAGCATTATCTACAAGCTTTACTCAAACGATTACGGCGCCTGGATATTTTTCCGGTGGTGATGGATGCCTATTGTGCCTATCGATACGGTGACTACGCTCCCTATATCGATATTGTTTTTGCGCGTTATAACGAAATTCAGCAGGCGATTTCGGCGCGCTTCCCGCAGTTCGGGATGCGTAATCTGTTTCGCGTTCAGTGCCCTCAATGTCGCCGTATCGATCAAACCGAAGTACTTACATGCAAAGACAACTTAGTGCATGTTGCCTGTAAAGCCTGTTCGCATCGAACGCATTTGTCACGCCAGGAATGGCGAGGAAAACTAAGCTGGAAACTCGATTGTGCCGCACGTTGGAACCTGTACGGTATTGATGCCGAAGCGTTCTCGAAATCACACACCAGCGAACTGGGGAGTTACGTGGTCAGCTGTTTTTTATCGAAGGAATATTTTGGTGGCCAGATTCCCAAAGCGCTGCGATACGGTGAAGTAAAGCTCGATCGGGATCTGTCCTATCGCTTGCTGGAAATATTGCCACCTACCATGCTGAAGCAATTAATGCTTGAGCACCCTTTGCGCGATCTTGATCTTAACAAGGCTTCCATTGAGCATTTCGCGCGTCGTGTTGAAGTGGCTACCGGGCTCAGTTATGTGGATTTTGTGAAGAGGGAATTACCGGCATTGGCGATTAGTAAAGGGGGGGGAGTAGAGTCCGCCTTTTTGAGCAATAGCCATTATGATCTCAATGAGTTGCTCGATTATGGTAATCGCTTTTCGGGCTATTATTTTCATCAGGAGTACGACATTAGCCTTGCTGGGGCCGACGCGATTACTTCAGTAGATAAGCAAGTTGCCTTTGCCGCACAAACAATCCTGGAGCATGCATTGGAGATTCGGATGCGTGCAGATTTAAGTGTCGATCAACAGCAGTCGAAGTTAATGGACTATCTGCAAATGCGCCATAGCGTTCCAGGAGTCTATCCTTATTTGCGTCGCATCTTTTCTCAGCAACAAGGGCCGGGAATTGCCACATTGCTGGCTACATTGCCAACGGACTATCTGAACGTCATTCGCATGGCAATTGGGTTTTATGTTAGCCACGATGCCAGCGCTTGTGTGCCTGGTGGTAAACACAGCAGCACCTTTACGGACCATAAAAAAGATCAAAATAGGAGCAAAGCATGAAAACACTCTATCGTATCCTGTCCGGAATAACGGCTATCGCGTTGCTCGCGGCGTGCGGCAGTAGCGAGCCCGAAAAGCCAATGACGACCTTCGAAAAAATCCAAAAGGAGGGCGTACTGAAGTGGGGGGCTGATGTGATCGGAGGGGTGCCCTATGTCTATGAGGACCCGGATAACCCAGGCCAATACATCGGTTTTGAAATGGATATTGCCAAAGCGATTGCCAAACAGTTGGGCGTGAAACAGGAGATGGTGATCAGGGCATGGGATTCACTGGTGCCAGAGTTGCAGAAAGGCGCTTTTGATATGGCCATGAACGGGATTGAAAACACCGAAGATCGCGCCAAAATTGTACAGTTTTCGGAGCCGTATTTTGTTTATTCGCAGCAAATTACGGTGCGAAAAGAAACAGACGGCGTGAGTACGCTGGATGATCTGAAGGGCATGCGCGTGGCCACGCTATCTGGTACGGCCGCAGAAGACATTCTGCGTGGTATTCCTGAAATAGAAGTGCATATAAACCCCGAAATTATATACAGCTATCAAGAGCTTGAAGATGGCTCGGTAGACGCGGTCGTGCTCGATACGCCTATTGCAGCAGCCTATGGAGCGACCAATCCCAAATTCAAAAATGTTGGTGAAACCTTTGCCCCGGGTCACTACGTGATTGCCTTTCGTGATGAAGATAAAGGTCTGAAGCAAGCTGTCGACCAAGCCATTAAAGCCATGAAGGAAAATGGTGAGTTGGCACGCATTCTGACCAAATGGGGCATTATGAATCCGCATCAGAAGAGCATCGGAATTCAGTAATGAATGCTTGCAACTTCTGGCAGGATCAGGCGAGCGAGGAGGGAGATGGCCATCTGGTTCGATCGGTTATTGATGGCTCGGTGATTGCCACGGTTCCGCTATTGGACACGCGCTCGCTGCACGTGGCCATGGATGCTCTGCATGGGGAAGTACCTACACAATCCGAAACTCTGGCGTTTCTTGACCGTCTGAAGTGCAAAGTACAAAAAGATCTGAAAAATCTCAGCAGTTTGCATCAGGAAGAGAGCGGTTTTATTCACGCCGATAACGAGGAAGTCATCTTAGGTTTGATTGACTTTCTCGATAGCTTTCCGCGTTACGCAGAAGCGTGTGAGGTCGTGCAACGCAATGACTTGCCTCATGTCTTTTCGGAACGGTGCAGTCGCCACATGCGTATCGTGCATCGGGCAGCGCAATGTGTGGCCATCATGGTGCCACAAAATGCCTCGTTGGGGCTGGCCGTATTGGCAATGGCCTGCGCCCTGTTCAGTGGCGCGCGCGTTGTTGTGAGACCGTCTCAGCAATGTGGTGCAACCGGTGCCTGGCTGGCAGAGATGGTCGCCTTGTGCGCACCACCAGTTGGTTGTATTGCTGTGGTTAATTGCAAGGCGGCAGATTTTTTGGATGTGTGTATGGCGCGTCCAGAAATAGAAATGATCCACTACATTGGCAGTGACCGGTTTGCCCTTGAAATATTGCGCCAGGCGCATTTGCACGGTAAACATGCACTTATTGACGGAGAAGGAAACGGTATATTACTGGTTGCAGACGACTTTGATATCGCAGATGCGGCGTCGCTGATTACCAAAGCGGCGACACGCTACAACGGCCAAACATGCACTTCTGTAAACGGCGTTCTGGTTACGCCCGCTCGACAGGTAAAGTTACTTGAGGCAATGGCTGCACAGATGAAACAACTGGAGCCGGGAGATCCTAGAGAGGTAAGCACGCAGCTTGGGCCCTTATTCAGTGCGCAACAGGCTACGGTAATGCTTGAACGAGCGAAGGCAAGTAATTCCGCTAGAATTGTATGTGGTGGTGAGACAGATAAGTCCTATATGCAGGCAACACTGGTGGCAGATCCTGCTCCAGATGATGTGATGGTTCATCAAGGATTCTTTGGGCCAGTTTGCTGGATGGCTGCTGCGCCTGTTAAGCAGTGGTCTGACTGGTTACAGCGCAATCGATTCGCACTGAGCGACACCCTGCTTAGCCACGACGATGGCTTGCGAGAATGGATGATTCGTCACAGCCGGGCTGGTCGCTTGTGTTTCAATGAGGACCCATCGATAGAATCGATGTTTGAGCCCTGGGGTGGCTATGCCCCGGCTGCGCATAACCCGGTTTCTCAATGGCTAAACAAGTATCAGTTTGCGGTTCAGGTAGATGCGGATGTTGTCATTCAACAAACCATCCATAGTGTCTATCGTGCCTAGCTCCGATTGATCGTTTTCGCACACAGGTAAACATGCAGTAATGAAAACCTTGGGAATACGTGGTCAGTTAATCGTGATGGTCATCACCGCCGTGGTGGCTTCGATTTTGGCTGCGTCGTTGTTTATCCGCGATATCGTGTACGATCAAATACTTGATCAGAAACGCACGACCACCGAGATTTTAACGGCCTCCGTGGTCCACGACATCAAGTACGAGTTTAATTTTCGCAAACAAGTCGCGATTAACTCCATCATTAGTAAATATCTTACGTACTATCGCATCATTAACGGTATCCACTATTACACCCTCAGCGACAACCGCATTGTGGATGTTTACGCACCGAGTATTACGGTGCTGGAGCAAAACCCGGTGGATGACGAGCACATCGCTCAGGCCATCAAAAAGGCTCGCCCGAATCTGGCCATGGTCAAAACAAAAGATTCCGGATTGATTATTCGCTCTATTGCACCGGTTTTGCAGGGGTCTCGCGTGATCGGTGCCATCGATATTCAATTATCGATCGACGATATTAACGATATTCTTTCGTCAATCATGCAGCGTATTTATTTGATTATGCTGGTGGTGCTCAGTGTGGCGATTGCGATCCTGTTTTTGTTTTTACGCTCCAGTCTGTTACAACGTTTGACGCGTCTGATGCGTATGACACGAGAAGTGTCGAGTGGCAATTACGCCATTAAAATTGAAGACCCCAGCCATGATGAGCTTGGCTTGCTTACCCGGTCATTTAACCAAATGACCGAAGATCTACTGCAATCGCGATTGGAAATAGAAAGCCACAACCGCCAGCTCGACCAGAAGGTAAAAGACGCGACAGCCGAGCTGCAAACCGCCTATGAAGATCTCAAAAATGCCCAGAGTCAAATTGTACTGAGTGAAAAAATGGCCTCACTTGGAGTGCTGATCGCGGGGATTGCGCATGAGATTAATACGCCGGTGGGGGCGATCAGCAATATGTCGCTGCATATGCGTGATGTGGTCACCGATCTGCCCGATATTCTGGTGCAATGTGTGCAAGAAAAACTGGATACTGCGCGCCTTTCTCCGCTGCTTGCAGAAGTGATCGAGTCGGCTTCGCGCATTGAGTCGCCGCCGCATTTTAAAACGGTTAGAGAGGTTGAAGGCGTGTTGCGCGAAGCGGGTATTGAGGAATGGCGAGAGCGTGCCAGCACACTGGCCAGTTTTCATTTTGTGAATACCGAGAAGGTAAAACAGTATATCGACTGTTTTGCGTCTGATGCCGCCTTTGGTCTCTTTGAGGTGACTGGCTATATCGCCAACTCCGCGAGCATCTGTCGCACCAGCTCCCATAAAATTCAGGACATCATTCAGGCGCTCAAATTTTATGCCTACACCGATAAAGATCGGGTTGAGCCAACCAATCTGAATGAATCGATCCAAACCGCTCTGGTATTGAATAAAAACCGCTTAAAGCATGGCGTTGATGTGCAGTTGGATTTTGATAACAGCTTGCCCAGTATCCCCTGTACCAGCGAGATTCATCAGATATGGACTGTCCTAATCAACAACGCGCTCGATGAGTTTGATAAACGGGGCGAGGACTTTAACGGCTGTATTGGCATTCGTACCTTTGTGGAGCACAATCAGGCCTGTGTAAGCGTGAAAGACAATGGCGGTGGCATTCCCCAGAATATTATTGACAAGATTTTCGACCCGTTTTTTACCACCAAGGACATTGGCAAAGGTACCGGGCTGGGTTTATCCATTGTGTCGGGTATTGTGAAAAAACATGGCGGTAACATTGATGTGGCGACCAAGGGGGGGCACACCACTTTCACTGTGCGAATACCCGTAGAAGGGTTGGGTAACGGCGGGGACAATGAGATCCGGCCGGTGATAAAAAACTCTGATGCCACTTCTTAGAAACGAGTGAGGCTTTTTCGGCGCTTATCAGGTCGAGTGCAGTCATAAGACGACAAAAATGCAAGGGAGGCGCATATGTCCGAACATACTTTGCCCACATTGGAAATGCATGTGGTGTGCGTGGATGACGATCGCGAATTTTTGCATTCGCTAGGCTTACTTTTGCCTGACCGGCTAAATACCTTACGCGAAGACAATAGTTGGCTACGGTTTTCCTTTTTTGAATCACCCAATGAAGCCTTGGCATTTCTTAAAGAAATGCAGGAGATTAACGAAGAAGTCGCCATGATTGTGAGCGATCAGAAAATGCCGCTCATGAAGGGAACGGAATTTCTTGCTAGAGCGCGTGAATATGCTCCGTTGGCAGCGCGGGTCTTGTTGACTGGATATGCCGGTATCGAGTCAGCGGTCGAGGCAATTAATGAGAAACTTCTTGATCGCTATCTCACCAAGCCCATTGATGACGAATCCGGTTTTGCACTCACTCTGCATCAAATGATCGAGAAATATCGTTTGGAACGGACGATAGAACGGCAGGGTAATTCGCTTAAAGAGCTTTACGGGTTCGCCAATACCTTGAACAGTATTGAAGATTTTCAGGCCGCGCTTGACTACATCGTGCTGTTCACGTCCAAAGCATTACAATGCGAACGGGTCTCACTGATGTTGCTCAAAAATGAGGGGGCGCCTCATCTGGTGATTGCTGCTGCAAAGGGCTTGCCGGAGGAAGTGGTGCGTTCGACGCGTTTATCGGTGGGCGATCGGGTGGCGGGTACGGTATTTCAGAACCGGCAGGCCATTTATGCCAGATCGGTTGAAGATTTGGATGTGATCGAAGCCTCGCCTGAGGGGGTTGATGCCGAGTTTCTGTCGGTGCCCATGCTGTGGGCCAATCTAAAGTCGAGTGAGAGTCCCGTGGGGGTACTCAATGCCACAGAAAAGGCAAACGGTCAGGTCTTTAATCAGAATGATCTTGAGATACTCACCTATATTTCGAATACCGCTACCATTTCTATCAATAACCACCTGACCGCTCAAAAGCTCAAAGAAGCCTACATTGAGAGTAAAACGCAGGCAGCGGCACTCACGCATATCATGCATCACAATGCCTTGACGGGGCTGCCTAATCGCACCGACTTTGACAACAAGGTCAGACGCTTGGTACGCGCCCGCAGCGCTATTCAGTCGCTGACAGTACTGATGATCAATCTTGACCGTTTTCGTGATATTAATTGTGCCATTGGCCACGAGAGTGGCGATATCGTGATTAAGATGATCGCCAACCGACTCGCCAGTATGCTGGAAAAACAGCCCTTGTTTCATATCGGCACTGACGAGTTCGCTATTCTATTGGAGAATGTAGGTGAGGCCGAGACCCTCTCGCTAATCAGCACTATCCAGCAACGCATGGCCAGGCCCATCGAGTTAGAGGGAAATCCGATTAGCATTCACATGACCTATGGTATCGCCGTATATCCCGAGCATGCCGCCGACTTTAAACTGCTCATGCAAAAAGCCGACGTAGCCCTCAATCAGGCCAAGCAGCTGGGCAAGAATGTTCACATTTATGATGGCGATAAAGACCTATACAACTCTCGCCGCTTATCAATGATGAATGAATTGCGACGCGCCATAAGTGCGGACGAGCTGGTGCTGTTTTACCAGCCCAAAGTTGATCTTCGGTCAGGAAACGTAGAGGGCGTCGAAGCTTTGGTGCGCTGGATTCATCCTATCCATGGCTTCACGCCTCCTGATCAGTTTATCCCCCTGGCTGAACAAACCGGATTGATGGAAGACCTTACCGACTGGGTGTTGCGTCAAGCGGCGCAGCAGTGTGCTGACTGGAGTGCTCGTAATGTGGGCGGAGGTTTGAGTGTGGCGGTTAATCTTTCTACACTGAACCTGCTTGAAGCGGGGTTTGCCCACAAGGTTAAAACCATATGCAGCGAAGCCGGCACGCATCCCGCACAACTTCATCTTGAGATTACCGAGAGCGTAATTATGGGTAATATCGATATGACCCTAGGTGCACTGGAACAGCTACACAAGATGGGTTTTCGCATTGATCTGGATGACTTTGGAACAGGGTATTCGTCACTTTCCTATGTAAAAAACCTGCCTGTCGATGCCATTAAAATAGATCGGTCTTTTATCAAGGATATTGATCAGGACGAGCATGATGTGCAAATCGTTCAATCCATTATCGAACTCGGCCATAGCTTGAACCTCAAACTGATTGCCGAAGGAGCTGAAAATCAGGAGGCGGTCGATATGTTGCGTCGATTGGGGTGTGACTCCGTGCAAGGCTATTTCTTCAGTCGCCCCGTGGCCGCGGCGGACTTTGAAGCATGGCTCTTGGCCTTTAATGGCGGAAACCGCAGCGAATAATCTGTCACTATTGAGGAGCTTTATGATGCCCATACAGTATGTTTCCGATATGGCAAGCGCGTCACTCACGCGTTTTGACGCCGGTGAAGGTGTAAATGCCGCCGTGCGTGATCTGCTTGTGTCGCAGAATCACGAAGCGCCCATGACCGCAGGCCTGTTTCGGCTCGAAAAAGGGGAGTCGTTGCGTTATACCTATCCCTACGATGAAATGAAGCTGGTTCTTGATGGTGAGTTCGTGCTCCTGGATGAAACGGGCTCTGAAGTGCATGCAAAAGCGGGAGATTTACTGTACTTCGCCAAGGGCAGCGAGATTACCTTCTCAACGCCTTCCTACGGTTTAGGTTATTACGTGGGGCAGCGAGGCCTGGATGAGGCCTGATCTGCCAATAGCAGGCCGTCTGTGCTAAACGTATCTGTCGATCACTTTGTTGAGTGAATCACGTAAGTTTTCAAGTTTGATAGGTTTAAGGAGATAGCCTTTTGCTCCCGCTTTGATGGCGTCGAGCACCATGGCCTGTTGGCCGTGAGAGGTGACCATCATGATGAGGGCTGAGGCATCCTGCGCGATAATTTGCTTGGTGGCGGTAATACCGTCCATATCTGGCATGGTAATATCCATGGTTACCAGGTCGGGTTTTACCTCTGCATAGCACTCCACAGCTTCCTTTCCTGTGTTACATGATTGCACTACCGTGTGCCCCAAGTCTTCTAGCAACTTGCGCATTTTCTTTATCGTGATAGGTGAGTCATCCACCACCATAATGTTTAATGAAATCATGTACTGCTTTCCAGATAGTTTAATTGCTCATCAAACAGCGCTTGCGGCGCCATCACGTACACTTGCACATCGCCATGTTGGGTTTGAATCCTTGATGCATAAAAACGCGCTGAACCAATCGCTTCGATGCTTTTACTTTTGTTTAGCATAGATGGTGTGGATATCAATATGGAGTGCTCTTCATTTTTGTTCAAGTCTTGTGTACCCAAGCCAACAATAATATTGATGAGCTCTGCCGCCATGTCTGCACAGTCTTCTTGACTGGTTTGGCTCTCGGTTTGATCCAAAAACGTTTGTGCCAGAAAGGACAGTAGCGGTTGCTCAAAATAAAACACCACCCAAACCTCATAGGGCGCCTCAATACGCACATAAACGCTACTTTCATTCAAGCTTATGGCTGCCATATCAGCCTGGTTTGGCGCTAAGCGGATATCCTCAAGTTCGCCTTCGTTTGCGAGATACGCGTAGGTGTGTTGTTTTAAAACATCCAGAAGCACGAGCGTGGAGTCTTTGCTCTGTTCGGTCTCGGTGTGTAACTTGGCGGTATTTTCCAATAACCAGGGCAGGCGAATCGTGATGCACATGCCTTGCTCGGGTGTGGACGAGACGGTGATCGATCCCCCCAGCTTTTCCACTTCGTTACGTGTCGCAGCCAGCCCAACACCACGCCCTGACACTTCGGTAACCTCATCTCGTGTCGTC
>JAWWBW010000066.1:0-13431 GCA_033720775.1 Oleiphilaceae bacterium | reverse complement strand
GGTGCTGTTTCTGCCGCAGTGGCTCGTGCAGCAGTGGATTCTGGTGTGGCACGTTTTGGTTACCCAGAGCATTACCCGCTCAAAACCGTTGCGGATGTGAAATAATCGCAAACGGTTCTGTTAGACATAAAAAAACCGGAGCGTTGTCTCCGGTTTTTTTATGTCCGCTGTTCTATGCTAAAGCACGCGTTTTAATTGGCGCTGTTAAAAGATATCTTCGGGAGAGAGCGCTTGATTGCTTTGCTCGCCAGTGTTTCTCTCGGGGGGGGTGATGGTGTTGGCTTTTGGTGCTTGTTCGTTTCTGAACAATTCAAAGATGGCATTGCGGTCACCGGGTTGTGCTGCTTCGCCGGTTTCTGGGTTGATCCGAACGGTGACTAGTCCGCTAGGGCGTCTCATGTGCGATTCTGCTGTGTCTTTTAAGGCGACCTGCATATAGTCAGCCCAAACCGGCAGAGCTGCGCGAGCCCCGTATTCGCGGCGGCCAAGTGTGGAGGGGGAGTCAAATCCTACCCATGCGGTCGTGGCTATACGCGTGTTGAAGCCTGCAAACCAGGCATCTTTTTGGTCGTTGGTGGTGCCCGTTTTGCCTGCAATATCACTGCGTTTGAGGCTTTGAGCTCTTCGGCCAGTCCCTTTCTTGATCACATCTTTGAGCATGGAGTGCAGAATGTAAACTGCGCGTTCATCTGCGATGCGTGGTGCAGTTCTTACTGCAGTTTCGTCTCGTGATTTTCGCTGGCAATCCTGGTCGCATACGGTCAGGGGATCGGCTTCATAAACGATGTTGCCCTCGGCATCCTCAATGCGTGCGATCAAAAAGGGTTCTATATAGTGCCCTCCGTTAGCGATGATGGCGTAGCCGCGCGCGATGTCCATTGGTGTTACGCCGGCACTGCCGAGTGCCAAGGACAAATCTCTTGGTAGTGCATTGGGGTCAAACCCAAAGCGTCGTAAGGTGTCGATAGTTGGTGTGATGCCGGTTTGCTTGAGCAGCCGGATGGAGACCAGGTTGCGAGAGTTATATAAAGCTTTGCGCAGCCGGGTTGGCCCATAAAACTTTCCGCTGGAGTTTTCTGGGCGCCAGGCAGTCTCGAGATTTTTATCATCGAATACGATTGGGGCATCGTTAATCAGGGTTGCTGCGGTGGCTCCCTGTTCGAGTGCTGCGAGATAAATAAATGGCTTCAAGCTCGATCCGGGTTGGCGCTTGGCCTGTGTGGCGCGATTGTAATGGCTCAAGCCAAAGTCATAGCCGCCGGTGATTGCCTGAATGGCGCCGTTCTCGGCGGATAGGGATATCAAGGCGCCTTGTGCTTGAGGCGTTTGGGCGAGCACCCATTGATCTTCGGAGGAGCGAGTCAATAAGATAATGTCACCGGGGTTAAGTATCTCACCCGGTTTTGTCGGTTTTGGACCCACCTGGTCGACACTGACATAAGGGGCGGCCCATTCTACGGCTGTCGCGTCAAGTTCAACGCGAGATCTGTCTCGAGTGATGACAACGGCCGTGTCATTTTCTGTGCTGAGTACCAGGCCGGGGGTGTGGTGGGAGGCGCTTTTTATGGAATGCAGGTGGGCGACCAGCTTGTCATCATCTGCTTCGAGTTTTTGTGGTGGAATGCTGGCCAGCGGGCCGCGATACCCGTGTCGACGATCGTAGGCATCGAGGCCAGATTTGAGGGCCTGATTGGCAGCGCGCTGCAACGCGCTATTGATAGTGAGGTAGGCTGTATATCCGGCTGTATAGGCATCAGATCCAAACCGTTTAATGATTTCCAGTCTTGCCATTTCGGCGGCGTAGGGGGCTTCCAGTTCAGGTTTGCCGCCATGAAAGCTCGCCGTGACGGATTCACTGATCGCCTCCTGGTGGCGAGCAACCGAGACCATACCCAGCTCAAGCATGCGGTCGAGAATCCAGTTGCGTCGGATGAGTGCTCTCTCCGGGTTTGCGAGCGGATTGTATGCGGAGGGTGCTTTGGGTAGGCCGGCAATCATCGCAGCTTCCGCGAGAGAGAGTTCTTTGATTGACTTGCCGTAGTAGACCTGTGCAGCAGCGTGGATGCCGTAAGCGCGGTTTCCAAGATAAATTTTATTGAGATAAAGCTCCAGAATTTCGCCTTTGCTCAAGGTCTGCTCAATTTGAATCGCCAAAAAGATTTCGTTGAACTTGCGAGTAAATGTCCGTTCTCGTGACAAGAAGAAGTTCTTTGCCACCTGCATGGTGATCGTACTGCCACCTGACTTGATGCGGCCTGACGAAATCAGCTGAGTCGTTGCGCGTAATAGGCCTTTGATGTCGATGCCTTTGTGTTCAAAGAAGCGATTGTCCTCTGCTGCAATAAACGCATTGATCAAATCTTGAGGTACGTCCGACACGCTTATGGGGGTTCTTCTTTTTTCGCCAAACTCGGCTATTCTTTTATTGTCTTGGGAGTAAATGCGCAGCGGGGTCTGTAATTGCGTGTTCTTAAGTTGTTGTGCTTCTGGTAGTCCGGGAGTGAGATAAAGGAAGAAGGATGTGATGACGACTCCCGCCCCACATATGAGTAATGCAAAGGCCCATCCCAAAAAGGTCGAAAGTCTCACAAAACGGGGCATGTTTTTCCTAGCAAGTTAAAAATATAGGTCTATTATCTAAGAAATAGCTTTAATTTAAGACGGGCGGATTATACGTCTTTTTTCTGAGTGGTTTTAGTAAATATTTGTACGTTGAGGCACTGTGTCAGGAATAACCCGCAGGCCTCATTCAAAATTGCCACCATTTTCTAGTTGGGTTTTCTTGTGTTCGGATTATTCGGAAAGAAAAACGACATACTGCTGGGTATTGATATCAGCTCTTCATCCGTGAAGTTGCTTGAGCTCACTCGCAGTGGTGATCGTTATCGGGTAGAGAGTTATGCGGTTGAGCCGCTGCCTGAAAATAGCGTGGTTGAGAAGAATATCAATGACGCTGAAGTGGTAGGCGAATCGGTCAAAAAAGTGGTCGCAAAATCGCGCACCAATAACAAGCTTGCCGCTGTTGCCGTTGCGGGTTCTGCAGTGATCACCAAAACCATTCAGATGTCCGCTGGCTTGGGCGAGCAAGAGCTCGAAAGTCAGATATCGGTAGAGGCTGATCAGTACATTCCTTATCCCCTCGATGAAGTGGCTATTGATTTTGAAGTGTTAGGCCCGTCTGAAACCAATTCGGAACAAGTGGATGTGTTGCTGGCGGCGTGTCGTAAAGAAAACGTGGAGCTTCGCGAAGATGCGCTCGAAATAGGCGGTCTCACTACCAAGGTAGTGGACGTTGAGGCCTACGCGGTTGAACGGGCATTTTCGCTCATCAGCTCCCAGCTCGAACTTGACGCTGAGGATCAGACGGTAGCAATTGTCGATGTGGGTTCCACCATGACAACCCTCAGTGTTTTGGCTGATGGCAAGACGATTTATACGCGCGAACAGCTATTTGGTGGTCGTCAGCTCACTGAAGAGATACAGCGCCGTTACGGTCTGTCACTTGAAGAGGCTGGTTTGGCGAAGAAGCAGGGTGGATTGCCTGACGACTATGAAAGAGAGGTGCTGGAGCCCTTCAAGGATGCGGTGGTACAGCAGGTTGCCCGTTCACTTCAGTTCTTCTTTTCTTCCAGTCAGTACAACGAAGTGGATTACGTGATTTTAGCGGGTGGTGTTGCCTCAATTAAGGGTATTGCGGATTTGGTAAAGGAAAAGGTGGGCATTCCCACGGTGGTTGCGAATCCTTTCGCCGATATGACGTTGAGCTCCAAAGTAAATGCCTCTGCACTGAGTAATGATGCGCCCTCGCTAATGATTGCGTGCGGCTTGGCCATGAGGAGTTTTGACTGATGCCAAGAATTAACCTCAGGCCTTGGCGCGAGGAGCTCAAGGCGGAACGACAGAAGCAGTTTGTTACGATGCTGGTAGGTGTGCTCATCGTTGCGGCTGGTTTGGTATTTTTATGGAATGGTCACGTCGATGATCAGATCAGTCATCAAAATGCGCGCAATGCCTATCTCAAAAAGTCTATGGCAGAGCTTGATAAGAAAATAAAGGAAATCGAAACGCTCAAGAAAGAGCGAGAGCAGTTGCTCAGTCGTATGAAGGTCATACAGGATCTACAGGGGACCCGTCCTGTGATTGTGCGGGTATTTGATGAGCTCGTGCGCACACTTCCAGACGGTCTCTACTACGAGTCGCTATCCAAAAAAGGTGATGAGCTGAGAATCCGCGGGAAAGCAGAGTCTAACAATCGTATTTCCGGGCTCATGCGGAACTTTGAAAGCTCGGAATGGTTTGCCAATCCCAATCTTACTGATGTGAGTACCGTCAAAAAAAGCGACGAAGCACTCAATCAGTTTGATATGACGGTGACCCAGGTGACGCCTGTCGTGTCCGAAGATAAACAAGGAGCGAAATAGTGGGTTTTGCCGAATCGATGGAAAGCCTGAAGGGCTTTGATATAAATGATCTGGATTTTAACAATGCCGGATCCTGGCCAGGGCCGATTAAGGCTATCGTACTTGTTGTGCTTTTCGTAGCGATTGTCTTCGGTGGTTACTGGTTTCTTGTTAAAGATCAGTATACCCAGCTGGAGCGCGTAGCGGCGGAAGAGCAAAAACTCAAGGAACAATATGAAAGCAAAGCGTTCAAGGTTGCTAATCTAGTCGCGTATCGCGAGCAAATGGAAGACATGAAAGAGTCTTTTGGTGCCTTATTGAAGCAGCTGCCTGCAGATACCGAAGTGCCCGGACTGCTTGAAGATATTACGAATACTGGATTGGGCAGTGGCTTGACCATTGAGCAGATCAAGTTAAAACCCGAGGTTTCACAGGGTTTTTACATAGAGTTACCGATGGATATTGTGGTGTCAGGTACGTATCACGATATCGCTTCTTTTGTTTCCGGTGTGGCCAGTTTACCTAGAATTGTGACATTGCATGACTTTACTATTGATCCAGGAAGTAATAAGCAAAACGCAATGAGCGGAGATCAGTTGCGTATGTCTGTGTCTGCCAAGACCTACCGTTACGCTGGTGAAGAGGAGCAAAAGAAGGCCAAAAAAGCACGTAAGAAGAAAGGGAGGAAGAAATAATGAAAAAACTTTCTACTCTTTTATTGCTTTGTGCTGCGGCTGTTCTGAGTGGCTGTGCGGGTGACACCGGGTTTGATGATCTCGACCGATTTATGCAAGAGGCGGATACCAAGCCCAGAGGGCGGGTTGAGCCTCTGCCCGAAGTGCAGGTTTATCGGTCATTCACCTATAGTGCCGCGAATCGGCGTTCACCCTTTTTGCCGCCAGCAGAGGTGGTAATTAGTAGCGTCAAGTTAGAGGACGATCAGAGCAATGTGAAGCCCAATCTGGATCGGCCCAAAGAGGTGCTTGAGTATTTCTCTATCTCCAATCTAAGGATGGTAGGCACGCTCCAGCGTGGCGATGATGATACCTTATGGGCATTAATCGCGGACAATGAAGGTGGCGTGCACATGGTGAAAACTGGTCAATATATGGGGCAGAACCATGGTCGGGTGGTCAAAATTGAGCCGGCACGCATGGAATTAATAGAAATTGTTCCCAATGGAACAGGTGGGTGGCTGGAACGGCCCCGAACAATCTCGCTTGAAGACGAGGCATGAGGTCTGGGAGGTAACAGGGGTATGTGGACAGCAACAAATCATTTGAATAGAAAAATCAGTCGAACAAGGTTAACGAACATGGTCTCTCGGGCACGCGTAGCGTTCTTTTTTACTCTTTTGTTGTTCGGTCTGTCGGGAGGCGTGTCAGCGTCCGAACTCAAAGGTGTCAACTTTTCTGCTCTTTCTGGCGATGCAACCGAAATCGTACTTAACTTCAGCGAAGCGCCGCCTGTTCCCAAGGGGTATACCATTGAGAAGCCTGCGCGAATCGCTTTGGATTTGAATGATGTGAGCAATGCCTTGGAGACGCGCTATCATGATCTCGGCTCGGGTAATGCAAAGCGCATGACGGTTATTGGTGATGGTGAAAGAACCCGAATTATCCTCGACCTGGCTGAGCTCGTGCCCTATACCACAGAAGTTCGTGGCACTGATCTTGTTATTCGAGTAGGGACTGCGCAGGCTGACGTTGTTGCGCAAACTGCGATTGTTTCTGATGTCAGTCCTTCCACAGCGACTACCAAAGCCAAAGCAAAATGGCAGGAAAACCGTATTACCTCGATCGATTTCCGACGTGGCGATAAAGGGGATGGTCAGGTTGTTATCGATTTTTTGAGTGCCAATGTTAATGTGGATATGTCTGAAGTGGCAGGCAATATTCAATTGCGGGTACCAGATGTGGCCTTGCCGGAAGCCTTACGACGACGCCTCGATGTGGTAGATTTTGCCACGCCAGTGAAACGTATCGATTCCTTTATTCAGGATGGGCAGGCGACGATTGTCATCAAGCCCGAAGGTAACTACGACTATCTGGCCTACCAGGCAGACAACCAATTTACCGTCAGCGTCGAAGAGTTAACTGAGCAAGAAGTAGAAGATCGTCGTAAAGAGAAGTTCCCCTTTACAGGAGAAAAGCTCTCTCTGAACTTCCAGGATATTGAGGTTCGCGCAGTACTTCAGTTGATAGCGGATTTTACCGGTCTCAATCTGGTAGCCAGCGATACCGTAGGCGGCAGCATTACGCTGCGTCTGCAGAATGTACCCTGGGATCAGGCGCTGGAGCTGATTCTTAAAACAAAAGGTTTGGATAAACGCACGGTTGGAAATGTGATGCTGGTGGCGCCAGCCGAAGAAATCGCTGCCCGCGAGAAACTTGAGCTTGAGGCGAATAAACAGGTAGCAGCACTGGCGCCGGTTAGACTAGACATTATTCAGATCAACTATGCTAAGGCGGCAGACATCGTCAAACTACTAAAGCAGGATAAAGAGCTGATTTCTGAGCGCGGTTTTATCTCTTCAGATGAGCGCACAAACACTATTAGTGTGCGGGAAACTTCAGAGAAGCTGGATGAAATTCGTCGCCTCATCCGCAATTGGGATATCCCGGTTCGTCAGGTTCTGATCGAGGCGCGTATCGTAAGGGCACGCTCCAACATGACTGAAGAGATGGGTATTGAATGGGGCGGCGGAGCGCTGGACCAAAGCGGCGATAATTTGTTCCGTATTGGTGGCTCAACCGAGACTCTGTCTGAGCTGTCGACGATCGCGGGTGGTTCTAGTAATACCATTACTTTCCCCAATGCTCTCGCCGTTGATCTGGGTGTAACCCGAACCAATAGTTCTTCTCTTGCGATTGGCTTCGGCAGCGATAATTATCTCATCGATATGGAGCTTTCAGCCTTTGAAGCGGATGGCAAGGGTGAGATTGTCGCGCAGCCAAAAATTGTTACGGCAGACAGACAAACGGCGACGATCAAATCGGGTGAAGAGATTCCGTATCAGGAAGCTTCCTCTTCGGGAGCGACATCCGTGAGCTTTAAAGAGGCCGTGCTTTCTCTGGAAGTGACGCCGCAAATTACGCCAGATAACAAGATCATAATGGATCTTAAAATTAATCAGGACGATCGTGGCGAAGTGACGGCCGGCATCCCCAGTATCACGACCAACGAGGTGATTACGCAAGTGTTGGTTGGTAATGGCGAGACCGTTGTTTTGGGTGGCATTTTCCAGTCTGATCAAGCGACCACGATTACAAAAACACCCTTCCTGGGGGATATTCCATACCTTGGGGCGCTGTTCACCAAAACTGAAAAAATTGATGAGCGCGCCGAGCTGTTGATCTTTATCACGCCAAAGTTACTCAAAGACGGTTTGGTGGATCAGTAAGGTAATTTAGCGTTCATCAAAGGCTGCCTTTTGGCGGCCTTTTTTGTTGGGCGTAGTGGCTGTGTGTCAGCTCATGCTATGCTTCGCGTTTTTTGATAAAGGTGTTGGCCAAAATAAATGAACAATAAGCCTTTAATCGTACTGGTAGGGCCAATGGGAGCCGGTAAAACCACTATTGGAAAATTACTGGCCAAAGAACTCAGCTATGATTTTATCGATTCGGACAAAGAAATAGAAAATCGCTGCGGCGCAAATATTCCATGGATCTTTGATGTGGAGGGTGAACAGGGGTTCAGGGATCGTGAATCGGCGGTTTTGGCCGATCTGGTTTTGCGTAAGAATCTGGTATTGGCCACAGGTGGCGGCGCCATGATGAGACCGGAGAATCGCCAGCTCGTTATGTCCAATGGGTTTGTTGTATATCTCAATACGTCTGTGGCGCAGCAATACCAGCGCACGCATAAAGATAAGAATCGTCCCCTGCTTCAGGCGGGCGAGGATCCAAAAGCGGTTTTGACGCGCCTGTTTGAGGTTCGTGATCCTGTCTACCGCGAAGTGGCTGATCAGGTGGTAAAGACAGATCGCAAATCGTTAAAGTCTATCGTGAGGCAAATTGTCTCCGCGGTAAATGACGGCTGAGTCAGTTGAACAAGCATTTATGTGAGTATTAGCAATGCGAGAGTTAAAAGTCGAACTAGGTGAGCGGAGTTATCCTATTTTTATTGGGGAGCAGCTGCTTTCGCAGAACGAAAAGTTTCTGCCATACATCGCTGGCAGAAAAGTGATGATCGTGACGAACGAGACAGTTTCTCCCTTGTATGAGCATGCTCTTCGCGAAACATTGCAGGGTCTGGAGGTCGACAGTGTTGTATTACCCGATGGGGAACAGTATAAAAACTGGGAAACGCTCAATTTGATTTTTGATGCCTTGCTGCAAAATAAACACTCGCGAAAAACCACTATGGTGGCGCTTGGCGGTGGCGTTGTCGGAGATATGGCCGGATTTGCCGCGGCATGTTATCAGCGAGGTGTAGATTTTATTCAGGTGCCCACAACTTTGTTATCTCAGGTTGATTCTTCGGTAGGCGGAAAAACCGCAGTAAATCATCCCCTGGGTAAAAACATGATCGGAGCGTTCTATCAACCCAAAGCGGTTGTGATTGACACCCTAACCCTAAACACTTTGCCGGCAAGAGAAGTCGCGGCGGGTATCGCCGAGGTGATCAAGTATGGGCTGATTCGCGACCAGGCGTTCTTTGAGTGGTTGGAAACCAATATTAATGATCTTGTGGCGCTGAATCCTGCTGCCTTGGCTTATGCGATTGAACGTTCATGTTCATGCAAAGCAGAAATCGTGGCAGAAGATGAGCGAGAGGGGGGCGTTAGGGCTCTACTCAATTTGGGACATACTTTCGGGCATGCGATAGAGACACATTGCGGTTACGGAAATTGGTTGCACGGCGAGGCCGTAGCCGCAGGTATGGTGATGGCGGCGAAACTGAGCCAACTGGAAGGCTGGTTGAGTCGTGACGATGTCGCGCGCATCGAGCACTTGCTGCAGCGCGCGAATCTGCCGATAAAAGGGCCTGAGGGTATCACTCCTGAGCGCTACCTAGAACTGATGTCTGTAGACAAAAAGGTGCTTGATGGTGGGCTGCGCCTAGTATTGCTTAAAGGAATTGGCGACGCCGTCGTGACGGATGATTTTAGCTCTGACAATCTATCTTCCGTGTTGCAGGCCAGGGCGTAATCGTCGTGACGAATGATCTGGATCAGGTTAAAGAATTAAAAAGACAAATGCTTGATCTGCTGCAGTTGGAACGCGATCCCTTTGTAGATCGTGAAGGCGACTTTTACATGGGAGCCCAACAGCAGCATTATCTCGAAACGCTGCGTCACCTGGCAACGTTCGGTGATGTTGTGTTGTTTTTATTGGGTGAGCGCGGGGCAGGTAAGACCTCCTTGTTGAAGGCCTTCGTTTCCGAATTTGGTGGCGAAGTGAATGTGCTGTTTTTGGCTGCGGGAGGCGAGTTTGTCGGCAAGCCGCTTCTTCCCAGACTTGCAAAATTAGTCGGAGTTGAAGTTCACGAGAATGAGCCGGCTGAAGAGGTCTTGGTACATTGTATTCAGGCGCTACAGCATGTTCGCGGGCCGTCGCAGCAGCGTACTTTGTTGATCATTGACGATGCTGATCAATTGCTTCCTAAAGAAAGGCAGGCGCTATTGGCGGTATTTCGACAGATGCCTGACGAGGCGCCTGTCGTACTTTTGATGTCTGGGTTACCCTCCTTGCAATCAGATGCCAAGTCGGCGAAACAGCACGCCAAGGCTGATTGGTTTCACATGATTCCCCTGCGCCCATTTTCTCGTGAAGAGGCGCAGGCCTATTTGCAGCACCGTCTGGAACGAGCCGGTTACAGTCAAGAGCTCATGCTCAGCGATCAACAGGCAGCGATTCTTGCAGAAGGTGGTAAAGGTTTGCCCGGTCGGATAAATCGGGTTTTTCCCGCTGTAATGTTGGGCGCAAAAGTATTTGAGTCTGAGGCCCGTCGCACCAGCACGCTTGATACAAGTAAAGTCGTTGCGGGTATTGCTCTATTGCTGGTGTGTTCATTTCTGTTCGTTGCCTATCAGCATGGCCTGTTTTCTGGTCACGACAATGATGCGAAAGGGGGCTTTGTTGCGGCGGAAGGTGCGGTTAATGAAGTGGAGGCGAAAGAGGCCGAAATCGAGCGCGAACGGCTTGATAGGCTGGCTCGCATTGAGCGGGCGATTGCTGCGCAACATGATACTCCCTCCGAATCTGAAGAGATCCCATCATTAGATAGCGAAGAGGCGCAGGCATCTGCAGACCCTGTTTCAATAGAAACGGGCCCTGTGGAGGCGGTTGCTGAACAGGAGCAAGTGGCGGATGCAGTGGCCTTTACTCAGGAAGATGCCACGCTTGACGAGGCTTCAGAAGAGCCAGACGTGCCGGCTTCTGGTTTTGAAGAGAACACTGAGTTCGCAAAAGCGGAACAGCCTGCGGAATCGCCGAATGTTGAGGGGGCTTCAATTCCGGCCCGGCCTTCATCAAGTGATCAGGCAGCGGGTTCAAGCATGGCGTTGGCGGATAGTCGAGAGCCTCTCAGCGAGGAGCCGGGTATTCTTCGCTCAAAAGAGTGGGTGATGAGGCAGCCTCCTGGTAGCTACACCATACAGGTCTTGGGTAGTTATCAAAGAGAAACCGCGCTGAAATTTATTGCGCGAGGGGAGTCGCGTGGTGTGCAAATGTATTATCTTGAAACCCGTTATAAGGGTAAGCCTTGGTATGTTGTTCTTCTTGGAGAGTATTCATCTAAAGCCGCAGCTCGCTCTGGTTTAGCGGCGGCCCCTGACTGGTTGAAAAAGCAAAAGCCCTGGCTGCGCAGTTTTGAGGGCATACTCGCCAGCTATCCCGACTAACTTCCTTTCTTGTCTTTGTTTTTTGCCTCCTGAAGCAGTGTAAACTCGGCCGGCGTTCTTATGAATGGCGCTTTAGATTTGTTCTATTGGGGGTCCGTGTGTAAAATGTCCAACCCCAATTTTCATAGTCATGCGTTCGGCGCTGCGAAAAGCTTGATAACTGCATGATTTGTAATGGTATTTTTTAGAGAGAAGATTATGGCAGCAGGTTTATTTCGCCCGGACGAGTTTAGAGATAACTGTGGATTTGGCTTGATTGCGCATACTGAAGGCAAGGCAAGTCATGATCTTCTGGAAACGGCGATTGAGTCTCTAACCTGCATGACCCACCGCGGCGGTATTGCTGCTGATGGCAAAACGGGTGATGGCTGTGGTCTGTTGTTGCAGCGCCCTGACAGTTTTTTGCGTAGCGTTGCCAAATCTGAAATTGGCGTAGAGCTGGGTGCGCGCTATGGCGTTGGCATGGTGTTCTTATCGCGAGATACCGCAAAGGCAGACGCGGCGCGTGCTGAATTTGAAAAGCAACTAGCCGCTCAGGACCTTTCAGTGCAGGGCTGGCGAGAGGTGCCGACCAATAACGACTGTCTTGGTCGCATGGCGCTAGAATGCTTACCTACTATCGAGCAGGTCTTCGTTGATGGTGGTGAGCTCGATGAGCGTAGTTTCGCGCTCAAGCTGTTTATGGCACGTCGCAAAGTCGAAATCGCTTTGGCCGAGGACGAAGAGTTTTACATCTGCTCTCTGTCCGAGAAGGTGATTTCCTACAAGGGGCTGATGATGCCCGTCGATTTGCCAAACTTTTACCTCGATCTTGGCAATCCGGCGCTTGAGACCGCTATCTGTGTGTTTCACCAGCGATTCTCGACCAATACCATGCCGCGTTGGCCTTTGGCTCAACCGTTCCGCATGCTGGCGCACAATGGTGAAATTAACACCATCGAGGGCAATCGTAACTGGGCGCTGGCACGTACCAGTAAGTTTTCCAGTCCGGATCTCCCTGATTTGCACGAAGTGTCGCCTTTGGTAAATCGTACTGGTTCAGACTCTTCCTCCATGGATAACATGATGGAAGTCTTGCTGGCCGGTGGTGTCGATATCTTCCGTGCGGTGCGCATGATGATTCCGCCTGCTTGGCAGAATGTCGACACGATGGATGCGGATCTGCGCGCGTTCTACGAATATAACAGCATGCATATGGAACCTTGGGATGGACCTGCCGGTCTGGTAATGACCGATGGCCGCTATGCTGTCTGTTTGTTGGATCGTAATGGCCTGCGCCCCAGTCGCTGGGTAATGACCAAGAATGGTTACATCACTGTTGCGTCAGAGATTGGTACTTACGGTTACAAGCCGGAAGATGTGGTGGCGAAAGGGCGTATTGGTCCGGGACAAATTTTGGCGGTAGACACACAGACGGGCGAGTTACTGCATACCGACGACATCGACGGTCGATTGAAATCTGCACAACCCTATAAGAAGTGGTTGCGTGAAAACGCAGTACGCGTCGAGGCGACGCTGGACAAGTCGCATCCGGCGTTCGTGCCAATGGAACGTGATGCTCTCAAAACCTACATGAAAATGTTCCAGGTCACCTTTGAAGAGCGTGATCAGGTGATTCGACCTTTGGCCGAGAATGGTCAGGAGGCAGTGGGCTCCATGGGTGATGATACGCCTATGGCGGTATTGTCGGCCCGGGTGCGCTCTGTTGCGGACTACTTCAGACAAAAGTTTGCGCAGGTTACCAATCCACCTATCGATCCCTTGCGTGAAGCCATTGTCATGTCGCTCGAGACCTGTATTGGGGCTGAGCTGAACGTATTTGAAGAGTCTGCAGATCACGCCAAACGTATTATTCTTGGCACACCGGTGCTTTCTCCGGCCAAGTTCAACTCTGTTATTGAGAACAAGCTGGGCTTTAAGTCCCACACGATTCGCCTGCAGCATTCTGAAGAAATGGGGCTTGAGGCAGCACTGAAAGCAGTGTGTGCCGAGGCGGAGCAGGCGGTGCGCGACGGCAAGGTGATTCTGGTGCTGTCTGATCGGGACATCAACAAGGGCGAGCTTCCCATTAATGCCTTTATGGCAACGGGTGCGGTGCATCACCATCTGGTTGAAAAAGGCTTGCGCTGCGACTCCAATATTGTTGTTGAGACGGGTTTTGCTCGCGACCCTCACCATTTTGCC
>JAWWBW010000065.1:0-13640 GCA_033720775.1 Oleiphilaceae bacterium | reverse complement strand
CTGAGCCTGCTTGAGGGCGATCTCCATGATTTCTTCGGTGATACCTTCAATCTTGATGTCCATTTGCAGTGCGGTGATACCTTCGTCGGTACCTGCTACTTTAAAGTCCATGTCGCCGAGGTGATCTTCATCACCAAGGATATCCGTCAGTACTGCAAAGCCGTCGCCTTCTTTTACCAGACCCATGGCGATACCGGCTACCGGTGCAGCCAGAGGTACACCTGCATCCATCAGCGCCAGTGAGCTACCACATACGCTGGCCATGGAACTTGAACCATTGGATTCCGTAATTTCCGACACACAACGCACGGCATACGGGAATTCGTCTTCTGCAGGCATCAAGGCCTGAACACCACGCTTGGCGAGTTTACCGTGACCAATCTCACGACGACCCGGCGCACCCATGCGACCGCACTCACCAACAGAGTATGGAGGGAAGTTGTAGTGCAGCATAAAGGTTTCTTTGTACTCACCTTCAAGCGCGTCAACGATCTGTGCATCACGCGTGGTACCCAGCGTCGTCACAACCAAGGCCTGCGTTTCACCACGTGTAAAAAGCGCAGAACCG
The DNA here is from genome assembly GCA_033720775.1 of Oleiphilaceae bacterium. GTDB lineage: Bacteria > Pseudomonadota > Gammaproteobacteria > Pseudomonadales > Oleiphilaceae > PZPK01. The sequence continues at coordinate 13,072 of JAWWBW010000065.1, read as the reverse complement.
TGCGCGTTAGGCAGCACACCCACTTCCACTTTAATCGGACGTACTGTTTTGGTATCGCGACCATCAATACGCGGCTCACCCGCAATGATACGACCCCGTACCACTGATTTTTCGAGCTTGCTGAAGTAGGCTTTTACGTCTTCTTCTGAAGGTGCATCTTCGGCGTCTGTCGCCAGCTTGGCCACAGCCGCTGCACGCAATTCGCTCAGTGCTGCATAGCGCTCCATTTTGTCGCTGATGCTGTACGCCTTGGCAATACCCTCTTTAAATTCTGCGGCAATGGCATCAGCCAGCGCAGTATTAGATTCTTCTGGTTTCCAATCCCACTGCTCTACGCCAACTTCGGCCGCAAACTCATTGACGGCATTAACAACTGCCTGCATTTCCTGGTGGGCAAACAATACCGCACCCAGCATTTCGTCTTCAGTAAGCTCCTGCGCTTCAGACTCCACCATCAGTACCGCATCTTTGGTACCGGCAACCACCATGTTCAACAGCGAGTCTTTCAGGTATTCGTTATCAGGGTTGAGTACGTAGCCTTCTTCGTCAGTAAAACCAACGCGCGCTGCACCAATGGGGCCAGCGAAAGGAATGCCAGAAACGGCCAACGCTGCAGAGGTACCGATCATTGCCGCGATATCAGGGTCCTGATTCTTATTGGCAGACATCACCGTACAGACAACCTGTACTTCGTTAATGAAACCATTGGGGAACAGCGGACGAATCGGACGATCGATCAGTCGTGAGGTCAGCGTTTCTTTTTCTGAAGGACGGTTTTCACGCTTGATGTATCCACCCGGGATTTTACCAACTGAATACTGTTTCTCTTGATAGTGCACAGACAGCGGGAAAAAGTCCTGGCCGGGCTTGGCTTCTTTGGCAGCAGTAACTGCAACCAGTACAACGGTATCGTCGACAGTAACCAGTACAGAACCGGCTGCCTGACGCGCGACGCGACCTGTTTCGAGAGTGACGGTGGATTTGCCATATTGAAAAGTTTTAATTACCGGATTCACTTCGGCTCCTTAATTTTCTAAGTCTTGATGATGCGAGCCCCGCAACAACATACGACTAAAGCTTTATGCATCAGCGCTCTGTCGCGCCAAAGCGCTGAGCTATAAAACTTTACTGCAGTTGATCAAGTCTCGCGTTCATGTCCCTTGCGGGAAGCTCCCCATCATAATGATGAGACGCTAAACTGGCGAATCATCTTCGCCAAAAAATAACCGGGTTGCCTGACAAGCAGACAACCCGGCACGTAGACGTTAACAACGTCTGAACTTTAGCACATGCAATTGCAATATCATTGTCTGCGTTAAAGCTCTCAATGGTCTTAGCGACGCAGCCCCAAACGGCCGATCAGATCAAGGTAACGATCCGCGTCTTTACGCTTGAGGTAATCAAGCAGTTTACGACGCTGGTTAACCATACGAATCAGACCACGACGAGAGTGGTGATCGTGGCTGTTGCCCTTGAAGTGGTCTTGCAGTTTGTTGATGTTGGTGGTCAGCAGAGCAACCTGGACTTCGGGAGAACCGGTGTCGCCTTCTGCACGCTTGAATTCACTAACAACTTTTGCTTTTTCTTCGGCGCTTAATGCCATAGTTTTTTCCTCAACATGCTGTTTAACAGTACTTCCAACCGCGCATGTTTACAGCCGGAAGTATTTTGAAAATGGTTAGGACAGTGCGTCACTAAAATTGATCAGGCGTTTGGGTTTCACCCAGCCTTCGGCGTCTGCTTCTGCTACGCCACCAAATATGAAACGCCCTTCTGAGGCGCTACCCGCCGTTTCGTCCGAGCCCAGTTGGCTCGCCAGCGTATCTAACTCACTGTCACTCAAATCCCCCAATTCAGATGCAGCGACATACACACGCACCAATCCGGGTTTTTCGAGGCCCGATATTCTAACTGCTTGTCCGTTTAATATCGACCTCGAATGTTCAGTTTTTAAACAAATACAAGGTAAATCCGGCAACAAATCTTCCACTTTCAGCAACAAGGCATCGAGCTTGGCGAAATCGACCTGTTCACCTTCGGCCAGTGCCTGTATTTCATCCAGCACGTGGCAATCTTGCAAGTTAAAATGACCCGCTTTGTAGCGCCGCAACATCGACACATGCGCACCACAGCCCAGGGCTTCACCAATATCCTCTACCAACGAACGAATATAGGTACCCTTGCTGCACTCAACACTTAAATCGAGCTGATCAGCGCGCATGGCATCGAGCGTTAACAAGGATATCGTAACGGGCCGCGCCGGACGGTCGATCGTGATGCCTTTGCGTGCCCATTCATACAAGGGGCGACCCTGATGCTTGAGCGCAGAATACATGGACGGCACTTGCTGAATATCGCCACGAAACTGCTGTAACACCTGTTCAAGCGCTGCCTTATTCAGCTCCGGAACCGGCTGCGTTGCAACGATGTTGCCATCACTATCGCCGGTATCACGCGTCACGCCGAGTTGTGCAGTGGTGTAATAGGCTTTGTCAGCATCAAGCAGAAAACGGGAGAACTTGGTGGCTTCACCCAGACAGATGGGTAATACCCCGGTCGCTAAAGGATCAAGCGCACCGGTGTGTCCGGCCTTTTGAGCCGAAAACGCACGCCGCACTTTTTGCAGCGCGGCGTTACTGGTCAGCGTTTGAGGTTTGTCGAGCAATAGCACGCCATGGACGGCGCGCCCTTTGCGTCTTCTGGCCAAGACTTAGTCCTCGTTATTACCGGATTCTGTCTCACGGCCGTCTTTACGACGCGCCTCGCTGATCAGGCGTTCCATCTTGCGCCCCTGACCCACGGAACTGTCAAAGTGAAAGCGCAACGAGGGAATCGTACGCAGTTTGATTTGACGCCCCAACTCACTGCGCAAAAAGCCTGCGGCCTTATTGAGAATCTGCAGGCTTGTTTTGACTTCATCAGATTGTTCGTCAACGTCATTGATGGTCAGCAAGGTGACATAAACATCGGCATAACCCAGATCGCGGGACACCTCAACACCATTCACGGTGACCATCCCCAATCTTGGATCTTTCAGGCCGGAACGAATCAGCTCAGCGAGATCCCGCTGAATCTGATCCGCAATACGGTCTGTACGGCTATATTCTTTTGCCATGGATGTGACTGCTACCTTAGCTCAGCGTACGTTCGATGGAGACCTTATCGAAGACTTCGATCTTGTCGCCCACTTTCACGTCGTAGTTCTTCACCCCGATACCACACTCGGTGCCAGCACGTACTTCATTGACGTCATCTTTAAAGCGACGCAGCGATTCGAGCTCGCCTTCGAAGATCACGATATCATCGCGCAATACACGAATCTTCTTGTTACGGTAGATCGTGCCTTCAAGCACCATACAACCGGCCACCTGACCGAACTTGGGTGACTTGAACACGTCACGCACTTCCGCAATACCCACAATATCTTCGCGATATTCAGGCGCCAGCATGCCGCTCAGTGCCTGCTTCACATGATCAATAATTTCGTAGATCACGCTGTAGTAGCGCAAATCCAGTCCTTCTTCTTCGATCACTTTTTTGGCCGTGGCATCAGCACGTACGTTAAAGCCGATGAGCACGGCGTTGGTGGCCACCGCCAGGTTGGCGTCGGTTTCAGCAATACCGCCAACACCACTGGATACGATCTTCACCTGTACTTCTTCGTTTCCAATATCGTTCAGAGCCGCTGTGAGCGCTTCAAGCGAGCCACGCACGTCGGTCTTGAGTACGATATTGAGCGTCTTCACTTCGTCAGAGCCCATGTTGGCAAACATATTCTCAAGCTTCGCAGCCTGTTGACGTTGTAGACGATCCTTACGACTCTTCTCGGCACGGAACTCGGCCACCTCACGCGCTTTACGCTCATCGGTTACCACAACAAACTCGTCACCGGCATCGGGCGTACCATTGATACCGAGAATTTCAACAGGAATAGCTGGGCCGGCTTCATCTACCTGACGGCCGTTTTCATCGAGCATCGCTCGAACGCGCCCGTAGAACTGCCCCGCAATCAGGATATCGCCACGCTTAAGTGTACCGTTCTGTACCAATACCGTCGCAACCGCACCGCGGCCTTTGTCCAGACTGGCTTCAACCACAACACCTTTGGCCGGTACATCTTTTACCGCTTTCAGTTCAAGCATCTCGGCTTGCAGCAATACCGCATCCAGCAGGGCATCAATCCCTTCACCGGTGTGCGCCGACACAGGCACAAACTGTACGTCACCACCCCAGTCTTCAGGGATAACATCTTTCGCTGCCAGCTCGTTTTTCACACGATCAGGATCAGCTTCTTCCTTATCCATTTTGTTGATCGCCACGACCAAAGGCACACCCGCTGAGCGCGCGTGTTGCACCGCTTCTTCAGTCTGCGGCATCACACCATCGTCTGCAGCCACAACCAGAATAACGATATCGGTACACTGCGCACCGCGTGCTCGCATGGCGGTAAATGCGGCGTGGCCGGGTGTATCAAGGAAGGAGATCATGCCATGATCGGTTTCTACATGATAAGCACCAATGTGCTGCGTAATACCGCCCGACTCGCCCGCGGCAACGCGAGTGCGTCGAATGTAATCGAGTAGCGATGTTTTACCGTGGTCAACGTGACCCATCACGCTAACGATTGGCGCACGCGACACCTCTTCACCTTCATAGTCGATAGCATCGAGCACTGCAGTCTCGATAGCATCTTCCTGGAACAACTTGACCTTGTGCCCCATTTCCTCCACCACAAGAATGGCGGTTTCCTGATCAATAGCCTGATTCACGGTAGCCATCACACCCATACCCATGAGTGTTTTAATCACAGCACCCGCTTTCACCGACATCTTGTCAGCCAGCTCGCTCACCGCGATGGTTTCACCAATGCTTACTTCACGCACTTGTGGCGCCACCGGCTTTTCGAATGCATGCGTTTTCTTTTCCTTCTTCTTCTTGACCTTGAGCTTGCGTGGCTGCTCGATTTCTTCACCCACCACAGAGGCTTCAACCAGAGACTTAATATCCTTGTCTTCATCGCGCTGACGCGGGCCGCGATGACCGGCAGACTTCACATGCTTCTTGGGCTTGGAGTCATCTTCAAAATCAGGCTCATGCGCCTTCTTCTTCGGATGACGTTTCTTGTGCTTGCCATCGGCATCAGCCGCAGGCTCAACCGGCACATCTTTAGCAACCGGCGGCGTCTCAGAATTTTTCGCAGGTTCTTCCTGCGCCTGCGCGGCTGCAGCGGCCGCAGCTTCTTCTTCAGCGCGACGCTTCTCTTCTTCTGCCTTGCGAGCCGCTTCTTCCGCCGCCTTCGCGCGCTCTTCTTCTTCGCGCTTCTGCTTTTCAAGCTCAAGGCTCATTTCAGGGCGTTTCACATAGGTACGCTTCTTACGTACTTCTACGTTAACGGTCTTGGTTTTGCCCTGACCGCCTGACATTTTCAGCGTAGTGGTTGTTTTGCGCTTCAAAGTAATACGCTTTGGCTCCGCTTCTTGCTCGCCATGACTGCGCTTCAAAAACGCCAACAGTTCTTTCTTTTCGACATCAGTTACCGGATCTTCTTCACCGCGCGATTCCAGACCAGCGTCAGTGATTTGCTTCAACAGCCTTTCGACTGGAGCACCAATATCTTCTGCCAGCTGTTTGACAGTTACTTCTGACATGATTATTTCTCCTGACTCCCGTCGTTACTATTCTTGGCCTTCAAACCAGGGTGCGCGAGCGGTCATAATCAACTGACCTGCGCGTTCTTCGTCCATGCCGTCGATGTCCATCAAGTCGTCAATGGATTGTTCGGCCAAATCTTCCATGGTGACAATACCTTTACTGGCCAATACCAGGGCCAGGTGTTTATCCATACCGTCCATGTTCAATAAATCTTCGGCAGGTTGTCCCTGCTCAAGTTGCTCCTCGTTCGCCAGAGCCTGATTCAGCAGGGCATCTTTGGCGCGACGACGCAATTCCTCAACAATATCTTCATCGAAACCGTCGATAGACAACATTTCTTCGAGCGGCACATAAGCGACTTCTTCAAGCGTGGTAAAGCCTTCGTTCACCAGCTCCACTGCCAACTCTTCGTCAACGTCCAGTTTCTGAACAAACACATCAACGTATTTGCTAACTTCTTCTTCCTGCTGCTTGCCGGCTTCCTCTTCGGTCATTACGTTCAATTCCCAGCCGGTCAACTCCGCGGCGAGACGCACGTTCTGCCCGGCACGACCAATCGCCATTGCCAGATTTTCTTCCGCAACCGCCACATCCATCGAATGCGTGTCTTCATCAATCACAATCGAGGCGACTTCGGCTGGTGCCATGGCATTGATGACGAGCTGAGCCGGGTTGTCATCCCACAACACAATATCGATACGTTCATTGCCTAGTTCGCCAGATACTGCCTGCACGCGAGCACCACGCATACCTACACAGGCACCTACCGGATCGATGCGCTTGTCGTTGGTTTTAACCGCGATTTTGGCGCGAGAACCCGGGTCACGTGCGGCACCACGAATCTCGATGACTTCTTCAGAAATTTCGGGTACTTCAATACGGAACAGCTCGATCAGCATCTTCGGTGAAGTACGACTCAGAATCAGCTGCGGCCCACGTGCATCCACGCGAATCTCTTCAAGCAAGGCGCGCACACGGTCCCCCATACGGAAGACTTCGCGACCAACCAGGTTCTCTCTGGGAAGCAAGGCTTCCGCGTTATTGCCCAAGTCCACAATCACGTTGTCGCGCGTGACCTTTTTAACAGTGCCCGAAACCAGTTCGCCGACACGATCGCGATAACCATCAACAATCTTTTCACGCTCCGCTTCGCGAACCTTCTGTACGATAATCTGTTTCGCTGCCTGCGCGCCGATACGACCAAAAGCGATCGATTCAACCTGTTCGGTATGCACGTCACCTACGCCGAGATCGGGACTGATTTCGTGCGCCTCCTCGAGGGTCAAATCGGTACCCAGCCCAGGTACGGTGTCATTATCCACTACAGTCCAGCGACGAAAGGTTTCGTACTCACCGGTTTTGCGATCGATATTGACGATGATGTCGGCATCCTCGTCTTCATAACGTTTTTTGGTAGCCGTCGCGAGGGCCAGTTCAATGGCTTCAAAAATCACGTCCTTATCTACGCCTTTTTCGTTTGAAACCGCTTCAACTACCAGCAAAATTTCTTTGTTCATCGCGTTATTAGCTCCAATAAATACAATCAATCAAATTGCGGTACGACGTTGGCTTTTTCAATGCCTTCCAACGGCAGCAAATATTCTTCCTGATCCACTCGCAAGACCACATCATGACCCTCAACCCCCACCAAAAGGCCGTTGAACTTACGTCGACCTTCAAACGGCATGCGTAGTTTCAAAGCGACTTGATGGCCGGCAAAGCGTTGAAAGTGCGCCAATTCATAGAGAGGACGATCCATGCCTGGAGAGGAAACTTCGAGGGTGTAATCACCAGAAATAGGGTCTTCTACATCCAACACGCCACTAAGCTGACGACTGACTTTTTCACAATCAGCTAACTCAATGCCGCTCTCGCGTTCTGGCCCCTCGCGTTGCGAATCGCCTTCTTCCGCAGTGGCCTGCTCCGCTTCTACCGGACGTTCAATGTAGACTCGCAAGACTGTGTGCTTGCCTTGGGAAAGATATTCGATGCCCCAGCATTCATAACCCAGGCCTTCTACTACCGGGCGAATCAGGTCATTTAAAATCTGTTTCTTCGATGCCAAATTATTACCGTGCTTCGTGTTAATCAGGACCTTGCAAAAAGGCCAGAAACAAAAAATGGGCCTTACGCCCATCACTACTAAAAAGCCCCTTCGATGAGGGGCTTTTTGCAAGACTTCTGTGCGGAGAACTGATCCTCATCAGTGAGCAAGGCAAATGCTCAGACCCGGCAGAATTGCCAGCGCCACTCCTTCAAGTGGGCGCATTATATGCACCCTATCTCACAGGGTCAACCGGAGACAAAAAAGCCTGCGCAACGCGCAGGCTTTAAGGTGGTGCCCAAGGCCGGACTTGAACCGGCACGGCTTACGCCACTACCCCCTCAAGATAGCGTGTCTACCAATTCCACCACTTGGGCTAAACCTGTTGGAGCTTATTCCAGCTCCGGAGCCGGCGCTTCTTCTGTCGCGGCTTCCAACTCAATCTGCTCGTCAGCACCTTGCTCGGCATCGCCTGCCTCAAGCGACTGCTCAACGGGAGTAAGTTGATATGCTTCGTCAGCAGCAACTTCGGCCTTTTGCTTGGCTAGCATGGCCAAAGAAATACTGGTCGCAAAGAAAATAATCGCAAGATATTTTGTGGTCTTGGTCAGAAAGCTACCGCTACCCTGACTACCAAACACCGTCTGCGAAGCACCGGCACCAAATGAGGCTCCCGCCTCAGCACCTTTACCCTGCTGAATCAATATCAAACCGATCAAAGCCAGCGATACCAGAACATGGACAATGATGACTGCTGTCTCTAACCATTCCATAAAACAATTAACCCATCGCTTCGCATATTTGCGAAAATTCGTCTGCTTTCAGGGACGCGCCACCTACGAGCCCCCCATCTATATCCTGCTGCGCAAACAGCGCCTGCGCGTTGGCGGCATTCACGCTGCCGCCATATAAAATCGTCATATTCTCGGCCAACCCAGCATCCAAGTCAGACAAGGCCGACCGAATACTTGCATGCATTGCCTGCGCCTGCTCAGGTGTCGCCGTGCGACCAGTCCCAATCGCCCATACTGGCTCATAGGCTACGATCAACCGCGCTCTTTCTTCTGGTGACAACTCAGAAAACACCGCCATCACCTGCACGTTCACAACACTTTCTGCCTGACCAGCATCCCGCTGTTCCAGCGTCTCACCGACACACAACACCGGCTGAATCCCAACTGCCAGCAACTGACGCGTTTTTTCCAAAACCTGTGAGTCACTTTCTCCGAATAGCGCCCTGCGCTCAGAATGACCCACCAGTGCATATGCGCAACCCAACTCTTTAAGCATGTAGGCCGCTGACTCACCGGTATAAGCACCGCGCTCTTCGCCTGATACATTTTGCGCTGCCAGAGCAATTGGAGTGCCCTTTATAGCCTGCCCCAACACACCTAACAATGGCATGGGAGGCGCAACGATAACATTTACATCAGACAACACCTGGATGCGCTGCGACAGCGTATTCACGTAATCAGCGATGTCGGCTGTTGAGCCGTTCATCTTCCAATTTCCCGCTACTACCTTACGCCGCATTTTGTCACCCAGGCCTCAGAAGGGCGCAAATACTAACTGAGTTGCGCGATGCTTACAAGAGCCTTGAATGGGTTTTTCACCCATGATTATCCGACTGTTTCTGATACGACCGCTACTAGCTCAGCAACGACCTGATCGACGAGATTCGGGTCGGTACCTTCTGCCATTACCCTAATCAATGGCTCGGTACCTGAGGCACGCAACAGCACGCGACCACTCCCCTCGAAACGTGCTTCCTGTTCAGCCACAGCAGATGCAATAGCCGCATGAGACATCGGATCTGTTTTCTCCTTGATGCGCACATTTTTCAGCACTTGCGGCAGCTTGGTCATTCGCCCCTTTAACTCATGCAGAGTCTTGGACTCATTCCACATCGCAATTAACACCTGCAGCGCAGAAACAATACCATCACCGGTACTGGCCTTGTCGAAGCAAACAATGTGACCCGAACCCTCACCACCGAGATACCACTCACGTTGTTTTAACTGCTCCATTACATAGCGGTCGCCAACTTTGGCTCGCACAAAGGGAATATCCAACTCACCAAATGCCAGCTCAGCACCAAAATTAGTCATTTGCGTGCCTACGACGCCACCCACCAGGCGGCCGGTCTGCTGCCGGTCACGCGCGATGATGTAGAGCAACTCATCCCCATCAACAATCTCACCCTTATGATCCACCATAATGACGCGATCGCCATCACCATCAAACGCAATCCCGAAATCAGCCTGCTGCTCTTTTACGGCCGCAACCAACTGATCGGGAGCCGTGGAACCCACACCTTCATTAATATTCAAGCCGTCGGGAGAGACACCAATCGCGGTGACATCGGCACCCAACTCCCTAAACACGTACGGCGCGACCTGATAGGTGGCACCGTGAGCACAATCGAGAACGATCTTCATGCCATCCAGCGACATGGCAGACGGAATCGTACTTTTACAAAATTCGACATAGCGCCCAACTGCATCATCAATACGGCGTGCTTTTCCGAGCTTGTCTGGTGCCACGACTTCAAGATCACGATCTAGCCAGCTTTCAATTTCGAGTTCTACATCATCTTCAAGCTTAAGCCCCTGCCCCGAGAAAAATTTGATACCATTATCCTGAAAAGGATTATGCGAAGCTGAGATAACAATACCGGCATTGGCGCGGTAGGTGCGCGCAAGGTAGGCAACGGCCGGAGTCGGCATTGGGCCTAACAGACGAATATCGACGCCGGCGGCAGATAAGCCTGCCTCCAAAGCAGACTCGAACAGGTAACCCGAAATGCGCGTATCCTTACCTATAATCACCCGATTGCGGCCACCATTCTTTTTGAACACCTGACCACATGCCCAACCCAGCTTAAGCATGAACTCCGGTGTAATGGCACCCTGCCCCAAGCGACCACGAATACCGTCGGTTCCAAAGTATTTACGCGACATTCCTTACTCCTTTTTCTTTTCTTGTCAGACCCGTCAACCAAACGCGCCTGAGCTCTTTGTTTTAGTTTTCTAAATTCCGCAGCGCGTTGACCAGTCGCACCGCATCCATGGTCTGCTCGACATCATGTACTCGCACTATACTCGCGCCTTTCTCTGCCGCCAGGCCCGCACCCACAACACTGGCAATCATTCGCTCTTCAACCGGCTTGTCTAACAACGCGCCGAACATCGATTTGCGTGAAAGTCCAGCAAGCAAGGGGTAACCCAGACTTAAAAATTCATTAAACCGCCCCAGCATCAGCAAGTTATGCGTCAAGGTCTTGCCAAAACCAAACCCCGGGTCGAGCACAATCCGCTGCCGGTCAACCCCGGCTTGCAACAAACTCTCACAACGCGACTCCAAAAAGCTCGCCACGTCATTTATTAAAGCGCGATAACTCGGATTTTGCTGCATCGTATCGGGCTCACCCTGCATATGCATGACACACAAGGCTACGTCTTGGGCAGAAGCGACCGCAGCCATCGCACCATCGCGACGAAAAGCACGCACATCGTTAATCATGCCTACCCCTAGCGATATGGCTTCACGCATCAGCACAGGACTACTCGTATCCACTGACACACAGGCGTCCAACTGATCTATCAGCGCTTCAACCACGGGACAAACGCGATCCATTTCTTCTTCGAGACTAACTGGCGCCGCCCCGGGACGGGTAGACTCACCGCCCACATCAATGATACTGGCGCCCGACGCCAACATCTGCTCTGCCTGCCGCAACGCCGCATCACGCTCATTAAATTGGCCACCATCAGAGAAAGAATCGGGCGTCACATTGAGCACGCCCATTACGTGAACCTGGCACAAATCAAGCTGGCGCTTGCCAAAAGGCACTTGCGCAAACGTATTAGGGAGGGTCATATGTATTGTTGCAGAACGAAAAATAGACGGGATTGAAACAAAAAAGGGCGCAGATTCCTCTGCCCCCTTTTCACTTTGAGTTAGTGCTCCTTGGCGGGCCCACCAACCGACGGCTCACTGCCATCCTCTTTATTTGGAGCGGCCTGTTCTTCATCCGCTTCGGCTTCGGCACCGCCGCCCGAACTTGGCCCGGAACCGTTACCTCCCCAACCCTTGGGCGGGCGAGGTGTTTTACCTTCCATGATGTCGTCAATCTGTGGCGAATCGATGGTTTCATATTTCATGAGCGCTTCAGCCATGGCATCCAGCTTCGAGCGATTTTCTTCAAGAATCTGCTTGGCCTTGGCATAGCAGCTATCAATGATTCGGCGCACCTCTTCATCAATACTGTTTTGCGTCGTCGCCGAGACGTGACTGTTGTGCCCTCCGGCAGATTTGCCCAAAAACACTTCTTCTTGAGACTCATCGTAGAGCAGCGGACCGAGCTTTTCAGACAAGCCCCACTTGGTCACCATATTGCGAGCAATTTCTGTGGCACGCTGAATATCGTTGGACGCACCGGTCGTCACACCATCAGGACCCAACGTCATCTCTTCGGCAATGCGACCACCATATAATGAGCAGATATTTGAGATGAGGTGCTGCTTACTCATTGAATAGCGATCTTCTTCGGGCAGGAACATGGTCACACCCAATGCCCGGCCACGCGGAATAATACTCACTTTGTACACAGGGTCGTGCTCTGGCATCAATCGTCCAACAATCGCATGGCCAGCCTCGTGGTAAGCCGTGTTCAGCTTTTCCTTTTCAGACATCACCATGGATTTGCGCTCAGCACCCATCATGATTTTGTCTTTCGCCAATTCAAACTCGACCATTGAGACCGTGCGCTTGTTAGCACGTGCAGCAAACAGTGATGCTTCATTTACCAGGTTAGCCAGATCGGCCCCCGAAAAACCGGGTGTACCCCGGGCGATGACACCGGGATCAACATCATCATCCAGTGGTACTTTTTTCATATGCACTTTAAGGATCTGCTCTCGACCCAGAATATCAGGCAAGCCGACAACCACCTGACGATCGAAGCGCCCCGGACGCAGTAGCGCGGGATCCAAAACATCGGGACGGTTAGTTGCAGCAATCACGATTACGCCTTCGTTACCCTCGAAGCCGTCCATTTCAACCAGCAACTGGTTCAGTGTCTGTTCACGCTCGTCGTGACCACCGCCCAGACCTGCGCCACGATGACGACCCACGGCATCAATCTCGTCAATAAAGATAATACAGGGCGACTGTTTCTTGGCCTGATCAAACATGTCGCGCACGCGCGAGGCACCAACACCAACAAACATTTCAACAAAGTCAGAACCTGAAATAGAAAAGAAAGGTACTTTGGCTTCACCGGCAATGGCTTTTGCCAAAAGTGTTTTACCGGTTCCGGGTGAACCGACCATTAAAACACCGCGGGGAATTTTGCCACCGAGTTTCTGGAACTTG
>JAWWBW010000064.1:0-13653 GCA_033720775.1 Oleiphilaceae bacterium | reverse complement strand
CCGCGTGATCGCGGGCTTTGTTATTGGGCTGGAGTGGATGTTTGAAACTGAGGGTTTACGCATGCTACTGGGGTCTGAACTTTACTGAAAAAAAGTCTCGGAATCCTTTTCTGATATCGCTCGCGGGTGTCCGAGGGTAGGGGCTGGCATCATATACGATCTTGATGGCCAGATCGTCGATATACTGCGCGCCACTGCTTTCGGTGATTTTTGCGCGCTTAATTGCTCCGTTTGGGAAAAGCTGGATTTCGATGCTGAACTGCAGCTCGCGCATGCCCTGCTCGCGAAGTACCTCATTGTATGGATCGTAAAGGGAATGGTCAGATAGAGAGCGCCATAGAATTTGTTCGTACTCACTTAATAGTTGCGCATCCTGGAGTGTACTTTTTTGCTCAACTGGCGTTACCTGCCCGCTACGTTTGAATAGCTCCTGCAATCCTTCGCGAGCTTGTTGCGCGCGAGAAGATTGCGACATTTCAGGCATCTGTATCGTGGGCAGGGCGCTTTCGCTGCTTGATTGTGCGCGTTTTTGGCCGGTTTTAGATCCCGAAAATTCGACACCCTCTGATGCACTTACTTTGTACTCTTTTTCGCGACTGGTGGTAGCAAAGTCGCGGGCCTGACTCGACGTGGTTTCGGCTTGCGTGCTTTGAATGCTTTCTTTGCTTTCAATGGATCTATCGGAAACAAGTAGTACCGGGATTGTTTTAACTTCCCGGTGTAGCTGTAAGTCGATAAGTCGGTTGATGATGGCGAGGCTCACTGCGTGTAGCGCTAAGGCGGCCATTACAGCAATGCTGACGCGAATACGCCGATGAGGGTCGATGGGCTGAGACAGCATCAGTGCAGTGTGAGGGGTGGGTTAGCGGGCGTGCAGTTTCGTTTCACGAACCCGCTTTTTGTTTGAGATTTGACATTACGGCTGAGAGTGCTCGGTCAATCACCTGGCCTTGTTCAAGGATCACCACTTTATGTTTGCTCAGATCCAGAGCCAATTCGCGCCGACTTTTCTCAACCGTTTTTAGGCCCATTCGGTTCACAAAAATAAAGCAATCTGCTTCTTCAATTTTTGCAGACAGCTTACAGCGGAATTTGCTGCCGTTAAGTAGTTCGAACTCGACCCACTGGCCAACTTGAAGTTGATTGATTTGATCGTCGTATTTAGCAAGATCCTCATGGCGAGAGGCCAGCTGTTTTTGCACTGCGCTTTCTCGCGTTGTTTTGCCCGGACTGCGTGCAAAGTCGCCGCCTGTGAGTATGTTCTCTGGGTTTTTAAACGCCGTGGTGAGCTCGCGCTTAATATCGTTCATGGTAGCGTCGAGTGAGGTAGTGCTGTAAGAAACGTTTTCAAGGCCAGACTTAATATCCTTGAGCAGTTTAGGCACGATGGCAACCCAGCGTTGTCTGTCTTTCGTTTCAGTCAGTGGCTGCAGGCACCAAATCAGGTCGTCCACAACTTTGACAGTATTGGTCCACTGGTGTTCGATTTCGTCTTTCAGGTGCGCGAGAAACATGACTCTGCTCCAGCCATTTTTCAGCATTTCAGATACAACCTGAGGAATTGGATGGCGGGCGTTCAGAATTTTATTGCTAACTAACTCTTCTACCTTGATCTGCGCTTGTTTGGTTCGAATTCTGCCTTTTTCGGCTTCTTTTGTGCGTTGCTCAACGATTTTTGCTTTCCGCTCTTCACGCTGAATGAATTGCTGGAACTCTTCGTTTAGTTGCGTGAATAAGGCGATATCGCCATCAAATTCGTCCAATACGCGGTGAACAATTTCATGTATTTTGGCGTACAGTTTGTCGCGTGATGCATCCACCGACTCGCCCCAGCCAATACCTGCTTTTGCCAGTGCATTGAGCAGTTGGCGCGCTGGGTGGCGGTTGGAGCTGAAGAAGCTCTTGTCTTTTATAACCACTTTCAGGATGGGAATCTGAAGGCGGCTAATCAAGACCTGAAATGGCGGTGCTAAGTTGTAATCATCGAGAATAAACTCAAATAGCATTGAAACGAGGTTGATCAGATCGTCGTCAACCTGCGAAAACGCAGCGCTTTGTTCTGCGCTGGTTGAAGAGTGTGCGATCTGATTTTGCAGAGCACTGCGGATATCGATCACTTTTGCGTCCTTGCTTGTCGATGTTTCTGCGAAAGGTTGTTTCTGTAACTGAGTCAATAGGCTGAGCAAAGCATTGGTATCGATCGCGCTTCGCTTGCTTTGATGAAGTGTTTCACCCTGCGGGGAACGAGTTTTGAAATTGGTGGTGCGAGCTGAAGCTGAAGCCGTGTTTCGCATGCTGGCCAGTAGGGCTTGAAGCTCAGGAAATACGTCGCTGTTTCCATTACCTGATTCAGAGCTAGAGGCATGGCCGGCCTTGATTCGTTCGCTGGCTTGCTCAGGGGAATAGCCCGATCCGGGGTTCGTTTGATGTCCGGTTCTGATTCCAGGGGTTTTAAGTTGGGGTAATATGCCTTGTCTCACCAATATCTTATTGGCGTGTTCAAGAACAGGCTGCAGGTTTGACATGACGTAGCGATCGAATTGCTTGAATACGATCAACTTTTCTTTTATTTCAATTTCCAGTGTTTGGCATGCTTTGGCGAATGCCTTACATAGTGCTTTGGGATCCAGCGGGGAATTTATTTCGTCTACATTTGTTAAATCGTACGCGCGAGTCATGCGAGCGTTGAATTTGAGTAGCTCGCCTTGAAAGTTCGCCTGGGCTTTTGAGGCCATGGCGGTAATCGCGACATCTTCTTCTAGATCATCATTTTCGACGAGGCTTAGGCCGTCCAGGTGCTCACTGCGGCGGCTGTCATGTTGTGGCGTAACATGTGTGGCGGTGTCGGGCTCGAATTGCGTATGAATAAACTGGCTGAATTGAGACTCAATGCCTTTTCGCTTTATACGAATTTCGCGCATTGCTTCAAAGAAGCGGTTTTGCTCGTTGTTGGTTTTGGCGCTGTTTGCAAGTTCGAACAGGGAGTCGTCGATGCCATCGAACATACTCTGCAGCAAGCCGCCGAGATCTCTGGCTGCTTCTTTTGCAATCAGGGATATAACGGAATGCTTGGCTTGACGCTCGGTGGTTGAGCGTTTGCTGCCAATGTAACTTACGCCTGTTGACTTGTTCATGGATTGCTCCGTCGAAACCTGAATGCTAAACAGCTACCTTCTGTTGCGTCGAGCCTTATGTGTCCATGGGTGCTGGGCACACTAATTAACCAATTATAAGCGAAGTTCCCTGTAAAAAGAAATTACAAAAACAAACACTTAATTGCGTAGATTTGACGGGTTTAACTTTTCCGTACTTTCTTATGGGTGGAAATCACGCGCGCAGTTTTCACGATGTTGTCTTTTATTTGGCGGATTTCAATGCGATAGCCAGAGATGGTCAGACACACAGGGTTGTCCGGTATGGTTTCAAGCGCGTCTGTAATAAGCCCGCTCAGGGTTTTTGGGCCGGTGACCGGTAGGTGCCATTTTAAGGATTTATTGATGTGTCGGACTGGGGTCGTGCCATCTATCAAAAAGCTACCGTCTTCCTGGGGGGTAATGTCAGTAGAGCTGGATGAGGAGTAGTCGGTAGTAAATTCACCAACAATTTCTTCAAGAATGTCTTCCATGGTGGCAATGCCCAGCACTTCGCCGTACTCGTCTACAACAATGCCTATGCGTCTTTTTTCTTTCTGAAAGTTAAGTAGTTGTGTGTTTAATGGAGTGCTCTCCGGAATGAAGTAAGGGTCGCGACAGCACTGCAGTAAATGGGCCTTGTTGGGTTCTTCATTGGCGAGTACGCGTGTCATATTGCGCAAGTGTAAAATGCCAATGATGTTGTTGATGTCTCCTTTATATACGGGGAGGCGAGTATGGTGGCTGGATTTAATTTGCAGCAGGATATTGGAAAGGTCATCTTCGATGTCGATGCCGATCACTTCGTTACGAGGAATCATAATATCGTTAACGGTGACTTTTTCGAGGTCGAGTATGCTGATCAGCATTTCCTGGTGATTGCGAGGTATCATCACGCTTGATTCGTTTACGAGAGTGCGAAGTTCTTCTCGACTCAAATTGTTGCTGTCTCCACCTTGTGTGTTGATCCCCATCAGTTTTAGCAGGCTGTTGGTGATCAGGTTAACTGCCCAAACGGCTGGGTAAAGAGCTTTTAATATTGGGGTGAGCAGGTAAGAGGCTGGAAAAGCGACTTTTTCTGGGTGGTATGCTGCGATCGTTTTTGGTGTGATTTCTGCAAAAATCAGAATGACCAATGTGAGCAACGCGGTCGCAATGGCGATTCCTGCATCGCCCCATAATCGTATGGCGACAACTGTCGCAATGGATGACGCAAGTATATTAACAAAGTTGTTGCCGATGAGAATGACGCTGATGAGTTGGTCTGTTCGATCCAGTAATCTGCTCGCTTTAATTGCGCCCTTGTGGCCGCTTCGTTTTAGGTGTTTGAGGCGGTACCGGTTTAGCGAAAGCATTCCTGTTTCAGAGCTCGAGAAAAAACCCGAAAAAATAATCAGAAACAGAAGTATGACTAGCAGTGTAGTTGTAGAGGTGTCGTTCAAAGTTTAAAGCATCCTAAGCGTCGGACAGAATGAACCATTGTAGAACCAGCTTGCTTCCAAAAAAGCCCAGCATTAGTAGCGTGACGCCGATGAGGGTCATGCGACTCGCGCGCAAGCCACGCCAGCCGTATCGTTGTCTGCCCACTAGTAAAGTAGAAAAAATTCCCAATGCCAAAAGCGAAAAAAATGTTTTGTGTGCCAGATGTTGCGCAAAGAGGTCTTCGACGAAGATAAATCCTAGTAGTATGGCTATCAACAGGATGATGGTGCCGCTCCATATCATTTCGAACAGCAGGTTCTCCATGGTGAGAAGTGGGGGAAGGTTGCGTTTGAGGATGGTGTTGTGTTTTTTCTTGAGGTTTTTGTTTTGGGTGTGGATGAGGATGGCCTGAATGGCGGCAATACTGAATACGCTGTAGGCGAGTATCGACAATGCAATGTGCAATACAATGCCGCTGTCGCTCGGCGAAAAGCTATAGCGGCTGTCTCCAAAACTTAAAATGCCAATGATGCTCAGCAGGGCGACAGGATATGCGGCCAGGAATACGCTTTGTAGAGGTTTTTTGATTGCCAAAACCAACAGGCAGACAACAATCAATCCCGCTGTAAGTGAAAGTGTATTGCTGAGGCTCAGATTCAGTCGATCTCCCTCAAACGTAAGATGCATGGTGACAATAAGCTGTATTGATACAGCAACAAAGCCAAGTAAAAATCCGATAAAAGGCTTGGAGGGGAGCTTCCGTAAATAGATAAGGAACTGATAAAGGGTGCCCAGGCCGTATAATCCTGCCGAAAGTAGGCTGAGAGCCAAAATGTTCATGAGAAGAAGGCTGGTTTCCGTTTGAGATCTATTCAATTCACCGTCTGTGAGTGGTTATAATGCGCGGTTTGCAACCGCTTGGCAATAAAAGAGAAAGTTCATGTTTGAAAATCTGACCGATCGCCTTTCCGATAGTCTCCGCAAAGTTACCGGGCAGGCAAAACTGTCTGAAGAAAATATCAAGGATACCTTGCGCGAAGTTCGCATGGCATTGCTTGAGGCAGATGTTGCCTTGCCGGTGGTGAAAGATTTTGTTGCCCAGGTCAAGGCGCGAGCTGTGGGGCAGGAAGTAATGCGCAGTCTGTCGCCGGGCCAGGCGTTTATCAAGGTGGTCAATGCCGAGCTGGTTAAGGTGATGGGAGAGCAGTCAACAGGACTGGATCTGCATACTAAGCCGCCAGCGGTAATACTAATGGCGGGTCTTCAGGGGGCGGGTAAAACCACTTCTGTTGCCAAATTGGCGCGATACCTTGCTGAGCGCGAAAAGAAAAAAGTAATGGTAGTGTCGGCTGATGTATACCGTCCAGCGGCCATCAAGCAGCTTGAAACGCTGGCATCGGAGGTGGGGGCGCAATTCTTCCCAAGTAGCGTCGAGCAAAAACCTATCGATATCGCCAATGCGGCAATCGCTGAAGCGCGAACTAGTTTTGCTGATGTGTTGATAGTTGATACAGCTGGCCGCTTGGCGATTGATGAAGAGATGATGGGTGAGATCAAAGCCTTGCATGGTGCCATCGAGCCTATCGAGACGCTGTTTGTCGTTGATTCCATGACCGGTCAGGACGCCGCTAATACTGCAAAAGCGTTTAATGATGCCTTACCGCTTACCGGTGTTGTGTTGACTAAAACTGATGGTGATGCGCGTGGCGGCGCGGCGCTTTCAGTGCGAGCCATTACAGGCAAGCCAATCAAATTTATGGGTGTTGGGGAAAAAACGGATGCCCTTGAGTCTTTCCATCCTGACCGTGTTGCATCCCGGATTCTTGGGATGGGGGACATTCTTAGTCTGATTGAGGATGCCGAGAGAAAGCTCGACAAGCAAAAGGCCGAAAAACTCACCAAGAAGATAAAGAAGGGGAAATCTTTCGATCTTGAGGATTTTCGTGATCAATTGCAGCAAATGAAAAGTATGGGGGGTGTCGCGGGTCTCTTAGACAAATTGCCAGGTATGGGGCAAATGGCTCAGGCGGCGCAGCAGCAGGTGAATGACAAGTCGCTTGGTCAGATGGAGGCGATTATATCTTCAATGACTCCACATGAGCGCAGGTATCCCGATGTCATCAATAATTCGCGTAAGCGGCGTATTGCGGCGGGTTCCGGAACCCAGATCCAAGATATAAATCGCTTGATTAAGCAGCACAAGCAGATGCAGAAAATGATGAAAAAGTTTACTAAAAAGGGCGGTATGATGAATATGATGCGCGGCATGAAGGGGATGATGCCGCCGGGCGGAGGCGGCTTTGGGCGAATGTAAGTCAGGGCTGATAGGTGTTGGCTGTGCTTGTCTAGAAAAAGTGTAGAAAATGTCCGTAAATAGGTGTTTTCAATCAGGGTTAATTGCTCTAGAATATGCGCCCTTTCGAGCGCCCGCCTAATTGTCGCAAGGCTTGCGGGTGTGCGTGGTTTAACTGAATCAGGATTACAAAACGAACATGGTTACTATCCGTTTGTCACGTGGTGGCTCCAAAAAACGCCCTTTTTATCACCTAACTGTTACTGATAGCCGTTGTGCTCGCGATGGTCGCTACATCGAGCGTGTGGGCTTTTTCAACCCCATTGCCCGAGGCCAGGAAGAGCGTCTGCGTGTGGATGCCGAGCGTGTTGATTACTGGCTGGGTAAGGGTGCCAAGACTTCTGATCGCGTAAAGAGCTTGCTTAAAGAAGCCGCTAAAGCAGCTGCATAAGCTGGATGTCCTTAAGGGCATGCAGAGCGTTAAGCAGGAGAGCCCATGACGGCAAGTAAAGAATACGCGGTGATGGGTAAAATCACATCTGTTTATGGTGTGAAAGGCTGGGTGAAAGTGTTTTCTTACATGCAGCCAAAAGAAAACATCTGTCGTTACTCGCAATGGCTCATAGAGCGCGGTGGTGTTAGTCGCACTGTTCACGTGCTCAATTGCAAAACTCACGGAAACGGAGTAATTGCTCAGCTCGAAGGAGTGAACGATAGAGAACAGGCAAGGGAGTATGCTGATTTCCTGATCAGCATACCGGTTGATACCTTGCCGGAGCTCGAAGCCGGGGAATACTACTGGCGCCAGCTCGAAGGGCTTTTCGTGCGTCACATTGATGGCACATTGCTAGGGAGTGTTAGTCACCTGATTGAGACTGGCTCTAACGATGTGCTGGTGGTGCGAAAATGCAAAGGAAGTATTGATGGTAGGGAGCGATTGGTTCCCTATTTGCCAGATCAGGTGATTAAAAGTGTCGACCTCGACCGTCGCGAGATTACGGTCGAGTGGGACCCAGAGTTTTAAGGCTGCGCCGTGTGGTTTGGTGTGGTCAGTTTGTTTCCGGAGATGTTCCGGATGGCAAGCGAATTTGGTGTTTTAGGGCGTGCAATCCAGCGTGACTCAATACAGCTGGATTGTTTTAACCCTCGCGACTTTACGCAAGATCGGCATCGCACAGTGGACGACAGGCCTTATGGTGGTGGTCCGGGAATGTTGATGAAAGTGGCGCCGTTAAAGGCTGCTCTCGAGCACGCAAAGAAGCAGGCGCCAGCGGGCACCAAAGTGGTATATCTCTCGCCTCAGGGCAAGTTGCTGTCGCAGCGCTTGATCAATGAGTTGGTGCAGGAGTCGTCACTGATATTGCTCGCGGGGCGTTATGAAGGTGTCGACGAGCGCCTTGTCGAAGAAATGGTCGATGAGGAAGTGTCGATCGGCGACTATGTGCTAAGTGGCGGCGAATTGCCTGCATTGGTCTTAATCGACGCTGTTGCACGCTGGATTCCGGGGGTGCTCGGGCACGAGGCGTCAGCTGATGAGGATTCATTCGCTTCGGGCTTACTTGATAGTCCACATTACACGCGGCCTGAAGAGTATGAGGGGCGAAGGGTGCCCGAAGTTTTATTGTCTGGAGACCATGAGCGCATCAGGCAGTGGAGATTAAAGCAGTCGTTGGGGCGAACGTGGGAGCGGCGACCTGACCTGTTGGAGAATTGCGAGTTAACTGCTGAGCAGCAGAGCTTGTTACAGGATTATATTGACGAAGTGAATCGCTAGATAAGGTTGTGATAACCTGATCAGCGCAATTTTGGGAGTGAAACATGAGCAGCAAGAACAACATCATCAGCGCACTTGAAGCTGAGCAAATGACCGCGGATATCCCCGAATTTGGTCCGGGTGACACCGTTGTAGTACAGGTGAAGGTAAAAGAGGGTAACCGTGAGCGTCTGCAGGCGTACGAAGGTGTAGTGATTGCCAAGCGTAACCGTGGCCTTAACTCCTCCTTTACCGTTCGCAAAATTTCTTACGGTGTTGGTGTTGAGCGTACATTCCAGACTCATAGTAAGCTGGTTGATAGCATTACTGTTAAGCGTCGTGGTGATGTGCGTCAAGCCAAGCTTTACTATCTGCGTGAGCTGAGTGGTAAGGCTGCCCGCATCAAGGAAAAGCTGAACTAAGCATAAGCAATACGCTTGGATTTATTAAAGGCAGCTCGTAATCGGGCTGCCTTTTTTCGTTGTGCGAGAGATTGATGGCTAGCGTTGATTTGGCGCCTGAAAACCAGCGGGTAATCGCAGAGTTTATCGACATGCTATGGCTGGAGCATGCGCTTAGCGAGAATACACTTAGTTCCTATCGTCATGATTTAGAGCGTTTCGCGCACTGGCTGGGTGAGCGTAATCAGTCAGATCTATTGCAGGCTTCACGCGATTGCTTGCTGGAATATCTGTCGCACCGCCTTCGAGAGGGCGCAAAGCCAAGCTCTACGGCGCGCAGCTTGTCGTGTTTGCGCCGTTTCTATCGTTACCAGTTGCGTCAAAAAAATATTGCTGCTGATCCGACGTTGAATGTTGCGAGTCCCAAACTCCCCCGCTTATTACCCAAGTATTTAACTGAAGAAGATGTCACAGCTTTGCTGGACGCTCCCGATACCGAGGATGTGCTCGAGTTGCGTGACCGCGCAATGCTGGAGTTGATGTATGGTTCCGGTTTACGAGTCACCGAATTGGTGAGTCTTCGTTTTGAGCAGTTAAGTATGGAGCAAGGGTTGGTTCGTCTGTTTGGTAAAGGTAACAAGGAGCGATTGGTGCCAATGGGTGAGGTTACTCTGGATTGGTTGGAAAATTATTTGAAGCGGTCTCGTGCGCTATTATTGGGGGGCGCTGAGTGCAGTGCGTTGTTCCCTAGTCGCAGGGGGCAGCAGATGACGCGCCAGACATTTTGGCATCGTGTAAAACACTACGCACTAAGAGCTGGTATAACGGCAGCAATCTCTCCCCATACACTTCGACACGCTTTTGCTACGCATTTATTGAACAATGGTGCGGATTTGCGCGTGGTGCAATTGCTGTTGGGGCACTCGAATTTGTCTACCACGCAAATTTACACGCACATTGCGCAACAGCGTCTCGATGACTTGCATCACAGGCATCATCCCAGAGCTTAGGGGGAGCGCAAAGCTTGCGGTTGAACTTAAAGCGGGTTAGCGTGTCGTATCTCCGCCGGGGCATTTCCGGCTGTGTCTAAAATAGTTGAGGAATTACCATGCAACGGGTTTATAAAATCGCTTTTGCTCTGCTGGCCGTCAGTGTTGCGCAGGTGCAGGCAGGAGAAAAAGAAATCAGGGCTAGTCTGGCCAAGGCGATACCAAGCCTCGAAATCACTGCCGTTGAAAAAAGCGAAATAGATGGCGTCTATCGTCTCGAATCTAATAATAATCAGGTCCTGTTTACGAATAGCGATGGTAGTTATTTTATCGCAGGTGAATTGTATGGAACGGGAGGGGGGCAACTGGTTAACCTGACCGAAGAGCGTCGCGAGCAGTTGCGATCAGAGCAGCTAGCGGCGATACCAACGAGTGAAAAAATAACCTTCCCTGCTAAGGGTAAAACCAAAGCGCGCATCGCTGTGTTTACAGATATTGATTGCGGATACTGTCGCAAGCTCCACAATGAAGTTCCTCGAATGAATGAGTTGGGAATTGAAGTAAGCTATCTGGCTTATCCTCGTGCAGGACTTGGAAGTGGTTCTTACAAGAAGATTGTCTCCGCCTGGTGTGCTGACGATAAGCTTCAGGCTATGACTGACGCCAAAGCGGGTAAGCGCATTCCTGAACTCAATTGCGAAAATCCCGTCGCGGCCCAGTTCGAATTGGGGCAGCAGATGGGAGTTTCTGGTACGCCGGCCATCTTTCTTGAGGATGGCACCCTCATACCGGGTTATATGCCTGCTGAGCGTTTGGCAAAAGGCTTGGGTTTGTTATGACCGATTGTGGCGGCCTGTCGTGTAAGGCCGCCATTATTTTTGCGGTGTTTCCAGAGTGGCTGCGCAGCAGGATAAGTTGAAGTGTTAGCAGCGAAAACCTGTATCTTTAAATCGGGTCTCACATTCTTTCTTGATGTTATTGCAGCGTTGCGCGCCTGCTGGTGAAAGGCGATCGTAGTTGCACTTTCTGTATTCTGAGCGCAAATCGTGGTTGGTGTAGTCGGCAAAGGGGCCGCTACAAGCAGTCAAAAATATCGATGTCGTTATTAGAGCGCCAAAAGCAAGTTTCTTGTTCATAAAAAGCAGGCGTGATCTCACGTTCCATTTGTGTTTATAGGAATAGGTTTGCAGCCAAGCCTAGCACCTTCGTTGGCATCTTAAAAGGCGCGTTGTTTCGTTTTTTTTCTTGATCGAAAGGGTATACTATGCGCCGCTAAATATCCTTGGCCCCGCTAGAGGGTCCAATAACAAATCAGAAACGAGAGGTGAGTCCCTTGGCGTCCCTGAAAGTTGGCATATGCGGTCTGGGAACCGTTGCCAGTGGTGTGGTGAATGTAGTCCGCCGTAATCAGCATGAAATTGCGGCGCGTGCAGGATGTGGAATTGAAATCGTACAGGTGGCCTCTCGTCGCATGCGCGACAACTGTGATCTGACTGGCATTGAATTTACCACCAATCTCATGGACCTGGTAAATAACCCAGAAATTGATGTGGTGCTGGAACTTATTGGTGGTTATGAGCTGGCGAAAGAGTTGGTGGTCGCGGCCATAAAAAACGGAAAGCATGTCGTCACTGCAAACAAGGCTCTGATCGCCGAACATGGTAACGAAATATTCGAGTTGGCCAAGGCGCACGACGTTATCGTCGCGTACGAAGCCGGTGTTGCTGGCGGTATCCCGATTATAAAGGCCATTCGTGAGGGTTTGGTCGCCAACCGTATTAATTGGCTTGCGGGCATTATTAATGGCACGGGCAATTTTATTCTCACCGAGATGAAAGACAAAGGCCGTGAATTTGCTGGTGTATTGGCTGAGGCACAGGATCTTGGCTACGCCGAAGCAGATCCTACGTTTGACGTAGAAGGTATCGATGCGGCACACAAACTGACCATTCTGGCTTCTGCGGCATTTGGTGTACCACTGCAGTTTGAGAAGGCATATACCGAGGGCATCAGTACACTTTCCACGGTAGACGTTAACCACGCAGACGAATTGGGCTATCGCATTAAACATCTGGGCATCACGCGTTTACATCCCGAAGGCATAGAACTGCGCGTGCATCCTACGTTAATTCCTAAAAACCAGATGCTGGCAAAGGTTGATGGCGTGATGAATGCTGTACTGGTTGACGGCGATGCGGTTGGGCAAACGCTTTATTATGGTGCTGGAGCCGGCTCTGAGGCAACGGCGTCAGCGGTCATCGCCGACATGGTTGACGTGGCGCGGTTTGTTCAAGCCAAAGAAGGCAAAGCAGTTCCATTCCTTGGCTTCCGCCCAGAGCAGATCAAACCCATGCCTGTGCTGGATATTGAAGATGTGACCAGCGCTTATTACTTGCGCATGACAGCGGAGGATCACCCCGGTGTCCTGGCTAAAGTGGCCTCGATTATGAGTGATCTGGGCATCAATATTGAGTCGGTCATGCAGAAAGAGAGCGAGCGCGAAGGCGATACCATTCCGTTGGTAATGCTGACGCACGAAGTGAAAGAGCGACAAATCAATACGGCCATTGCGCAAATCGAAGCGCTAGAGACCATTGTTGGATCTGTCGTACGCATCCGTGTCGACCATTTGAATTGATTCGGTGTCAGCCGGATACGAGAACAGATAATTGCGGAAATAATCACGTGAAATATATCAGTACCCGCGGCAAAGCGCCCGCACTTGGATTTGAAGATGTCCTGCTCACCGGTTTGGCTAGCGATGGGGGGCTATATGTACCTGAAGTGTTGCCGCGCTTTACCCATGAGGAAATCGCTTCGTGGGCGGGTTTACCCTACGCGCAATTGGCATTCAATGTCATGTACCCCTTCGTTGAAGGAGCGATTCCCGAAGATGATTTCAGGGAGATGGTTGAAGAAACCTATCAAGGGTTTGATCATCAGGCCGTGGCGCCTCTGGTTCAGCTGGACAGTAACGAATGGGTGTTAGAGCTTTTCAGAGGGCCTACGCTGGCATTCAAAGACTTTGCATTGCAATTACTTGGTCGTTTGCTGGATTACGTGCTGAAGCGACGTAACGAACGTGTCGTCATTATGGGGGCGACCTCGGGCGATACGGGTTCCGCTGCCATAGAGGGTTGTCGTCATTGTGATAATGTGGACATCTTCATTCTGCACCCACATCAGCGTGTGTCTGATGTGCAGCGCAAGCAGATGACATCGGTTATTTCCGATAACGTATTCAATCTGGCAATTGAAGGAAACTTTGATGATTGCCAGCATATGGTTAAATCCAGTTTTGGTGATCAGGGCTTTTTAGAAGGTACGCGTCTGGTCGCGGTTAACTCGATTAACTGGGCGCGCATTATGGCGCAGATCGTTTATTATTTCAGTGCTTCGCTGGCGCTGGGTGGTCCACACCGCTCCATGGCTTTTTCTGTGCCAACAGGGAATTTTGGCGACATCTTCGCGGGTTATCTGGCGCGCAATATGGGCTTGCCAATCAGTCAGCTGGTTGTTGCGACAAACCGCAATGACATACTGCATCGCTTTATCAGTAAAAACCATTACGAGATGGAGCCCCTGCATCATACGCTTTCTCCCAGCATGGATATTATGGTTTCGAGCAACTTCGAACGCTTGCTGTTTGATTTGTACGGCCGGG
>JAWWBW010000063.1:0-13892 GCA_033720775.1 Oleiphilaceae bacterium | reverse complement strand
CAAGTGCCGGAGATAGTGTTGGTCAGGTTAACAAGCTGGCGCCATTCGTGCAGGTTGGCGCCTTTGGTCGTGAAGCGTCAGCTCTGGCGATGCAAAAGCGTGTTCAGTCGGTCGTGCAATCCCATCCGGTGTTTGTTGGGCGTGCTCCCCATCATGATGGGGAAATCTTTCGGGTTCGTGTTGGACCGTTCAGTAGTCAGCAAGAAGCGGAGCGCGTGCGGCTCAGGCTGGATCAGGCGGGTATCGGTAAACCTTTGATTATTACCCGTTCATTACAAGCTCGACATCGCTAGAGATTTCATGGTGTCGAGGCCCTCTGGCGCTGGCACTGTTCTGGTCAAATCAGGTAAACTTGCCCCCGTCTTTTTGCCGGCATCGCCATGCATGGTCTGCCGGCGTTCCAACTCTTTTTACCCAATCTAATGATTATCGGGATTCGCATGTCCATGAAAAAGCTAACCAGCGTGATGATATTCTGGCTTGTCGGCGCTCTGTTGAGCTTCGCCTCGGCTGATCCAGCGCTCATTCCTTCGCCCCCTCAGGTGTCAGCCAATTCCTATATTCTGATGGATGCCAATAGTGGCGAAATCATTGTTGAGCATAATGCAGATCTGCAGTTGCCACCGGCAAGCCTGACCAAAATGATGACTGCGTATATTGTCGAAAAAGAGGTGGCTCAGGGGCGCATCAATTTGTTTGACGAGGTGCCGATAAGCGTCAAGGCCTGGAAAACGGGCGGCTCTAAAATGTTTATTAAAGAGGGTACAAAAGTACTGCTCGAAGACTTGCTGAAAGGGGTGATTATCCAGTCGGGTAATGATGCGAGTATCGCTCTGGCCGAATATGTGGCGGGCAGTGAAGATGCCTTCGCAGATATCATGAATCAGCAGGCACAGCTTTTGGGTATGGTTAATTCGCAATTCAAAAATGCCACCGGATTGCCCGACGAAGGGCACTATTCTTCGGCG
This sequence comes from Oleiphilaceae bacterium, assembly GCA_033720775.1. Taxonomy (GTDB): domain Bacteria; phylum Pseudomonadota; class Gammaproteobacteria; order Pseudomonadales; family Oleiphilaceae; genus PZPK01. The sequence continues at coordinate 12,924 of JAWWBW010000063.1, read as the reverse complement.
AAAGATCTGGCCTTGCTGGCGCTGGCCATTATCAAGGATTTTCCTGAGCAGTATTCGCTGTACGCCGAAAAGTACTTCACTTACAACAATATCCGGCAACCTAACCGTAATCGCCTGTTGTGGCGAGACAAATCAGTAGATGGTCTGAAAACGGGTCACACCGAAGAGGCCGGCTATTGCCTGGTTGCCTCGGCCAAGCGCGACGATATGCGTTTGATTTCGGTGGTGATGGGTACCAAGAGCGAAGATGCGCGCGCCAAAGAAACGCAAAAGTTGCTCAATTACGGTTTCCGCTACTATCAAACCTATGATCTCTACCAGGCGGGTGAGTCCCTCAGCGAAAGTCGTGTTTGGGGTGGCGCGTTTGATAGCTTCCAGTTGGGTCTGGCTGACAAGGTGGTTGTCACGATTCCTCGTGGCCAAAAGAATGATCTGGTGGCAGAGTTGAGCGTGGATCCAGTGATTAAAGCGCCCGTTGAGCCGGGGCAGGAATTCGGCCGCTTACAGGTGAAGCTGGGTGACGAACTGGTTGTTGATGAACCCTTGGTGGCTCTGGATGCCGTGCCTGAAGGCGGATTTTTCAAACGCATTTGGGATATGATTAAACTCTTCTTTGTTGGATTGTTTGCCTAGTGGGGAGGAGGGAGTGATGTCTCAACCCGAAGCACCCAAGATCGAGTTCCCCTGTGACTATCCCATCAAGGTGATTGGTGATAATGGCGATGACTTTCAGGGGCTGGTGGTCTCAATGGTCAGAAAAGTGGCGCCCGATTTTGACGAAAGCACCGTATCGCTCAATGCGAGTCGCAATGGCACGTTTGTATCAGTAAGGTTTAGTATCAGGGCGACGGGTAAAGAGCAGTTGGCAACCTTGCATCAGACTTTGATGGCCAGCAAGCGCGTCAAAATGGTTATCTGATTTTGGAACGAATGGTGGTGTAACGATGGCGGATTCAGCATCTAGTGGTCATGTCCGCGGCGCAAACGACGGTGGCAATACACCTCAGAATGTTGAGTTGGGTTTGCGTGAATTACAGGTCAAGATGCTTGATGGGCTAAAAGAATACGAGCCCATCTGGCGCGCGATGCAAACCTTTACCGATACACGCAGCGCCGATACCCCTGATCAACTCTGGTTTTTACAGCATTTCCCCGTGTTTACACAGGGGCAAGCTGGTAAGCCGGAGCACTTGCTGGCTCCGGGCGATATACCGGTTGTACAGGTGGATCGCGGTGGTCAGGTTACCTACCATGGTCCTGGGCAGTTGGTCGTTTATTTTTTGCTCGATATTGCCCGTCTAGGCATCGGTCCACGCGAGCTGGTATCGCGTATCGAACAGGCCATTATTGCTACCCTTGATCACTACGGCTTGAGTGCCGAGGCGCGGCAGGATGCGCCGGGCGTTTATGTTGATGGTGCGAAAATCGCCTCGTTGGGTTTGCGCATCCGCAAAGGTCGTTCCTTTCATGGACTGAGTCTCAACGTAGAGATGGATCTGGAGCCCTTTTCAAGAATAAATCCCTGTGGCCATGCCGGTTTGAATATGGTTCAGTTGGCGGACTTAAGTGATGATGTTTCGCTGGAGCAGGTGGCTGGTCGTCTGGTAGCGACCATTCAGCAGTTGTTTGGCTACCAGGAATTATTGATGGAGTACACCGAATCCCCATGAGCACAGAAACTGGCAAAGAGCCATCTGCAGGTAAAAAGCGCATTCCTTCTGTAAAGACTGGTGAAAAGTTGCGAGGCGCCGAAAAGGTCGCGCGTATTCCCATTAAGGTGATTCCGACTGAAAAAATGCCACGCAAGCCAGATTGGATTCGTGTGCGCGTTCCCGCTACGCCCAAAATAGATGAAGTAAAACGCAAGTTACGCAAGCATGGCCTACACACGGTGTGTGAAGAGGCGTCGTGCCCGAATCTCGGCGAGTGTTTTGGTGGTGGTACGGCCACCTTTATGATCATGGGTGATATCTGTACCCGTCGCTGCCCCTTCTGCGATGTGGCACATGGCCGCCCGAAGCCATTGAGCCAGGATGAACCCCGAGAGCTGGCCGAAGCCATCGCCGATATGGGTTTGCGTTATGTGGTAATTACTTCAGTAGATCGGGATGATCTGCGCGATGGTGGCGCCCAGCATTTCGCCGACTGCATTCGTGAAACACGAGAGCGTGCGTCTAACATCGAGATAGAAGTATTAGTGCCTGATTTTCGCGGGCGTATGGATGTGGCTGTCGAGATATTGCAGCAAACGCCGCCGGATGTATTCAATCATAATCTTGAAACGGTTCCGTCGCTGTATAAAAAGGTACGCCCCGGATCTGACTACGAGTGGTCTCTCGATCTTCTTCAACGTTATAAAGCGGTTGCGCCTGATGTACTGACCAAGTCAGGTTTGATGCTCGGCATTGGTGAAACCCTCGAAGAAGTAGAGCAGGTGATGCGTGATCTGCGGGCGCACGATGTAGATATGCTTACGTTGGGGCAGTATTTGCAGCCCAGTCGCGATCATTTGGCGGTGGAGCGCTTTGTAACACCTCAGGAATTTGACGACTTGGCCGTGCTAGCCAAAGAATTGGGCTTCAAGCATGTCGCAAGTGGGCCCATGGTGAGGTCTTCCTATCACGCCGACAAGCAGGCGAAAGGAGAGCAGGTCGGGTAGTACCGGCGAACGGCAATGAGTGCATCAAAACGTAGTGCCAGCAACCCGCTCAAGCAAATTAAAACCGGCAGTTTTGAGCGGCGCTTAAGTCTTACTCGCGCCGGCTTAATGGCTGGCACGCGTATGGCTGGGGAAATGACGGCCTCGCTGTTTTCATCCAAAGAAAAGCGTGCCGAGCGACGCAGTCAGGCACTGTCACGTCAGGCGCGTTATTTGGTGGACGAGCTGGGCAAGCTCAAAGGTAGTGTGGTGAAGATTGGTCAGGTAATGGCGCTTTACGGCGAGCACTTCCTTCCTGTCGAAGTTACTGAAGCTTTACATACCCTCGAAGACAACACCGTCGCACTCGAATGGCCTGTGATTCGTGGCATTCTGTATGAGCAGCTGGGTGCGGCGCGCATGGCAGAGCTCGAAGTGGAAGAAGAGCCTATTGGTACGGCGTCATTGGGGCAGGTGCATCGGGCTCGTATTAAAAGCAATGATGAGTTGATTTGTCTGAAAGTGCAGTATCCGGGGGTGGCGCAGGCCGTCGACGCCGATCTTGATGCGGTTGCTCAAATACTAAAATTGGCGCGCCTGGTGAGTATGGGGCCCGCGTTTGATGACTGGCTAGAAGAAGTTCGGGTGATGATGCATCGTGAAGTCGATTACGTGCTTGAAGCGCAAACGACAGCACATTTCGCCGAGATGCTGGCGGACGATCCGCGCTACATCGTGCCAGTGATTTATGATCGCTATTCTACTGCACACGTGATTGCAACCCGCTATGAACCTGGCGAGCAGCTGTCGAGCACACGGATTGCGAGTCTGTCGCAGGAACGTCGAAACCGTTTGGCCAAATCGGCGTTAGAGTTGTTTTTGAATGAGCTGTTTGTTTGGCACGAAATTCAGACCGATCCCAATTTTGGCAACTACCGTATTCGCATCGATGAAGATGGTGGTCATGACCAGATTGTATTGCTGGATTTTGGCGCAGTGCAGAAATACCCCGAATCATTCATACATCCCGTTTGCAGCATGATTGCGGCGGCGTATCAGAACGATTTGCAAGGAGTGATAGACGGTGGTGTTGCATTGCGTTTTATGCAATGCGATTGGCCGGAAAGTGTGCTCAAGGAGTTTGGTCAGGTGTGTATTGCAGTGCTTGAGCCGTTGGCAAAAGAGCAGCCCGACGCCGGTCCGCAAGCCTTCAATGCCCAAGGCGAATACTGCTGGCGAGCAAGCGATCTGCCGTCGCGTATCGCAAAGCGTGCTGCCGTCTCGGCCATTAGTCGCTACTTCAAAATACCGCCCAAAGAGTTTGTCTTTTTGAACCGTAAACTGGTTGGCGTTTATACCTTTATCTCGGTGCTCGACGGCCAGTTCAATGGGCGAGATCTTTTGGCAGGTTTTGTCGACAGGTTTCAGCAGGGGCAGCTTTCCGCTACACCGTAGTTTTCTTCGCAAAGCCGGCTCAAATACTTTAAAATGCTCGCCTTTGGCGTATGGCCGGTGGCAGAGACACCTGCGCTCGCGTCCCCGAAGTTTCCTGTTGAGTGACCATAGTCTGTGAGTAGTCTGAAGCATATTCGTAACTTTTCCATTATTGCCCACATTGATCACGGCAAGTCCACCTTGGCCGATCGTTTTATTCAGGTTTGTGGCGGCTTGACTGATCGCGAAATGGCCGAGCAGGTGCTGGATTCCATGGATATCGAGCGTGAGCGTGGTATTACAATCAAAGCGCAAAGCGTGACGCTCAATTACACCTGTAAAGATGGTGAAACCTATCAGCTGAACTTTATCGACACTCCCGGGCACGTAGATTTTTCCTATGAAGTTTCTCGCTCGCTGGCCGCTTGTGAAGGCGCTTTGCTGGTGGTGGATGCCGGGCAGGGCGTAGAAGCGCAATCGGTGGCTAACTGCTATACAGCCATTGAGATGGGGCTAGAGGTGTTGCCGATTCTCAACAAGATGGATTTGCCGCAAGCCGAGCCAGAGCGTGTAAAGCAGGAGATCGAAGACATCATCGGTATTGATGCCACGGACGCCGTGCCATGCAGTGCCAAAAGCGGTATGGGCGTAGAAGATGTGCTCGAAGCGCTGATTAAAGTTATTCCTCCGCCAGAAGGCGACGTCGATGGTCCCTTGCAGGCGCTGATCATAGATTCTTGGTTTGATAATTATCTGGGCGTTGTGTCGCTGGTGCGAGTGATGCACGGTACTCTGCGCAAAGGCGACAAGGTATTCATCAAATCGACGGGTAAAATTGAGCAGGTTGATTCTGTTGGTGTCTTTACGCCGAAGCGCCATGAGACAGGTGTGCTTAGGGCTGGCGAAGTGGGTTTTGTCGTCGCAGGTATCAAAGATATCCACGGGGCCCCTGTGGGTGACACCATCACTCATGCTAAAACGCAAGATGTGGCGCAACTGCCCGGTTTTAAGAAGGTAAAACCGCAGGTATATGCGGCGCTGTTTCCGGTGAGCTCCGATGACTACGAGGCGTTCAGAGAGGCCTTGGAAAAGCTCACGCTCAATGACGCATCCTTGCACTATGAGCCAGAAACATCCGATGCGCTAGGCTTTGGCTTCCGTTGCGGCTTTTTGGGCATGCTCCATATGGAGATTATTCAGGAGCGACTGGAGCGGGAATACGATCTGGACCTGCTGACGACTGCGCCAACGGTGGTATACGAGGTGGTCATGCGTAATGGAGAGACCATTACCGTGGACAATCCGTCTCGCTTGCCTGACCCGGGTGCGATTGAAGAAATGCGTGAACCTATTGTTGAGGCAAACATTCTGGTGCCGCAGGACTATCTAGGGAATGTAATCAGTCTCTGTGTCGAAAAGCGCGGTGTACAAAGGGATATGCAATTCCTCGGCGGGCAAGTGCAGCTGAAGTACGAACTGCCAATGGCTGAAGTCGTGCTCGATTTCTTTGACCGCATCAAGTCGGTGAGTCGCGGTTTTGCCTCTCTGGATTACCAGTTTGTGCGCTTTGAACCGTCTCGTCTGGTTAAGTTGGATATGATGATCAATGGCGACAAGGTAGATGCGCTGGCCCTGATCATTCATAAAGATAACGCGCAGGGTAAGGGGCGCTTACTCACCGAAAAGATGAAAGAGCTGATCCCCCGGCAGATGTTTGATGTGGCCATACAGGCGGCGATCGGAGGGCAGATTGTATCGCGCCAGACGGTGAAAGCTCTGCGTAAAAACGTGACCGCCAAGTGTTATGGTGGTGATGTGAGCCGTAAGAAAAAGCTGCTGCAAAAGCAGAAAGAAGGGAAGAAGCGCATGAAGCAGGTGGGCAGTGTGGAAATTCCACAAGAAGCTTTCCTGGCTGTGCTGAAAGTAGATAAATAAAACAGTACGTGCGAGTCGTATTGAAGAATAAGTCTTGAGGCAAACATGGATATTGATTTTCCACTGGTGTTGGTGATTAGCACCTTTGTAACGGGTCTGATCTGGCTGGCAGATGTGGTGCTATGGAAGCCAAAGCGCTTGGCGGCAATGAGTGCACAGCGCAGCGAAGAAGATGTGCCAGCAGAGCCTTGGCTGGTTGAAACCTCTCGCTCGTTTTTTCCTGTGCTGGCCATCGTGCTTGTGTTACGTTCTTTTCTGATCGAGCCCTTTCAAATCCCTTCAGGATCAATGTTGCCCACCCTCGAAGTCGGCGATTTTATTTTGGTCAACAAATTCAGTTATGGGTTGCGTTTGCCGGTAGCGGGTACCAAGTTTGTAGAGATCGACGATCCGCAGCGTGGCGACATCATGGTGTTTAAATATCCCGAAGATGGAAAAACAAACTACATCAAACGGGTCGTCGGTGTGCCTGGCGATACAATCGAGTATCGCGACAAAGTGCTCAAGATCAATGGCGAAGAAGTGCCAGAACGTTTTCTTGCGCACCTGCCGCCACACAAGCTATTTGAGGAACAGCTTGGAAGTATTACCCACAGAATTTACGAACATCAGAAGATTGCCAACAAGGGCGCCGAAGGCGTTTGGACGGTCCCTGAAAATGCCTATTTTGTGATGGGAGATAATCGCGACAATAGTAAAGACAGTCGCTTTTGGGGATTCGTGCCGGATGAGCTGGTAGTCGGCAAGGCGTTTGCGATCTGGATGCAGTGGAAGTCGCTGACTTCCTTGCCCAGCTTCTCACGTGTAGGTGGCATTGAGTAATCGTAGCGTGGCGTCTAGGCTTAAAGGAATTATCCCTTAGACAGGTTGACGATATGCACAGTACAAATATCCGCTTACGACATGGTCAGCGCGGTGTCTCCGCTCTGTTTATGCTGATTTTTCTGGCAATGGCTGCCGTGATACTAACGGTTGCCTTTAAATTGTATCCCGCCTATTACGAGCATTGGCAGATTGAGGGCGTCGTCGAGTCATTCGAAAACGAAGATGGGCTTGAGAACCTCTCTCTTCGCGAGATAGAACGCCGCTTTAACACCCGTTTGCAAACCAATAATGTTCGTAGTTTTAATACCGGGGAAAATGTCATTTTCGATCTGACGGATGAGTTTCTGGCAATTGAAGTAAATTACGAAGTGCGTGTACCCATATACAGAAACATTGATGCAGTAATGAAGTTTCAGAAAACGTTCGAAAAGCGCTTATAATGCGCGCCGATATACCGCGCTCGGCTCTATAGTTTGAGCGCACTCTCTCTTTTCGCGACAGGATTAAGCATTGCCAGACCGAACACCCAGCCGTCTTGAGCGCCGACTCGGTTACACTTTTAATGATCCTAAATTGATGGATCTGGCGCTGACGCACCGCAGTTACAAGGGCGCCAACAACGAGCGTCTGGAATTCCTGGGTGACGCCATTCTTAGTTTTATTATTGCCGAGCACCTGTTTCACAAGTTTCCCACTGCTAAAGAGGGCCAGCTGAGCCGTTTAAGAGCCTTGTTGGTCAAGGGAGTCACGCTGGCGAAATTTGGAAAGGCCTTTGAGTTAGGAGACCATCTCAACCTGGGGGCTGGAGAGTTAAAAAGTGGCGGATTTCGCCGGGATTCAATTTTGGCCGATGCGGTTGAGTCGCTTATAGGCGCGATCTATCTGGATAGCGATCACGATACCTGTCGGCAGGTTGTGCTCAAGTGGTATCAGGAACGGCTCGATAAATTAACCTTGAGCGATACGGAAAAAGATCCGAAGACACGCTTGCAGGAGTACCTCCAGTCGATGAAAAAGCCTTTGCCCGTATATGAAGTGCTGGATGTCAGTGGTGAGGCGCATGACCAGACATTTTCAGTGATTTGTGACGTGGAATCGATGGAAGTAAAAACCGAAGGCGTAGGCTCATCTCGCCGATATGCAGAGCAACAGGCGGCTAAAAAGGCGCTTGAAATACTGGGTGAAAAATAGTTATGAGCGATATTGATAAAATGCTCGCTGGTAATGGTGAAACGCGCTGTGGTTTTGTTGCGATTGTTGGCCGCCCAAATGTCGGTAAGTCGACGTTGCTGAATCGGATATTAGGTCAAAAGTTAAGTATCACATCACGCCGCCCGCAGACCACGCGCCATCAGATTCTGGGTATCAAAACTGAAGGTGACATGCAGGTTGTTTACGTCGATACACCCGGTCTCCACCTGAAAGAGCACAAAGCGATAAATCGCTACATGAATAAAGCAGCCTCCAGCTCTTTGCAGGATGTGGATGTGGTGATTTTTCTGGTCGATCGCACGCGCTGGACTGACGAAGATGAGATGGTGCTAAGCAAGGTTAAACAGGCGAAAGCGCCGGTCATACTTGCTATTAACAAGGTTGATCGCAGCAATGATAAAGGCAGCCTGCTTCCGCATCTGCGGACGCTGGCAGATAAGCATGAGTTCGCAGATTTGATTCCGGTCTCGGCCAAACAGGGGCACAACGTCGAAGAGCTCGAGGCGCTGGTGGCAAAGCATCTGCCGCAAAGTATGCATTTTTATCCTGAAGATCAGATTACGGATCGTAGTCAGCGTTTTCTCGCTGCCGAGCTGGTGCGAGAAAAAATCATGCGCCAGCTGGGTGAAGAACTGCCGTATTCAGTAACGGTCGAAATTGAAGAGTTCAAGCATGATGGCAAAACTCTGCATATAAGCGCACTTATCCTGGTTGAACGATCGGGCCAGAAAAAGATCGTGATCGGTGATAAAGGCGAGCAAATCAAAATAATCGGTCGTGATGCGCGAAAAGATATGGAGCGCATGTTCGACACCAAGGTCATGCTCAACCTTTGGGTAAAGGTGAAAAGTGGCTGGTCCGATGATGAGCGCGCCCTGCGCAGTCTTGGATACCGCGACGAATAACCCGGGTGATGGAGCTTGCGATTCAGCCAGCCTATGTGCTCCACCGGCGTCAGTATCTCGAATCCAGCTTATTGCTCGATGTGTTTACGCTCAACAATGGCCGCCTGAGTTGTGTCGCCAAGGGTGCGTTAAGCTCACGTCAGAATAAGGCAGCACTGCTTCAACCATTGCAGCCCTTGCTGCTTGCTTTTACCGGTAAATCCGGACTGTATACCTTGACCCGCTGTGAGGCAGCGTCGTCTGCATTGACGTTGCAGGGCAAGCGTCTGTTCTGTCTGTATTATGTCAATGAACTTCTGCTGCGATTAGCGCCGGAGGGGGAAGCCATGCCCTCGGTGTTTGCATGGTACGCAGAAACCCTCGCAGGCTTGCAGTGCGAAGATGCCGAAAGCCAGTTGCGGTGCTTCGAGGTGCGGCTGCTTCGTGAGCTGGGCATTGCTCCCGGGTTTGAACAAGATGCCAGTGGCGCCCTCATCTTGCCGCATCTACGCTACGCTTATACCAGTGAAGGTCAGTTTGAATTATCGCGGCAAGGTTCGGGCATCATGGGCGATACCCTGCTGCAGCTGGGTGCCTTGCAGCAGGATTATTATGAGCTGGAAGGGGTGGCTAAAAGAGAAGCAAAGATCTTGATGCGCCAGCTGATTGATCAGGCGCTACATGGTCGAGAATTAAAGAGCCGTGCGTTTTTTGCACCGAGTAAAAACTGAACCAAGGGACGTGAGTGACAGGAGATTTATGATGTTTAGACGAGTGTTGTTAGGCGTTAATGTCGACCACATAGCGACCTTGCGTCAGGCGCGGGGCACAACTTATCCCGATCCGGTTTATGCTGCAATGCTGGCTGAAGAAGCGGGAGCAGATGGTATTACCATTCATCCAAGAGAAGATCGACGGCATATTCAAGACAGAGATGTCAGAGTGCTCAAGGAGACCCTGCAAACGCGGATGAATCTTGAAATGGCAGTTACGGATGCCATGATAGATTTTGCGCTGGACATAAAACCTGAGCATTGTTGTTTGGTGCCTGAGAAGCGGGAAGAGTTGACGACGGAAGGCGGCCTCGATGTCGCTGGGCAAGAAGGTCGCGTACTGGATGCGTGCACGGCGTTGGCCGAGGCCGGAATTGAAGTCTCGCTTTTTATTGATCCAGATCCGGATCAAATTGATGCTGCCGTACGTTGTGGTGCACCTGCCATAGAATTGCACACTGGGCACTATGCAGAAGCGAAGACTGAGAAGGAGCGTCGCGCAGCGTTCGAGCGCATTCGACATGGCGTTGATCATGGTTTGCGCCACGATCTTATTGTTAACGCCGGACACGGTTTGCACTATCACAATACGCATGATGTTGCGGCGATACCGGGCATTAACGAATTGAATATCGGCCACAGTATTGTTGCGCGCGCTTTGTTTGTTGGGTTTAAGCAGGCGGTTCAGGAAATGCGCTGCATACTGGATCAAGCCGTCGCAACGACTGATTAGCACGGGAGAAGAAGTATGCTGGTAAAAGGAGTCGGAACCGATCTGGTTGAGGTTGCGCGTATTAAGCGCTCAATCGAGGAGCGCGGAGACAGTATGGCGGAGCGCATTTTGAGTGAGCGTGAGATGGAAGCTTATCGCGATGCATCGAAACCTGCGGATTTTCTCGCCAAACGATTTGCGGTGAAAGAAGCCGTTTCTAAAGCGCTGGGGACGGGGTTTTCTCATGGTGTGACCTGGAAGGATATCGAGCTCGATCATCATGATACCGGGCAACCTTTTGCTATTTTGCATGGCCGCGCGCAGGAGCGTTTGCAAGAGTTGGGTGGCGAGGGGATCTACGTAAGTTTGTCTGACGAAGCGGGGCTGGTCTCAGCGTTTGCTGTAATGGGCTAAACAAAAAAATGGGGCTTTAAGCCCCATTTTTTGTTTTATGGTAAAACCTAAAACTTGAGGCGTAAGCCCAAAAACAGCCCGCTTTCAAAAGTGCGATGGCCTGCTTCTTTCACGCCAGCACGAAGTAGGCGGTAACCCGCACTCACATCCGCGCTCTGGATCAGTCGGTAATTAGCCTGAACATGCGCGCGAGTCATAGAATCGGAATCGCCAAAGGCGAGCACATCCGGGGCAAAGTGAAAAGATGTTTCCAGAGACAAGCCGGGAGCTTCAGGAATGTTAACGTTAATTCTCCCCCCTAGGGCAACTGCCGAGGCTTTAAAGGCATCTTCCTTCATATAGCTCGCGATCATGCCAATGTTAACGTTAGAGGGTAGGTTGCCCAGCGCAGTGCGTCCTTGTGCATGCAGATCTACGTCGAGAATGTTGATTGCCTCTTCTTCGTCCTTGTAAAAATAACCTCCGCCAAATAACAGATCCTCGCTCATGCTGCTCACGGCGAGATTCGCTTGAATGGCATCGTCACTGACTCGTAAATCAAACTGGCTTGCAGTAACCGTACTGCTGCATAGTGCTAAAAGTAAAAGTGCCTTGATACGAGCTGTCACTGAATACATAAATGGAGTACCTCATTACACTGAATGTGAGAAAGTAAGTCGTTGCTTAGCCGAGCCTTAAAAGCGTTGACTAAGCAGTAGATTAAATACAACGTCGGGTGTCACTCGCGGGCGAAGATCTTCGGTCAGGCCCCATTCGAGAGTGGTTTTTTTGCCGATATTATGCGTGCTTGCGAGACTAATTTGAACGGGTAGCCAGCCAAGTTCTCTAATATTTGTATCGAACAGTGGCGTGTGGCTGTCCAGCTGCACTTTTAGTTGCCATGATTGCAAGGCGCGCCAAGCGAAGCCTCCTCGTACCGATGCAACCCATGGGTTTGTATTAATGTTACCCGTTTTAGGAGAGTGATCTAGCCAGGCGACACCCAGGCCATACCATATGGATAGTGCGGACTCTCTTAGCCATTGGCGATGCTGAAGCCAGTCCGGGTTTTGGTTCGCCCAAGCCAGGCCTAAATCGACACCCTCACTACCGGTTTGCTGTTCGAAATTTCCGGTCGGCAGGCCGACATGAAAGCGCCATTGTGCGCCTTCAGGTGATTGCCAGGCCAAGTGAATCAGCGTGTCACCAATCCCACCTGTTGCCGAATCCAACTCAAACTTTAAATCGTCACGGTCATAGAGTCGCCAAAGCAAACGATCATGGAAATCATCGGTGCGCCCATTCTGAGGCAGGCCAAGCACGTCATGAAACTGAAAGATGAAACGGTCGGCAATGCCTTCGCCGTGCCCCCGTAGTGAGGTTTGAAAGCCAATGCTCAGGTTGGCGCGGATCTGGTGCTCAAGAGACAAGGTGCTGATCCAGGTTTCTCCATCAATAAACAGCTCTTCGCCAGAGGGATCGTTTCCGAAGCTGAGATAGTTCGCAAGTTCGAGTTGTAATCGCGCGACATTTTCACCCGCCATTCCCATCGGATGAAAGTCTGGAGAGGCGATTTCAAAAAGCTGGATAAACGGGCTGCGGTTACTGGTTGCAATGCTGTTAGTTAAGAACGTGCTGGCGGAGCTCCATTGCGCTAAAAAAAGCAGGCATAGGATCAAGCCGCCTTGAAGGCCTTTGTTGTTCTTCATGAAAATTGGGTGCGATGCAATCTTAAAAGAGAACAGCGTAGCATTGTTTGGTGCGGGCAAGACTTAAACATGCGTAATTCTGAGTACTGGCGCGTGTTGGGAATAGTGCCAGTAAAATGTTTTTCTGTTACTTTGTGGCCGGCATAAATTTCTAGGATAGCCTGATTGAAATTCAAAGCGTTTCTCAAAAATCTTGGACGGGCACATTTGCTAAAGCGCGTGTGTTTTTACAGCTTTGTGTTTGGCTGTGCCCTGTCAGCGATTTTTTCTACGATCACCGCGAGTTTTGAATACCTCGAGAGCAAGGCGCATCTGGAGCAATGTTTTAACGCACGCCTCGAACAGGATATTGCCGTCGTAGGCCGAGCGGTAAAATTTAACGATAAAGAGCTGGCCAAGTCTGCTTTAT
>JAWWBW010000062.1:0-13945 GCA_033720775.1 Oleiphilaceae bacterium | reverse complement strand
TTGCCGGTAAAAGATTTTTAATATATTCCCCTTGTGCTAACGCACTTTCATGCCCCCTTTATGGGGGCTTTTTTCTGTCCTCACCGTATGCCACACCGCTGAATGATCATCAATATCGTCAAATAGGACTTTTCTTTGTGTAGAAGAAACGCTAATATTTGGTTGTTTGGCCAAATAAATAAATGCCTATAATGATGCATCCTCACGACAGCCTCGCAAGCCTTGCCTATAGCGATTCAAAGCACTCACCGGAATCTGGCAGGGATATACAGTTCCCGGGAAACGGCGGGTTGGTTCTTAGTGCAACCCAGTTCGGGGACCCGAAGTCACCGCAGGTGCTTTTGCTGCATGGCGGCGGACAGACCCGTCATGCCTGGGCGCACACGGCAACAGCTCTGGCCAGATCCGGGTACTGCGCTACCTGCATTGATGCCCGCGGTCATGGTCAAAGCCAGTGGTGCCCTGAAGGGGATTACAGCGGCACCGCGCTGGTATCAGACCTCCGCGCCATCATCCAATCACTTCCCACATCACCTTATATCGTGGGAGCGTCAATGGGCGGACTGACGGCCATGCTTACCCTTGGGGAGGAGCCCCCCTTGCCCTGTCGAGGTCTGGTACTGGTGGATGTGGCCCCACGGCTTGAGACCAAAGGCGTTCGCCGGGTGATTGAGTTCATGCGCCGCCACCCTGACGGTTTCGACTCTCTGGATCAGGTTCAGGATGCCGTGGCTGCCTATAACCCAACACGAAAAGCACCATCAAGCTCACAGGGCTTGCGAAAAAACCTCCGCCAGGACGCTAATGGCCGTCTCCATTGGCACTGGGATCCTGCGTTTCTTGATCATGCGGTAATCCCTGAAGCAAATGAAGGCATGTTCGGCCGAGCGCGACTCAATCTTGCAGCAAGCAAACTCAAATTACCGATATTACTCATCCGCGGCCATCACAGTGATGTACTCAGCGAAGCAGGAGCCCAGGAATTATTAGCCCTCGTGCCACATGCCAAGTACCGAGTAATCCATCAAGCAGGTCATATGGTAGCGGGTGACCGCAACAGTATTTTTACCGGAGCAGTGCTGGACTTTCTTCAGCACCTTGACCCGCAAGGAAATCACATACGCTCCACCGATCGGAGACTTACACCATGAAACATAAACACCTCGACGTGCTGATCATTGGCGCGGGCCTTTCCGGCGTTGGTGCGGCTTGTCACCTAAGCCGCAAGTGCCCAGATCTACGCTATGGCATCCTTGAGCGACGCAAGCGCGTTGGTGGCACCTGGGATTTATTTCGCTATCCCGGCATCCGTTCGGACTCCGATATGTTCACACTCGGCTATAACTTTCGGCCTTGGACAGACACCAAGATGCTTGCCGATGGCCCCTCTATTCGCAATTACATCGAAGAAACCGCTGAGCATCATCAGGTCCACAAGAAAATTCATTTTGGCCTGAAAGTCACTGCCGAGGACTGGAGCAGCGAATTCAATCGCTGGACGGTTACCGCGTTGAACGAGGAAACCGGTGAAGAAGAAGTTTTCACCGCTGGGTTTGTCCTCAACTGTACCGGTTATTATAACTATGACGCCGGCTACACACCGAAAATTCCTGGAATCAATCGCTTTGGCGGCGACGTAATTCACCCGCAGCACTGGCCAGATAACTACGACTATACGGGTAAGCGAGTTGTCGTGATCGGCAGCGGCGCCACCGCCGTAACACTGGTGCCCGCGATGACCGACCGCGCTGCGCATGTCACCATGTTACAGCGCTCCCCTACTTATGTTGCCTCCGTCCCTGAGCAAGATCTCATCTCGAAAAACCTGCGCCGAGTACTGCCAGAAATGCTTGTTTACCGCATGGCGCGCACACGCAATATCCTGCTGCAGAGAACCGTATTTAACCTATCGATTCGTAAGCCCAAAGCGATCCGCAGATTACTGCTGGCCGCTGCTCGCAAACAACTGGGGCCGGATATCGACATGAAGCATTTTCAACCTCACTACAACCCATGGGAGGAACGAATGTGCGCAGTTCCCAAGGGGGATCTGTTCAAGGTGCTTCGTGAAGGCAAGGCTTCCGTGGTGACGGATCATATAAAAAATGTCACCAAAACCGGTATAAAACTGGAATCTGGGGATTGGATACCTGCCGATATTATCGTCACAGCTACCGGTCTGGATTTGCAAATGTTGGGCGGCGCAGAGCTACGTGTTGATGGTACGCACGTCAATCTCTCAAACACCATGATGTACAAAGGCTTAATGCTGGAAAAAGTGCCTAATATGGCACTGGTCTTTGGCTATACCAACGCGTCCTGGACCCTCAAGGCAGATATTGCCTCCGAATTTGTTTGTCGGCTTCTCAAGCATATGCGCAAGACAGGCGCAGAAAAGGTGACCCCTATCGACGAGGAAGGGTGTGGCTCTGATGTCAACTTTCTCAACCTTCGCTCTGGCTACATTCAACGTGCTGATGACCGCCTGCCACGCCAAGGCAACAAAGATCCTTGGCGAAACCTCAACGATTATCTTCACGACCTGCCGGCGCTTCGTTATGGAAAAATGAATGATGGCCACCTTAAATTCGAAACGACAAACCTACATAAAACGAAACGCAATCTCGTCCAAAAACTTCTGAGCAACACACTCAATATAGAGGCGCAACGATGAAATCATTTTCAGGAAAAGTCGCGGCGATCACTGGCGCCGGGTCGGGCATCGGGCAAGCCACGGCGATTGCTCTAGCAAAAGAAGGCTGCCACTTAGCGATCTCTGATATCAGCGAAGAAAGCCTAGAGAAGACGGTCGAATTACTGGCAGGCTACGCCGTCAACATCAGCACTCATGTTGTTGATGTCAGCAACAAAAATGCGGTTTATCAATACGCGGAAGATACCGTATCAACACACGGAAAAGTAAATCTCATCATGAACAATGCCGGTGTGGGACTGGGTGAGACCGTCGAGAACATGAGCTATGAAAACTTTGAATGGCTGATGAATATCAATTTCTGGGGTGTCGTATACGGTACAAAGGCATTTCTTCCCCATCTCCAGAAAATAGGTGAAGGCCATATCGTCAATATCTCCAGCGTTTTCGGCATTATCGGTGTTCCAACCCAGTCAGCCTACAACGCCGCAAAATTTGCTGTTCGCGGATTTACAGAATCATTACGTGAAGAGCTGGATATCGCGGGCGGCCTTGTCAGCGCGACTTGCGTTCATCCAGGTGGAGTAAAGACCAACATCGCGCGTAATAGTCGCATGGGAGACATGGGCAGCATGAACATGGGCGACAAAGAAGAGATTGCCAGCATGTTCGAAAAAATTGCCATGACCACACCCGAAGCTGCCGCTAGAACCATCCTGAAAGGCGTGCGGAAAAACCGGCGAAGAGTTTTGGTAGGCGGTGACGCGGTCATGCTGGACACCACACAGAGACTGATACCCACAGGCTACCAACGCTTGCTTGAAATTATGTTTAAAAAACAGCAAAGCAGCAAAAATAAAAAAACGCATCAGGGCATGGCCTGACATTTTTCTCTTTAACTATCACATTATTGATTGGAGGCGATATGCGCTCGTCTAATACGGTAAAAAGCATTAAGAAACTCAGCGGCGCGCTGGTGGGCATTCCACCGCGTCATATCAATTTTCAATTTCCGGATTCCATTCCAAAGTATTTTTATGCTGGAAATGCCACAGCAACGACTTTCTTTGCCATGCTCTCCGGTTTTTTCCCACCTGGTGAACGCTATTTCATGGAGTCCGTTAGACACTTTCGTGGTCAGGTTAAGGACGAATCTCTACGGGCGGCCATATCGGGCTTCATGGGGCAGGAGGCCATTCACGGACGAGAGCACGACAGGCTGAACCAGATTCTCGCCGAGTACGGCTATGACATGCAGTCGCCAGATCGGTTTGTCAAAATTGGCTTGGCCATACTAGAGAAGTTGCCGCCGAGCACTCGGCTAGCCGCCACCACGTTTATGGAGCACTTTACTGCGCTTCTCGCCGAGCAGCTACTTGAAGACGAGAATTTTGTACGCCAGGCAGACCCTGAAATGATCAAAATATGGCAGTGGCATGCGCTCGAAGAGCTGGAACACAAATCTGTTGCCTACGACGTATATGAGCTTATTGGTAACAGCCGTACAGAGCGCGTGGCTGCAGCCCTCGCCTCGATGGTCGTCTTGCTGCCGATGCTGGGCATCACCTGGAGCTGGATGCTTGTCAAAGACGGCCAGCTCGGCAACATCAGCGATAATGTTAAAGGTCTGAATATTTTGCTAGGTCGTAACGGGTTTGTATCGCAAATCCTTTCGCGCCTTCCTGAGTTCATTCAGCCGGATTTCCACCCTGATCAACATGACACCAAAGGGCTGGAAAAACTGTGGCGTGAGAAGTTGTTCGCTGAAGGTGGCCAACTGCATGAGCTGTATAGCAATCCGGCGGCATAATAATGCTCAAGGGGGTTTAGGGAACCTCTGAATAGTTGACGACTCTGTCACCACCGTTTGCTAAAAGACACACAAAAAAATGCCGGAATTGCTTCCATGCAACTCCGGCATTACACCTTTTATCATAGCTTTTCTCTAGCCGATCTTTATTGCGCATCCTCTAGAATGAATTGTGCCGCTCGCTCGCCAATCATCATACATGGCGCGTTCGTATTACCACTGATCAACAGTGGCATGATCGAGGCATCGGCGACACGCAACCCCTTCACACCGTTTACCCGCAGACGGACATCCACCACCGCTTTTTCATCACTACCCATTCGGCAAGTGCCGACGGGATGGTAGATTGTTTCAGCGCGCTGGCGAATATCCGCGTCAATCTGGTCATCACTCTCCACGCTGGAAGCCGGTTCGTCATCACCGCCAAAAGCAGAGCTGAAAGAATGACTGTGAAACACTTTTCTGGCTAGTTTCACGCCTTCACGGAGCACAAGAATATCGTCAGGATGAGAAAGATAGTTTGGGTCTATCAAAGGCGCAGCAAATGGATCGCTATTGGCCAATCGAATCTGTCCTCGACTCTTAGGCCTGAGTTGGCACACATGAATCGTACAACCAAACCCAGGCGTCAACTGACGTCCATGATCTCGAAGATAAGCCGGTAAAAAGTGTAGCTGAGCATCCGGACGATCCGGCTCGCTGAGCAGGCTGACAAAAGCCCCTGCTTCCGCCGCGTTACTGGCAAGAAAGCCGCGCCGATGACGAAAATACTGGTAGAAGGCACTAATCAGCCGAGGTATAAAAAACGGTGACATGCCGATTGATTGACGGCTTTTGTCCTTGATCATGACGGTCATATCAAGGTGATCTTGAAGGTTCTCCCCAACTTCCGGCGAGTCTTGCAAACAGGTGATGCCGATTTTCGATAGGTGCTCTCGCTCTCCAATACCCGACAACATCAGCAACTGAGGGGTATTGATCGCCCCACCGGACAGGATGACTTCTTTGTTCGTACGAATGACCGATTGAGCACCATCACTATCACAAATTTCGACGCCAATCGCCCTGCCGCAATCCAGTAACACCTTGGTTACCTGCACATCCGTCATGATGTGCAGGTTATCGCGGCCACGTGCAGGATCCAGGAAAGCACGCGCGGCACTCCATCGGCGCCCTTCTTTTTGTGTTACCTGAAACCGGCCAAAGCCTTTCTGTTCCGGCCCGTTAAAATCATCGTTTCGGGTATAACCCAGCTCTTCACCGGACTTAATAAACAGCGGGGTTAACGGGTTAACATCCCTGACTCGGGTAACATTCAGTGGCCCACCCACACCATGCCAATTGTCAGCGGAGTATTGTTCATTGTTTTCATGTGCATTGAATACCGGCTGCACATCTTTCCACGCCCACCCTGTTGCGCCTTGCGCTGCCCAGTCATCATAGTCTTGTTGTTGGCCTCGAATGTAGACCATGGCATTGATTGAGCTGCTGCCCCCCAGTGTTTTTCCTCGCGGCCAGTAGAGGCGCCTTTTATTAAGGTGACTTTGTGGCGCGGTGTCGTAGCCCCAGTTTCGCTTTCCTTGTTTAATTAGACCGATGAGTCCAAACGGAATATTAATAAAACCGCTATTATCGTGGGGGCCGGCCTCAATAAGACAAACGGAATACTTGCCGCACTCGCTTAACCGGTTGGCAAGAACACAGCCCGAAGAGCCCGCCCCCACGACGATAAAATCAAACGACTTCATTTTGCTTCTCCCCCGCCTGAATAAACCGTGACATGTGGTGCTCTCGGTCGCCATGACTCAATGATGCATGTGTCACCAGACGGAAGTAATGGCCAATGTTCAGCTCTTCCGTAACACCAACGCCACCATGGATCTGGATACCTTGCTGAGTGATACCAACGGCCCGGTTTGCGTAGTAAGCCTTTGCCGCCGCTGTCGCGCGCCCGCGCTCACAGACGTTTGCGCTCTCTCCTTTTACTGACACCATCAAGAGCATGGATTCCAGCTGCTGGAGATCAATAAACGCATCAACAAGGTAGTGCTGGATTACCTGAAAACTGCCAATCGTTGTACCAAACTGTTTACGCGTTCGAGCGTATTCCAGAGTGGCCTGATACACCTCTCGGCAGGCGCCGTACATACGTGCGCAGTCCAATGCGCACAGATAATCGAACCAGGCAGAAACCGCTTGCTTTGCCGCATCACCACGACACAAAACCATTTCGTCTGTGATGAGCACATCATCAAGCGTCAAACTGGCAGCACGGCTTCCATCGAGCAGTCGATATCTTTCAACGTCACAGGCGTCGAAAGGTAGCGCGACAATGACCAACTCATCACCAGACATAGCGGAGACGAGCACGGCGTCTGCAACGCCACCATCAGACACAACGTGCTTCTGCCCGGAAAGTCGTTCTCCGTTTAGCCTCAAGGAAGGGTTCAGCACGTGATAACCGGCATGCCGGTCATAAAGACCGCAAGCCACACGTGCCTCACCAGCAATAATGCGATCAAGCAACGCCAAGGATGTTGGCGTATTGGCGAACTCCAATAACTTGCCGGGGGAAACAATTAAATCGACAAAAGGGTCAAGACAAAGCGCGGCTCCTAACTCCTGAACAATGGCGCACACGTCAAGCAATGAGCCGCCATACCCTCCAACAGATTCAGCAAACGGAAGGCCAAACCAACCCAAATCATTCATGGCCTGCCAGCGATTCGCTTCAAGGTGATTACTCTCATTCAACTGTGCAATGTAGGTGTCAAATGAATAGTTGTCTTTAAGATAACGGCGCGCGGTATCCGCAATCATGGTGGTATTTTCGGGTAACTTGAAATCCATTTTTCACCTCACAATCCGAGCAACATCTTCGCCAACACG
This sequence comes from Oleiphilaceae bacterium, assembly GCA_033720775.1. Classification (GTDB taxonomy): domain Bacteria; phylum Pseudomonadota; class Gammaproteobacteria; order Pseudomonadales; family Oleiphilaceae; genus PZPK01. The sequence goes on along the minus strand of JAWWBW010000062.1, from coordinate 6,593 downwards.
TTTTTCTGGATCTCGTTAGATCCACCATAGATGGTGCACGCACGCAGGAAGTTATAGCGGCGACTGGCCTGATTAAAAATTTGCTCCCCAATGGGCTCCTCGTTATCCCATGGCAAAGACATCAAACCTCCGATTTCCACCATCGCTTGGGAAACCCTTTGCTGTAGTTCCGTGCCTTTGATTTTCAGTCCTGACGATTCTGGGCCGAACGGCTTGCCTTCATCTGTGGCAGCAACGGTGCGAAAGTTGGTGTATTCCAGTGCCATAAGATCGACTTCCAAGCCAGCCAACCGACGCACCGCCAACTGCTTATCTGTTTCCGTTGGTAGCGCATCGATAGCACTTTTAAGGCGATTGATTTCGTAGTGAATATCCGCCACACCGGCAATGGTGGTGCGTTCGTGGGTAAGAAGAAACTTGGCAATGGTCCACCCCATTCCTTCTTGACCCACCAAATTTTCCACAGGCACTTTCACGTCGGTAAAATAGACTTCGTTAAGGTGATGATGCCCATCAATTGAATAAATCGGCCGTACTTCAAGCCCGGGGGTTTTCATATCGATCAGCAGGAATGAAATACCCTGCTGCTGTTTCACGGTGCTATCCGTTCGCACCAAGCAAAACATCATGTCTGCCCAATGGGCCTGTGTCGTCCAGATTTTTTGACCATTAACCAAATAATGGTCGCCATTACGCGTGGCTCGCGTTTTTAACGAGGCCAGATCTGAGCCCGCATTGGGCTCAGAATAACCTTGGCACCATAGCGTTTCGCCACGCTGAATGCCGGGCAACCACCGTTCCTTCTGTGCTTCAGAACCGAAGGTATATAGCACCGGCCCAACCATAGCCACACCAAAAGGGCTTGTTGGCGGTGCCCCTGCCGAGGCGCGTTCCTGATCGAAAATATACCGCTGGGTTGCGCTCCACCCTGGGCCACCAAATTGTTCTGGCCAAGTAGACGTGAGCCAACCTTGACTGCCCAGCAAACGCTCCCATCGTTGCTGCATATTCTTGTCTGGCATCGCTCCTCGGGCAGTACAGCGCCGAATATCATCAGGCATATTTTCCTTCATCCACTGCCGGATACTCTTACGAAATTCTTTTTCGTCATTACTGAAATCCAGATTCATGGAAGCCTCCAAGCCAATAAATTTCGCAATACAAGGTCATCAATTACTCAATTAACCTGTTTACCGTTGCTCTCCCAAAAGGGGGCTCGCAGTTCGTTTTTCAGCACCTTACCTGCCCCACTCACCGGCAACGACTCTGCCTTAAAATCAACGCTACGAGGCACTTTGTAACCTGCAATTCTTTCACGGCAATGTTCGATAATCTCTGCCTCACTGGCGTGCTCTCCTTCACGCAGCACCACGATTGCATGCACAGCTTCACCCCAGCGTTCATCGGGAATACCAATTACCGCGCACTCCTGTACCGCAGGATGGCTATAAATGGCACCTTCAACTTCAACAGAGAAAATATTTTCTCCACCGCTAATTACCATGTCCTTGGCTCGATCAACGATGAAGACAAATCCATCCTCGTCCATGTAGCCAAGGTCGCCGGTATGTAGCCAACCATTGCGCAAGGTATCAGCGGTTGTTGATTCCATTCCCCAGTAACCCAACATGACGTTTGGTCCCCGCGCACATATTTCGCCAACCGTACCTTGAGATACCACCTGATCATTTTCATCAAGCACCACCACCTCCACACCCAGTGCTGCGCGACCGGCGCTACGTAATTTTTCTCCGCCGGGAATGTGATGTTCTGGCCCGAGTGAGGTAATGATTGGGGAGGCTTCGGTCTGACCATAGCCCTGAGCAAATGACACTGTCGGCATTTGTTCCATAGCACTAATCAATACCGCCTCTGGCATTGGCGAGGCGCCATACAGCATGCGTTTTATGCTGCTGACATCGTAATTGGCGATGCGCCCAGATGAGGCTAGAAGATTGACCATGGTCGGCACCAACAGGGTGTTCGTGACTTTCTCCTGCTCAATGAAAGCCAGCACTTCATCAACATCAAAGCGAGGAACAATGCCATGAGTTCCCGCAGCCAGTGTCACGGCAAACGTGCTGGCCATATCAGCCAAGTGGAACATGGGCCCGGCATGCATATATATGGTGTCACTGTCATAGCCCATCTCGGCAACCACGTTCAGGGCATTGAATACCAGGTTGTCATGACTCAGCATCACGCCTTTTGACCGCCCAGTGGTACCACCGGTATAAAACAGCCCCGCCAGATCGTCACCGCCAGCATTGGCGTCACGGATTCGATCGGCGTTGGCGACAAGGGATTCATAATCAATACACCCTTGTGGACACTCACCCTCACCCATGAAGACAACATGCTTGATAGACTCAAGCTGTGGCTGTAGGGATGGCAGCAATGCTGCAAAGGTGTCATCAACGAAAAGCACTTTAGAACCTGAGTCATTCAAGGTATAGGCGATTTCAGGTGGTGCGAGCCGAATATTGACGGGATTCACTGCCGCACCGGCCCACGGCACTGCATAGAAATACTCCAGGTAGCGATCGCTGTTTAATGCCAGTATGGCAACCCTGTCACCCGCATTGATGCCCAGACTTAGCAACCCGTTAGCAAGGCATGCGATACGGTCTTCAAACTCTCGCCAGGTTTGCCGCCGACCAGCAAAAACGGTAGCCGTACCTTGGCCGTTTAATTGAACCGCACGGCGCAAAGTCTGTGAAATATACATAACAGAACTCCTCTATTGAGGCAGAAAAGGAAGGGGGGAGGGTTGTTTATAGATTGGATTAGCTGGAAGCGAAGGCTCTCTTATAAATGAAGCGACCTCGGGAAACCTGGGCGCCATCAAGAAACACATCCACAACAACCACAATGAAGCGCTTTCCTTCACGAATAATGTTCGGCTTGGCCACCAACGTACCCGCAAAGGCCGGGCGCAAATAATCCAGAGTCATACTTGAACATACTGGCTTATTTTGTTCAGTCTGATTCGCTGTTAAGTGCGCGCCAGCAACAAGCTCCGCGAAGCTTGCGATAATACCGCCATGAAAAGTCTTGATCAGAGGGTTGCCAATGTGCTGCTCGCGAAACGGCATTTTATAGGTTGCTTCGCCGTTATCGTCCGAAGCCGTCATACCAAGAAATTTTTCGTATGGTGATACATCGCCGACCACAGTAGAGAGAGCGGTTACCCTTTCTGTTTCGAAGCTGATGATTCCTTCATCATCGATTGTTTTTTTCTTGGAGGGGGCTCTCTTATTGCTAGGATTCACAGATTGATCAAAGGACGGGCCTGCCGTTCCTATCGCAAAACTGCCTGATACCGACGCCAGCAAATTGTCGCCATCACGCCCAAATGCCTCTCCACGGACATAGGCAATATTTTCTTCAACTGCAAAACAGGTGACATTACATGCCACCCCTTCGCCAGCCTCGGGTTTAGCGATGAAATCAACGCGCAAGTCAATTGTCGCAATTGGGCGCATGTCGCCGAGGCGCACAAAAATCGCCAAACCACATGCCGTATCAAGCAAGGTAGCGATGGCTCCCCGATGAAGCTTTCCCTGTTGATCACAAACCTCTTCCACACAAGGCATGCTCATTACCGCGCCATCTTTGGTAATGTCATCCATTGCGATACCAAAAACCCTGAACAACGGATGCCCTGAACCAAAAAAAGCCTTTGCGGCAAGCAGTTCTCTCGGGAGTGATGTCTCAGCTGTCATAGTTAGCAACTTTTTATCAGAATGTTGAAGCGGCATCCGCATACCGGGTCTCTGCAACACGCACAGATTCAATGGCGTCCGTTATTGCCTCTTCAGGGAATGTTTCACTTTCGGACCCCTTTCGCAGACAATCAGCCAGAGCGGACCATGCCGCAGCACTCGTGCGCATCAACTCGACCAAGCCTGCCTCATGTATTTCAGGAACAATTTCACTCGCTTCATCGAGAAATTCTGAATACATCGCTCTAAAGCCGCTGCCCCCCGTTCCACGCTTCTCGATCACTTGATAGGCGAAACGGAGCAACCATTGCCATTTATCCACTGCCTTCCAGCGAGGAAGTTCCTGGATCCAAGTTGTTAGCGCTTGAATACCGTGATTCCTGCTTCCTTGCAGGAGATTATCTGCATTCTTCACAATCGCACTGCGCACGTTATCGGCAGACACCTGAACCGAAACACTTTCGGGTGCGAACAATGAACCATGATGGATAAAGGGTGGCGACAAGGAGAATCTGGCTTCAACCAACTTGTCACGAGGCACCTCTAAAAGCCCTGGGCGCTCGGTATCGCTAACGAGCATCGTCTCGCCCTTCTCGGCTCGCTGCCAGGCGACGATGGCGTGACCGGGGAAATGTGTACTGCTCTTGAAATAAGGAAGGTAAAAAATATCAGTTAAGAGAAGCGCAGGCCGCCCCGCATCAAGATGGGCATCCAGCGCATCGGCGGCAGCACATTTATCTTGCCAAGTTTCCCAGCGAAACGGCACGCCCAGTGTAGAGAACACCGTTTCCTCAAATCCCATTGAACGGACATGGACAATAAACGGGGTGTCCGTGCCTGGTATTTCCACATAAGTAATACCAAGCCCGGCACCCAGCCCGAAGCAGAAAGCTTCCGTCAAATTAAGCCCATGAAACTCCAGCAGGTCTCTGATAGCTGAACTGCCACAGTGACGCCCAGGCCGATGTGTATGAGGAACATCGACGGTACTGGGGACATCCTGCTTGTCTCCATGCATCAGGCTGCCTCACTCACTGGAGCCGGACCGTAAATGGTTTCCGATGCCCGCATCGGATCTCCATGAGTCTCATACTCCGCCAACCACGCGGCAACCTTCTCAGGCATACCGGTATCCCAAGGGTGAAATCCAGGGCGGAACCAAGCGAGGAAATCAGGCAGCATGCCTGTGAGAATACCTTTTCGCCCATAAAGCTTGTTCAGGCCTCGCAGAATCACACCAGGCTGGCGCGTTACGCCATCAAGCTTGAGCATATTCCAAAATACTGGAGCCACGACAAGGTGAACCATCAGGGTCGCAACCACCAACGCAGACGCGCGCGTCAAGTAGCCTCCACCTGCTGCGCCCTGATAAAGATCATAGGCCACGGCCTTGTGCTCTACCTCTTCGACCCCGTGCCACAGAAATAGCGCTCTCATGACGGGGTCAGCCTCGCTAAACATCTCGCTCTTCTCGCTGACCATGGTTTCGCCCAGGGTTGCCGTAAAGTGCTCAAACGCCGCCGTCATGGCGAGCTGATACTTCTTCGGCAGGTACTTTTGTGTGGTGCGAATAAAGGTCCTTAGATTCGCAGTGACCTTATCCACATCCACGCCCTGGCTGGCCATCACATCGTTGAAACGATCATGGACAATCCCGTGCTGACCTTCCTGGCGAATAAAGTGACGAATATCCTCGCTCAGCTGATCATCTGTCACTTGATCCTTGAAGTTACGCACTGACTGGATAAAGAAGCGCTCCCCCTCCGGGAAATGCACTGAGAGGGCATCAAAGAAGCGGGTCAGCACGGGGTCACCGCCATTCCAGTGCCGTGGCACTGACGAGACATCAAAAGCGACTTTCCGCGGTTGGATTGGCACAGAACTCATAACTCCTCCAATGAAACAGGCTGTCTATAGGATGACATGCCCTGATATTATTTGGTTGAACAACCAAATGTCAACAAACAGGCTCGCGCCCCTCGAAAACGTAAAGTTGCATATGTGTAATCTGAAGGAGGGCTCGATCATGGAAGACAGGTAACAGAGCCCCTCTGAACCATTCCGCCATGCCGGAATTGTCCTGGGTAATTTCCAGCACCCACGCTCGGTAAGCTATTGAAAACAGGAACTAATGGCACAGAATCGCCATTCTCGAGCCCACTGGTTGACTGCCCCCCAAGCCATTGGCGCCGCCCGATAGTTGCCTGCTGCCTTGTTTGCTATGCACCATTGCTTAGATCCACCAATACTACTAACAAGCAACTCTCCGGTATCGCTGGTTACATCTGGCCTGAAGAGGGTTTGGCATTGGTTTTTGGCAGCAACCACATCAATGGCATTGAGTCTTTCTGGGCCTACGCGAAACTGCGACTGAGCCGCTTTAAGGGCTTGCCAAAACACACGTTTTATCTACATTTGAAAGAGACAGAATTCAGGTTCAACAACCGCCGAGAGGATATCTACAAGCGGCTGCTGAAACTGCTCACGGAGCGTCCAATCGAGTGATTTGCTTCCTAAGACCCTACATAATTCGTAATATCTGCTATGCTGTCCAAAATGACAGCTAAACGAGACTCGACATACAATTTCGTTAAAATCTCGTTATCAATTTCAGTACTTTAGTTGGCTCTATCTCATTCACATTTCGAATGTCCGACCAACCTCATTTGTTAATGGTTTTAGTTGTTTAGCTACCCCTAACCTATTGATTTTCGGTTAGGGTGTTTTAGATGTTTAGTTGGTCGGCCATTAGATGCCACTCTATCCCGGGCTTGCTGCGGTGATTCCCCGCACCCGCTTTTAAAGGCACTGTGCTCTCATGCCCCGACACGACGAATCAGGATTGGTGGATACAGCAGACCAAGATTC
>JAWWBW010000061.1:0-13999 GCA_033720775.1 Oleiphilaceae bacterium | reverse complement strand
CGGCATTTGCCTCTGGTCACCATCGACGGTGAAGACGCGCGGGATTTCGATGATGCCGTATATTGTGAGCCGCACCCAGAGGGTGGCTGGCGTCTTTATGTTGCGATTGCCGACGTAAGCCATTACGTGCGGCCGGGCAGTGCCCTGGATACAGAAGCGCACAAACGTGGCACTTCGGTTTATTTCCCCGATCATGTGATTCCCATGCTGCCTGAAATTCTCAGTAACGGCCTGTGTTCGCTGAATCCCAAAGTGGATCGCTTGTGCATGGTTTGCGAGATGCACCTGTCGCAGCAGGGTGAATTGCAGTCGAGCAAATTTTACGAAGGTGTGATGCACAGCCATGCGCGCCTCACCTACAACCAGGTGGGCACCATGCTCGACGAGCCGGAATCACCTGAAGGCATTCAGTTGTGCGAGGATTTTGCCGAGCGACTGCCCCAGATTCATGAACTCTACGCCCTGTTCAAGGTGTTGTTGCAGCGCCGAAAAGCGCGAGGGGCGATTGATTTTGAAACCGTTGAAACGCGCATCGTGTTTGGGCCGGAGCGTAAAATCGAAGCGATCGTGCCCACCGAGCGCAACGACGCACACCGTATCATTGAAGAATGTATGTTGTGCGCCAACGTGGCAACGGCGGAATTTCTGGCGGCACAAAAACTGCCTGCCTTGTACCGCATTCACGAAGGCCCCGGAGCTGAAAAGCTTGAGAATCTGCGTAGCTTTCTCAGCGAACTGGGTTTGCAGCTATATGGGGGCGAAACGCCAGCGCCTTCGGATTATCAGAATCTGATTGAGCAGATTCAGGAACGTCCTGATTTCAACGTGATTCAGACTGTGCTGCTGCGTTCCATGAGTCAGGCGGTATACGGCCCCGAAGAAAAGGGCCATTTTGGTTTGGCCTATGATCATTACGCACACTTTACCTCGCCGATTCGTCGTTATCCTGACCTGCTGGTACACCGTGCCATCAAGTCGGTGATCTATAGCAATAAGGCTTGTGAACAGGTGGTGCGGCCCGATGGTCTACAAACAGGCCGCTATGATTATCGTTATGATATGGCAGCCATGCTGGCGCTGGGCGAGCATTGTTCCATGGCTGAACGCCGCGCCGATGACGCAACACGCGACGTGATGTCGTGGCTCAAATGCGAATACCTGCAGCAACATCTGGGCGAAGTATTTGAAGGGGTGATTTCGGGCGTCACCAGTTTTGGTTTTTTTGTCGAGCTGAACGACTTGTATGTTGAGGGGCTGGTGCACGTATCCGCACTCAGTTCCGATTACTACCAGTACGATGCCCAAAAACACCGTCTTGTAGGCGAGCGCAGTGGTATGCGCTTTGGCTTGGGTGATAGTGTGACGGTGCAGGTTGCCGCGATTAATCTCGAAGAGCGCAAAGTTGATTTGCTTTTGGTCAAATCAAGCCCACCCAAAAAACGCCGCACCTTGCATAAACGTGGGAGCGAAAAATCGGGCGATGCACCGAGAAAGTCTGCCAAGCCGTCTGGCTCATCTGCCAAAACGGGAGGTAAAGAGGCATCGCCATCCCGGCGCAAAGACGGCAAACGCAAAGACGATAAGCGTCAAGACAACAGCTCACGCCCAAGCAAAAGAAAGCCGGCTGCGACCGATGCCAGAAAATCCGGCGACGGCAAACCGGGCAAGGGACGGTCGTCGTCAAAGCAGCCAAAGGCACCCAGGGTGCCTGGCGCAGAACCTATGAAAGTGCGTAAACGACCGGTAAAGAAAAAGAGTGACCCCGCATCATGAGTGCAGAGCAAGATAATACCGTTTTTGGCATACATGCGGTTGAGGCATTGATAAAGCAGGATATCGAGTCGGTACTCGTGCTTAAGGTAACGCAGGGGCGCGACGACAAACGGCTTTCCCGCCTGCTCGACTATGCAGGTCGTCAGGGCGTTGCCATGGAGTTTGTGCCACGCAAAGAGCTCGATAAGCTGGTTCGGGGCCGCCATCAGGGTGTGGTCGCGCTGGTGAAGGCGAGCCCGGAACAGGACGAGGGCGATCTCGAAAACCTGTTGAATGCCCTTGCAGAGCCGCCGTTTTTGCTCATTCTGGACTCCATCACCGATCCGCATAATCTTGGCGCCTGCCTGCGTTCTGCCGATGCGGCGGGCGTGCATGCCGTGATTGTCCCCAAAGATAAATCGGCACCGCTCAATGCCACCGCACGTAAAGTTGCCTGTGGTGCTGCCGAGCATGTGCCGCTTATTCGCGTGACCAATCTGGCGCGCTGTATGAAGTGGCTGCAGGAGCGTGGTATCTGGATTACCGGGGCAGCCGGTGAAGCGGAACAGGATATTTACGACACCAATTTGTGCGGCGCGATGGCCTTAGCGATGGGCGCAGAAGGCGCGGGTTTGCGCCGCTTGACGCGTGAGCATTGTGACCAATTAACGCGTATTCCCATGGCCGGCTCGGTGAGCAGTTTAAATGTTTCGGTGGCGACCGGGATTTGCCTGTTTGAAGCGGTGCGTCAACGTCAGACCAACAGCGCCGCCAAGTGACAGGTGTCAGAACCAGCGTTTGACTCGAAAGATCACGATCTGGGCAGCCACCAAGGCAACCATGATCAGGCAAAACAGCAAAAAGGCTGAGTCGTTGTCGGCGCCCGGAAGACCTCCCACGTTAATCCCCAACAGGCCGGTAAAAAAGCCCAAGGGCAGGAAGAGGGCGGCCACAATACTCAACACATACATGCGATTGTTCAGCTGTTCAGCCACCACGCTGGCCAGCTCCTCCTGTGTAATCGCTGCGCGATCACGAATGGCTTCCAGTTCTTCTATATACCGCGTGAGGTGATTGGTGGTTTCGCGTAGCTGGGCGCGATGCTCGTCGTTCAAAATAGCAATAGCTGTCTGTTGTAAACGCTGCATGGCCTCTTGCTGGGGTTTGAGATAACGCCGCAGCGCCACAGCCTGTCGTCGCAGATCGGCAATGTCGCTGCGCAATGACTTGGCATTTTGCTCCAGCGCTTTCTCTTCGATTTCCTCAACCTTGTCTTCCATGCTGGTAATGACGGTTTGCATGCGCGCAATGAGCCGTTCAGCAAATACCGAGACAAATTCGCCAGCACTCTGAGGGCTTTGCCCTTGTTCGATACGGTGCACCATATCCTGCGCCGACAACATACGACGGTGGCGGGCCGTAACAATGCGCTTTTCGCTGGCCCAGATACGAATCGACACCATATCTTCGGGGTCGGATTCCGGGTTGAGGTTAATGCCTCGCAAGGTCAGCAGCACACCGTCGTCAAATACCGACGTGCGTGGTCGTGTTTCTTCGCTGAGCAAGGTGTTGACCACAATGTCGTTGAGTTCTTGTGTCGCCAACCAGGTAGCGGTGTCGGGATGGGTATAGTCAAAGTGCAGCCAGCAGAGTTCGTCTGCCGGAAGCGCATTGCTTTGTACGCGCTGCCAGTCCAGGGCAGTGCCTGCCTCGGTACCCGTGAGTTGGAAGCCGTAAATCAGGGCGTCAGACATTTCGGGGTCAACCTGTCATGTAAGTGAATTTGGCGGAGTATAGAGCTAATAAATACGTTTTATAAAGCACTTATTTTTAGTAACAAATTTCTCCAAAAGCAGATATTGAATCGTGGTTGAAAATACCTAGATATATTCCTGCCCCTCTGTGGCTGTCAGTGCAGAGGGTAGATCAAACTGTTTTGACGTATTGCTTCTTAGGAGGATATGTATGAACACAATCGATCTTAGCCCCTTGTATCGTCATAGCGTTGGATTCGATCGTCTGGCGTCCTTGTTGGACAGTGCGATGAATGCCGATGCCGTGACCCAGTCTTATCCACCTTACAACATCGAGTCGCTGGGAGAGAATCGCTACGCGATCACTTTGGCTGTGGCCGGTTTTGATAAGAGTGAACTCGAATTACAGGTGGAAAAAGGCGTGCTCAGCGTAAGGGGGAAAAAAGAAAACGCCGAGCAGCGTAACTATCTCCATCACGGCATTGCCAATCGGGCCTTCGAGCGCAAGTTCAACCTTGCGGACTATGTCGAAGTCACCGGTGCCAATCTGAACAATGGCCTGCTCACCATCGATCTGGTGAAAGAAGTGCCTGAGGCGATGAAACCTCGCACCATCGCCATTAATCAGGACAACGTCATTGAGCACAAGGCCAAAGATTCAGAAAAGGCAGCATGATGTGAGTAGTTTGGGGCTGCGTCGTAGGACGCAGCCTCTAACAGACAGCATGTGAATGTGATGTGGAGGTAACTATGGATCTGAAAAAACTGAATCCGTGGAACTGGTTTAAGCATGAAGAAAAGCATCAAAGCGAGGGAGCCCCGATTCCCGTGCAACGGGCCGAAAATGATTTAAGTCGGTCATCGGCCATGCCTGAGGACGTACACCCGGTGTTGCGGATGCATCATGAAATGAATCGACTGTTCGACGAAGCGTTCCGTGCTTTTGCATGGCCCTCGTCTTCGGCGGATTTTAATTGGCCGGCATTCAAACCGCGTCTCGATGTGTCGGGTAGTGATGACGGGTATGAAATTTCACTCGATGTCCCTGGTTACACGCAGGATGAACTCGAGATTGAATTGCAGGACGACCTGTTATGTATTCGTGGTCGCAAACACAGTGAACGTGAACAGAAGGGTAAGCACTACTATCGGGTAGAGCGCCAGACAGGGCAGTTTCAACGTGTGTTGAACCTCCCCGAGGACGTGGCCAAAGAGGGCATTCAGGCGCGTCTCGAACAGGGGGTATTGCACCTCGATATTCCGCGTCTTGATTTGCCCGAGAAACCAAGCAGGCGTATCGAAATCAAACACGCATAGTCAACCGGCCGGGGAGGAGGCCCCGGCCTTCTGTAAGGCGTACTTAGCTTGTAATTACGGGCATTAATTCCATACTGAAGTAACTCTTGCTTCAGGCCGAAGGGATATCAGCGTGCTCGACTTCTTCTCTCAGTTTCTCAGCGACGCCTTCATGCCGCATGGATATTGCTATAACTGGCGACAGGATATTCTGTGGACCAATGTCATATCCGATTCACTTATTGCGGCGGCGTATTTTTCCATTCCTATTGCTTTAATGATCTTTCTGCGACGCCGGCGTGATTTACAGTTTCGCGGTATTTTCGCCTTGTTCGCCATGTTTATCATGCTCTGTGGGCTGACGCATGTGATGGGAATTTATACGGTGTGGTATGGCACCTATGGCTTGCATGGCATCGTCAAGGCCATGACCGCCTTTGTCTCCATGTATACCGCATTTGTAGTGTTTAAAAACCTGGAAGCCGCGCTGGCAATTCCGACGCGGGAGCAGCTCGAGCAATCCATGCGGGAAACCGCCGAAGAGCGAGTGCGCAACGAACGCCTGGAGGTTGAACGACAAGCCGAAGCCATATTTCGCTTTACCACTGAATTGATGCCTGCAGGCTTGTTAGTAATCGATCATGAACAGACGATTGTGGTAGCCAATGAGGCGCTTGCAAACCTGTTTGGGTATGAGAAGGAGGAATTGGTAGGCGCTAACATTAGTATCCTGCTCAGTGGTGAAATGAACCACCATCAGGCCTTAGTCAGCCGCTATCTGGAGCAGCCGACTCAGCATCACGAAATGGCAGCCGGCAGGGTGGTACAGGGACGTCACAAAAGCGGTAAACCCGTAGAAATACAAATTTCGCTATCGGTGCATGAGTTTGAGGGCACCAAGCATGCATTTGCCACGGTTATCGATTTTAACAGTTTTGGCACCGAATTGACGCAATTCAACGAGTCGTCCAATCGTGTCAAGCGCGCGATTGATGCCTCGAATGATGGTATCTGGGAGTGGAATATTCCGGCCAATAAAGTGTGGTACAGCCCGCGTCTGATTAAAATGATCGGTGGGCGTGAGGACGATCCTGCTACCTTCGCGCAATGGAAGAATCATATTCATCAAGACGACTGGCCACGTGTTGAAAGCGCGCTCGAAGCGCACATCGAACGTGGCGAAAAATACGACCTCACCTATCGTGGTTTGGCCGAAAGCGGCAAATACGAATGGTTCCATACCCGAGGGGACAGTATCGCCGATGCACATGGCAAGCCCTTTCTGATGTCTGGAACACTGACCAATATAAACGAAATCAAATTGCTCGAAGCCCGCTTGGCTGATCAGACCCGTTTTCTTGATCAGGTCTTGCAGCGGTCGCTCACGGGTTTATATATTTTTGACCTGCAAACCTACAAAAATATCTTTATCAACGCCGAGTACACCAATCTCACTGGTTATACCTTGGCCGAACTGGAATCTGTCCAGCAAAGTGGTCTGATTCCCCTGTTTCACCCCGACGACGAAGTTCGAATCTATAAGCACTTTAATGATGTGATCAACGCGGAGTTCAGTGATGGGGTAGGCATTGAGTACCGTTTTCGTCATAAAGACGGTCAATGGCGTTGGTTTTACTCCCGCGACAGCGTGTATTCCTATGACGACTTCGGTAAGCCGAAAGAAATGCTCGGTGCGTTTTTTGATATCACCGACCTCAAACGGCGAGAAGAAGAAATCAGGGCACTGGCCATTGAATACTCCGCTACCTTCGAGCAGGCTGCCGTGGGTATTGCGCATATTACGGCAGACGGCGAAGTGTGCAAGGTCAATTCGCGATTATGTGTTCTATTGGGCTACGACAAAAATGAATTGGAAGGTGCCCAGATCGAAGCCTTTGCACAAGTGGGCGATAACCCCCATGCATTGCGGGATATGCTGTTTGCGATGGCCGAAGGGCAGAACATCGATACCGAATGTCATTTGTCGGATAAAGCAGGCGCGACCATTGCGGGTCACTTAACGATATCTCGCGTAGAGCGTGACGTGGGTGAGCTGCGATACGTTTGTGTGGTCGAAGACATCAGCGAACGAAAGGAAATCGAAAACAAACTGTCAGAATCCAATGCGTCGCTCGAACGGTTTGCCTATTCGGCTTCTCATGATTTACAGGAGCCTCTGCGTAAAATCGCGGCCTTTTCCGGGGCGCTTGAGCGACGCTTGAAAGATCAGTTACAGGATAAAGAAGCCTTGTTCCAGCTCGAACGCATTTGTGATGCATCACTGCGGATGAGCGAGATGATAGATAAGTTACTGCAGCTCTCCAGGGCCGCCAGGCAGGCACTCGATCTCGAAGAAGTGCAGCTATCTGAAGTGCTCAACCTTGCTGCCGAAGATATGTCTGAGGTGATTGAGGCCAATGGCGCAAAATTGATCCTGGAGGCTGATGCAACAGTCTGCGTTGATAAGCATGCTTTTTCTCAGGTCTTGCGTAATCTCATCGCTAATAGCATCAATTACCGTGATCAGACCAGGCCGCCCCATATTCGAATTAGAGGCGAGAGCCGTCTTCATGGTACTCGTGTCATTGTGAGTGATAACGGCACCGGATTTAAAGAAGCGGATGTTGATCAGATCTTCGAGCCGTTTCGACGCCTCGTGGGTATGACGGTGCCGGGCACAGGCATGGGACTGACGATATGCAGACAGATTATTCAGGCTCACGGTGGCTCAATTACTGCGCGCCCGCTGTCACGCGGAGCGAGTTTCATTATAGAGTTGCCTGCACTGCGTTCGGCATAACTGAGGCGGTAATAATCATGACCCACCGTATATTTCTGGCAGAAGATGATCCGGATGATATTTATCTGATAAAAATGGCGTTTCAAGAGTCGCAGCACAATATTGATCTGGTGAGCTTTGAAGAGGGGCGCGCGTTGATGCACCGATTAAATCAGCTTGAAGCAATAGCGTTGCCACATCTCATTATGCTCGATTTGAATCTGCCTGTTTTTGATGGCAAAGCAACACTACGCTCCCTAAAAGAAAGCTCCGCGCTAAAGGCTATTCCCGTGGTGATCTACACCACCTCAAAATCTGAACGGGATATAAAGGACGTCTATGCGCTAGGCGCTAACTCATATATGGTGAAAAGTCCCGACTACTCGGAGCTGGTATCAAAGATTAAAACATTGTGTGATTACTGGTTTGAGACCGTACAAATAGGCCCGATGGACTAAACTGTTATGTCAGCGTTTGTATAGAAGGATGACAACGCACCACGCACCTGTGTGTATTCGAAAGGAGAATTGGATGTTAAGTCGGATTGAAGTAGTCCCCATGAAAGCGGAAGCCTGTCACCTGCTCATTGTTGAAGACGACCCCGATGATATCTATCTCATCAAGGAGTTGTTGCGCGACGAATCCAAACGTTACACCTTTTCCACCTGCGCCAGTCTGGCCGAGTGTTTCGAGGAGCTAGAGCAACACAAATACGATCTAGTGCTGCTTGATTTGGGGTTGCCTGACTCTAGCGGCTTGGCGACCCTTGATTCACTGGTGGCACAACAAACATTCGTGCCGATCGTGGTGCTGACGGGCGTGAGCGACGAAAATCTGGGTGAACAGGCCATCCAACAAGGCGCAGAAGATTACTTGCCCAAGCGAATTATTAGTCGCGAATTACTGACTCGCGCCATCTCCTATGCCATAGAGCGCCATCGCCTGGTGAGTGAATTACGCACCAAGGCCGAACAAGACCCCTTAACGGGGCTGCCGAATCGTTCGATGATCTACGACAAACTGGAGTTTATGATTAGCCAGAGCGAACGCTCCGGGCGCGCCTTTGCGCTGGTGATGCTCGATATGGATAAATTCAAAGAAGTGAACGATACCAAAGGGCATCGCTTCGGTGATGCGTTACTCAAAGCATTTGCACATCGCATTAAAGATGTCATGCGGCGTTCAGACGACGTGGCGCGCGAGGGTGGCGATGAGTTTCTTATGATCGTCGCCAACTACCACGACACCGAGGAACTCAAACAGCTGATGCAACGTAAGCAACAGGCTTTGAGCGAACCCTACCATTTTGAGTTTGATGGGCAGGATATTGCGCAAAGTGTGAGTGTGAGCGTCGGAGCGATGGAATGGGAGCCGGGGCTCAGTGCAGAGGCCATGCTGGAACGGGCTGACCAGGCCATGTATCGATCAAAGCGAAAACAAACCGGTTCGGTCACTTTTGTTTGAGTTATAATTCTTCCGCTTTTTTTGTGGGCTGTCGGTGAAATCCGCTAGCGCCATTCACAACCATTCATTTCAATCATGCATCCCGAGAAGAGGCCATGCTCGAGACGATTCTGGAAACCCTCGGCGACTATAAACTTAATGTCGCACTGACCGCGCTATTGGTCATTATTTACCTGCTATTCCGTTTTACCATTGGCCCCCGGATTCGTGCCAAGGCGGAGCATGGTCGACTCAAAGACGATGCCATCACCAAAGCCCTATGGGCCTTTAATATCATTCTCACGCTCGCCACCATTTCTATGGGGCTGATCATTTGGGGGTTTGACTTTAAGGGGCTGCTTACCATCTCGGCGAGTATCATGGCGGTCACCGGCGTCGCGTTGTTTGCGGGCTGGTCTATTCTCAGCAACATTACTGCGTTTTTTGTGCTCGTTGCCCACGCATCATTTCGCCGTGGAAATTACGTGCGCATTCTGGAAGGTGATAATTACATCGAAGGGTATATCTCCGAAATCAATCTGTTTAATACCAAACTCGTGAGTGAAAACCGTGAAGTGGTGATTTATCCCAACAATCTGTTGTTGTCGCGCCCCACCGTGGTGAACCCACGAGAGCATTTGAATACGGCGGGTAAATTGCCGCCGCCCGTTGCCAAGGAGGCTGAAGGTAAATCTGTTTCGGTTGACGGCAGTAGTGAGCGTAAAGGTCGAGTAGAGGGCTATTCAGAGGATAAAAAATAGGGGAGATATTCCCCTATTTAACACTCAGTGCCGAAAGTGAGGTTTTGTCACTACTGCTCACAAAGTCTTCGTAATCTTCTACCAGACTGTTTTCTATTTGGTCTTGCCAGCGGGAAGAAATGTCATGGTTTTCTCCTACAATAATGGTGACCAGTGCGCGACGTTGGGGAGCCTTGAAGCGTTCTCTGAACCACGCTGAAAAGTCTGAAAGAGTCAGGCTAGTCAACCTTTCTGCAAGTATTGAACGATAAGTGAAATGGCCGTGACAATTCGCGACGCTTCGCCAAATATCATTGGCTTTTGCATCCAGGTCTACAGGATCTCTGCGCATTTCCTCTGCGAGTATATTCTTGACGGTAAAGAAACTATCCTGATGGTTTTCGTTTAGCCTTTGATCGAAAGAGTCGATAAAAGACAACATCTCTTGTTCCAGTTTGTGGGGTTCGGCATTAGGTGACTGAATCCGGAACCGCAACGCGGGTGATTCCCGGTAAAGCACATAGTCGGTGTCGATGTAATAACCCTTTTGTTTTTCTGTTCTAAGTTGAG
This sequence comes from Oleiphilaceae bacterium, assembly GCA_033720775.1. GTDB lineage: Bacteria > Pseudomonadota > Gammaproteobacteria > Pseudomonadales > Oleiphilaceae > PZPK01. Next base: position 3,665 of record JAWWBW010000061.1, on the reverse strand, counting down.
TGAAAAAGTCTTCGCTGATCAGTTTTGCCAACAACATAAAACGGGATTGTTCAGCAAACGAATTGCCTGAACCCTGAATGACAATGCTTACCAAAGAGTCATCGTATTGGCTTTCCGACAGTACTCGCTGAATCCCGGGCTTTAGCGCAATCGTTTCCTTAGCCATATGAGCAGGAATCCCTTCACCTTTTTGTAGTGTTAACGCCAGTTTTTTATTCCAATCACGAGCTTGTTCCTCACTGACATTGCCATAACTAAGGGTGACCAGCTGCATCGTATGCTTCCAGTCTCGCAGCAGACTTTTCAAGTTAGAGTAACGCGCGGCGCGAGCGCCTTTTTGCAGCTCTGAATAGTCATAGCCGGAGCCATGAAGAAGCTGTTTTTCGATTTGATTGGCCTGTGTTTGCGGGTGAATTTCTTCAAACTCTTTATAGTATTCCGTCCAGCCATAGCGATAGCCACGAAAATCTCGATCTTGAACTTTAAAGTTATTGAAGCGTTGAATGATGCGCTCAAGCATCAGGTCAATGCTGTCTGGAAAGCCGCTTAGATAAAATCCCAGCCCACCGGGAATACGCGAAACCGTTAATGAACCGTTGGCATCTTTAACCATCGCGCGCTCAAACTTAAGCTGATCGCGTAAGAAGCTCCAAAGCAGATTCCGCAATACGACATTTTTTCGTGACTCGTCTATCACCGGGCTACGCAGTTCAAAATATAGTTTTGCGCGCGGATCCTCATAGCTGGTATCCAACGCATGCCATGCATCAATGTTGTAGGGCAGGTCGAGTTTCTGGGGAGCTGATTGTGCATTGTTGGCGGCCAACTTTACATCTTTTGGAAAATAAGGATTCAGCGCCGGACGTTGCATATAATATCGATCGCTTTCTTTTGGCATAAAGTGTCGCTGTCGCTTTTCTTCCAGCGTTTCGACTTCGTATTCCACGTCGTACCATGGGGTTTTGTTACTCCCACTGAAATGCGGATGCGCAACAACTGCTCGCATGTCTTCGATCCGAATTGCCTCTAGCAATGTCTGGTAAATATGCGGCGCGTATTGTAGGGCCATATAATCGCGGCCAAGTGCAAATTCCGGTGGAGCCAGGTTCAGGTTCTGTGCATAGCGCGTAACGATAACGTCCTCCCTGAAGCACCAGTCGATGGCTTTCATAACGTTAAACTCGTCTCGTTGCCATTCTTCAATTGGGCTTTGTTTTAGCAGATCAACGTAATAAAACAGCTGCTTAATGACCTCCCAGTAGTTTTCGCCGCCTTTGTAATATAGGTCGACATAGACCTCTAACCATGGTTGTTCGGGGTTTGTGTAAACAACGCTCACATCCATTTTGTTGGTATACTTTTTTGCTTTTAAACTGGCGAGCAGACTGTCGGGCAGTTTTCGAGAAAGCAGGTGGGCGATGAAAGCGTAGGCAGCGTATTCACTTTCGTCCTTGATGTGAGGCAACGGAAAGTAAAGAAGTAGGGCGCGTTCGTCATCGTCGATATGGGCTTTTGCTATGCGAGGGTATTCTTGTTGAACATTGGCAGGCAGGCTCACGTTTTTGCTAGGTCCCGTACCCCGCTTAATCGACGCAAAGTAGCGCTGTACTAACGTTTCCAGTTTCTCTATTGGCATGTCGCTATGAATAACCAAAGACATATTCTCGGCGCCGTAATGGTCGCTCCACCATTGGCGCATTTTCTTGGCTAGGGCTTCATCATCGTAGCCACCCAGTGTTATTTCATTGCCAGTGCCAAATTTGCCGAAGGGATGGTCTGCAAAAAATACTTCTTTCGCAACGGATGCCATTTGGCGATAGATCGAAGTCTTGCGATAGCTGAACTCAGCGGCTATGGCCTGCTTTTCTTTGGCAACATATTGTGCGCTGATTAGTGGCGCCCTGAATTGATCGCTGAACATAGCCAGAGCTTCGTCCAGCATAGGTGTTTCGATCGAGAAGCGATAATCTGTAGAGTGAAAACGGACGCTCGCATTGCTGGAACCACCGTTGTGCTCAACAAAGGTGCGCCAGGCATCGGGTTCAGGGTAATGTTCGGTTCCCAGAAACAACATGTGCTCGATAAAGTGGGCCATACCTGCGAGATCTTTCGGATCATCGCGATAACCTACGGCCACATCTAACGCCACACTTGTGTAATTGGTTTCGGTGTCAGATAAGAGTAACACCTTGAGTCCGTTTTCGAGCTTAAAAAAACGGCTCTCATCAGAGACGTCACAATCGCCCGGCAGATGCAAAGAAACTGTTTTTGTTTTGTCTGAATCGGAGGGTTCCGTTGCGGGGCCGGAAGCGACAACAAGAGAGCTAAAAAACAGTGCTACGATCAAGCACAATAGTTTGTGATCCATCTACTACGTCCCTGTATTACTGCTTATTTGGGGTCATTATGGTTTACTATAATGGCAGGCTTTTTATGTGACAAGTTGCTCTCAAAACCCCCTGTCTCGACGTGGCGATGTCTAGAGGCGTGGGGTCGAAACTGGCGCGCACACTCATGACTAAGATATGGGGTTTGCGCAATTAAGGACGCGAATGCAAAAACTAATGCGACTTCGTTTGCGAGACATCTCTAAATCCTTTGGTAATTGTCTCGCCAATGATCGTGTATCGCTCTCAATTGCTGCCGGTGAGATCCATGCTGTACTGGGTGAAAACGGAGCGGGCAAAAGCACCTTGATGAAGATCATCTATGGTGTGGAACAAGCCGACTCGGGCAGTTTGTTGTGGCAGGGCGAGCCTCTTCACAATCATCACCCCTCACGCGCGCGTGAGTTGGGCATAGGTATGGTGTTTCAGCACTTTACCTTGTTCGAGACCCTAACCGTTGCCGAAAATATTGCCCTGTCACTACCGCCCGGAGACGCTTCCGATCGCAAGTTGTTGGCACAAAAAATTAGAGACGTGTCTCGGCGTTATGGCATGGCGCTGGAGCCCGACCGTTATGTGCATACGCTTTCGGTAGGGGAGCAACAGCGTGTTGAGATTGTGCGCTGCCTCCTCCAACATGTGCAATTGCTCATTCTTGATGAACCCACTTCGGTGCTCACACCGCAGGAAGTCGCCACCCTGTTTACAGCCTTGCGCCAATTGGCTGCTGAAGGCTGCAGCATTCTGTTTATTTCGCACAAGCTTGAAGAAGTGCGCTCTTTGTGTGAGCGGGCGACCATTCTGCGTAACGGTCAGGTAAGTGGCGAGTGCGCTTTGGCAGAGATGTCTACGAAAGACATTGCGCGCATGATGGTAGGCGAAGCAACGAGCCTGAATGAACACTACCCATCTGGCCAAGCGGGCAAAGAGATGTTGCGTCTTGACGCCGTGACCACAAACAGTCGCCACCCGTTTTCCGTTAACTTATCGTCGCTGTCATTTGCTGTTGATCGGGGCCAGATATTGGGTATTGCTGGTGTTGCTGGGAATGGCCAAAGTGAGCTGATGCGCCTGTTGAATGGTGAGCTGGTCGCCTCGAAGGGGAAGATTTGGTTGGACGACAAGGAGATTACGCCGTTGTCGGTTGCAGCGCGCCGACAACAGGGCTTGGCGTATATTCCAGAGGATCGGCTCGGGCGCGGGGCGGTACCTAATATGGATCTGTTCGATAATGCCATGCTCACGGCACACCATCGTGGTCTGCATCGGCGAGGCTGG
>JAWWBW010000060.1:0-14116 GCA_033720775.1 Oleiphilaceae bacterium | reverse complement strand
ATTTGATTGTCGAAGTGCCTGATGAGGAAGGAGAGGGTGCTGCGATTGATGATCGCCCATAGCTCATCGTGTTTTGCATCCCAATAAAAAAAGCGGCAATAGCCGCTTTTTTTATTTGGATGCAGAACCCGCTGAGCTATGGGCGATCATCAATCGCAGTACCCTCACCTTCCTCATCAGGCACTTCGACAATCAAATCTTCCTTGGTGATTCCCATTAACATCAACACGTTACTTGCGACATAGATCGATGAATACGTACCAACCAAAACGCCGATCAGAAGCGCTTTGGCAAAACCATTAATCATTTCGCCACCGACCAAATATAGCGCAACAAGCACCAACAAAGTTGTTGCCGACGTAACCAATGTACGCGATAGGGTTTGCGTCAGGGAGATATTAATCACTTCCAAAGGCTCTGACTTTCTTAATTTTCGAAAGTTTTCCCGAATACGGTCTGAGACGACAATCGTGTCGTTCAGGGAGTAGCCAATAACGGCCAGTAGTGCGGCAAGCACTGTAAGGTCGAAATCCCAACCGAGAATCGAGAAAATACCTAATACGATAATCACATCGTGTATCAATGCCGCGACTGCGCCAATCGAGAATTTAAACTGGAAGCGCAAGGCAACATATACCATGACTAAGGCGAGCGCTAACAGCAGACCAAGTCCACCCTGTTCGCGAAGCTCTTCACCTACCTGCGCTCCGACAAATTCAGCACGTTTCAACTCGACGCCAGCGCCGGTCGAAGCCAAAACTTCTGTCACTTCATTACCGACTGTGTCGCTAAAGCCCTGAGACAAACGCACAAGTATGGCGGTATCACTGCCAAATTTTTGCACCACTAGTTTGTCATAGCCCGCAGCAACTAACTGCTGGCGCACATCCTCGACGTTTGGCGCCTCCTGATACTCCACTTCTACAAGGGTGCCACCGGTAAAGTCCAAACCCAGAGCGAGGCCTTGTACTGCCAGGGAAGCAATCGAAGCGAGCAGCAGCAGAATAGAAATTGCGCCCGCAACCTTACGCTTACCCATAAAATCGATTTGTTTGATCATCTTCTCGTCTCCTTAACCGATTGACAGCGAGTTGATTTTACGGCCACCGTAAATCAGGTTGGTGATAGCGCGACTCAACAAAATGGCAGTGAAGAGCGAGGTGAGAATACCCAGCGACAATGTAACTGCGAAGCCTTTTACTGGCCCTGTGCCGACCGCAAACAGAATTACCGCTGCGATGAGTGTCGTAATATTGGCATCAAAAATCGCTACAAATGCACGACTATAACCGGCATGAATCGCTTGCTGTGGCGACATGCCATTGGCGAGCTCCTCCCGGATGCGTGCAAAGATCAGCACGTTTGCATCCACCGCCATGCCGACGGTTAGAACAATACCGGCAATACCTGGCAGGGTCAGTGTCGCAGAAATCATCGACATCAAGGCGCATAACAGTACAACGTTTATCGCAAGCGCTATATTGGCGATAACCCCGAAAACGCGGTAGTACACCAGCATAAAGAGCAACACCAAACCAAAGCCGATTTGCACCGACAACAAGCCCGCGTCGATATTTTGCTGCCCCAGACTCGGACCAACAGTACGTTCTTCTACAAAGTAGATGGGCGCTGCCAAACTACCTGCTCTCAACAAAAGCGCGAGCTCTGCGGCCTCTGTGGGTGAATCAAGGCCTGTAATCCGAAAGCCACTACCAAACGCGCCCTGAATCGTCGCAAGATTGATAATCTCACGCACTTCGCGATTTCGGCGCTCCACGACTTCTTCGCCATTCACCATGCGTCGTTGCGTTTCGGTCTTTTGTTCGATAAACAACACACCCATACGGCGCTTGATTGAACGCTTGGTTACATCAAGCATCATCTTACCGCCAGCCCCATCGAGACTAATATTGACCTGGGGCATCCCATTTTCATCAAAGCCGGCATTCGCATTAGAGACATTACTGCCCGTTACGATAATGTCGCGCTCTAACAAAGCAGTTCTATTAGGGTCGTTTTTAAAGCTGAACTTTTGAACAGAAGCACTACTCGCGTCAGGCTTTGCCTCAAGACGAAACTCCAGATTCGCCGTTTTACCGATAATACGTTTAGCGGTAGCGGTGTCTTGCACACCAGGCAACTCAACAACGATACGGTCACGGCCCTGACGCTGCACGAGCGGTTCGGCTACACCCAGTTCGTTGACTCGATTACGCAGCGTAATCAGGTTTTGCTGTACCGCATAGTCTTCAATCTCTTTGATACGCTGCTCAGACAAGCGCAGGACCAGGAAAAAGTCATCATCTTCCTGCTCGGTATTTCGTGTAAATTGACGAAAATCCGATGCAGCTAAAGTGATCGCCCGATCCAGATGCTCTTCATTACGGAACTTGATGCGAATACCATCGATACCGTCTTTTACCACCGAGCGGTAACGAATACGCTCTTCTCGCATTTGTGACTTGATCTCACTTTCATAGACCTGCAAACGTTGGTCGAGCGCTTTTTCCATATCGACTTCAAGCAGAAAGTGCACCCCACCCCGCAAATCAAGCCCCAGCTTCATGGGGCCAGCGCCAATTGACTTTAACCAGTCGGGAGTGGTCGGGGCCATGTTGAGCGCAGCAATGTAATCATCGCCCAATGTCCGCTGCAGTACCTTTTTGGCATTAAGTTGCGCTTCGCTGCTGTTCACGCGGACCAGCAGGTTATTCTCAACCAGTTCAACAGACTTTGTTTCAATGCCGGATTCACTCAACGCGTCGCTTACCTTCTGACGTAAAGCATCGTCGGGCGTTACAGAGCTTTGGGTACCCGTAATCTGAACGGCAAAATCGTCCGGGTACAAATTAGGAAGTGCATAAACGGCGCCAATCGCCAGCACAATCAGAATGAGAAGGTTTTTCCAAAGAGGGAATCGGTTGAGCATGCTCGCTCCGGTCATTTTAGTTATGTTTTAAACAGCTAATCCGTAGCTTTACGAAGTAATCACTAAACAGCCCGGGTGCGATACCCGGGCGTTTGCACAATATCCTAGATACTTTTCAAGGTTCCTTTCGGCAATGCTGAAGCAACAGCTACTTTTTGGATTTTCATCTCAACGCCTTCAGCAACTTCAAGCATCACAAAGTCGTCAGTCACCTTGGTTACCTTGCCGGCCACACCACCACTGGTCACTACTTCGTCACCTTTTGACAGCCCAGAAACAAGATTACGATGCTCTTTTGCACGCTTGGATTGCGGGCGCCACATTAAGAAGTAAAAAATCAGGATGAAGCCGCCAAAAAAGATTAGCTGCATCATGGCGCTTGGCCCTTCAGGCTGAACTGGCGCATTTGCCAATGCGTTTGTTGAAGTGAGCGCGATCGCAATAACAGAAAGCAGGCGCATAATTAAAGTCATAGGATTTGTCCCCGGTATATCTTGATTGTTACGAATTGAGAAACTTACTGCGGACCATTGGCTCCGGAAGCATTGATGCTCGGGCTGGTGGTGTTTAAAACAGGTGTAGATTCACCCCGGCGCGAGTAGAAGGCCTCAACAAAGGGCGACAATTTACCCTGTTCAATCGCCTGACGCAATCCGCGCATCAAATTCTGGTAATAGCGTAAATTGTGAATCGTGTTGAGTTGGGCGCCGAGCATTTCGTTGCACCGATCAAGGTGATGTAAATAGCTTCGGCTAAAATTCTGGCACGTGTAGCAGTCGCATTCGGAATCCAGCGGCCCGGTATCTGTTTTGTGTTTGGCGTTACGAATTTTGATCACACCTGTTGACGTGAATAGGTGCCCATTGCGCGCGTTGCGCGTTGGCATTACGCAGTCGAACATATCGACGCCGCGCCGCACGGCCTCTACGATATCTTCTGGCTTGCCGACGCCCATCAGATACCTCGGTTTTTCCTGGGGCATATTTGGCCCCATAAAATCGAGTACCTTTAACATTTCTTCTTTTGGCTCACCGACAGATAAGCCACCAATGGCATAACCATCAAATCCGATACTGGTCAGTCCCTCCAGGGATTCCTCTCGCAGAGAGGGGTACATGCCTCCCTGGACGATACCGAATAGCGCGGCATCATTACCTTCATGCGCCTGTTTGCTGCGCTTGGCCCAGCGCAGTGACAACTCCATCGAGCTGCGAGCCACCTCTTCAGACGCGGGATAAGGCGTACACTCATCAAAAATCATCACAATGTCAGAGCCAAGCTTACGCTGCACGTCCATTGAAATCTCAGGAGTTAACTCAACCTTGCTGCCATTTATGGGTGACTTGAAAATGACGCCTTGCTCACTGATTTTGCGCAGATCTCCGAGGGAAAACACCTGAAAACCGCCGGAATCCGTAAGAATAGGCCCTTGCCACTGGATAAAGTCATGCAGATCTCCGTGCTGGGCAACGATCTCTGTGCCAGGACGCAGCATTAAATGAAAGGTGTTGCCCAAGATAATTTCGGCGCCAATTTCTTCAATATCACGCGGCAACATTCCCTTCACTGTGCCGTAAGTGCCCACCGGCATGAAAGCCGGTGTTTGAACCGTTCCTCTCGGGAACTGCAACTCCCCTCTTCGGGCCAACCCGTCTTTTACCTTGAGATGAAACTGCATTCTGCATTCAGATTGACTCAACTTATTCTCCTGTTACGCATCCTGGATACGGTTTTGGAGAAACATGGCATCTCCATAGCTAAAAAATCGGTATTTTTCTTTTATCGCGAGTTGATAAGCACGTTTGATATTGTCCGCGCCACTAAACGCAGAGACCAACATCAGCAAGGTGCTTTGGGGCAGGTGAAAATTAGTAATCAGCGCATCAACTGCGTTAAAACGGTAACCCGGATAAATAAAGATATCGGTATCACCTTCAAAGGGCTTTACCTCACCCGTCTGTGCAGCAGACTCCAAACTGCGCAAACTGGTAGTACCCACAGCAATCACGCGTCCACCTCGTGCTCGCGCCTGAGATATTGCTTCAACTACCTGTTCGGAGACCGAGATCCATTCGCTATGCATCTGGTGATCTTCTACACGCTCTACACGTACTGGCTGAAACGTACCTGCTCCAACATGCAGGGTCACGAAGGCCTGTTCAACACCCTTTTCGCGTAAAGCCTGCAACAAGGCCTCATCAAAATGCAGGCCTGCGGTGGGAGCTGCCGCCGCACCCGGTTTGTGCGCATACACCGTTTGATAGCGATCGCGATCAATCATCTCGTCCTGACGATCGATATATGGAGGCAAAGGCATATGCCCAACCTCTTCCAATAAGGCATGAACCTGCATATTTTCGGGCGCAGCCAACTCAAACAACGCATCATGCCTTGCGAGCATAGTGAGGGTTTGACCGCTTTCCAATACGAGCTTTGCTCCGGGCTTAGGCGATTTACTGGCCTTTACGTGCGCCAGAAAACGCTGCTCATCCAAGGCGCGTTCGTACAGGATCTCAACCTTGCCACCAGTTTCTTTGGTCGCGAACAAACGCGCTGGCACCACTCGTGTGTCGTTGAAGACGAGCAGGTCACCGGGTTCCACCATTGCAACAAGTTCGCGAAACACATGATGCGTAATACTCCCCGAGTGGGCATCCAACACCATAAGGCGACTAGCACTCCGCTCCTCCATGGGAAAGCGTGCAATCAAATCTTCCGGAAGCTCAAAATCAAAATCACTTACGTTCATACAGACGCTTACTTTGGCTCCGCTGGAATAACTGGCGTCGGACAGCTGACATCCGCGTTCTGACCGCGATGACGCAACACGTGATCCATAAGTACAAGCGCCATCATGGCTTCAGCAATGGGAGTTGCTCTAATGCCCACACAGGGATCGTGACGCCCATGCGTTACAACTTCGATGGCTTTGCCATCACGATCAATACTTTTGCCAGGTAGACGAATGCTTGAGGTGGGCTTGAGTGCTATGTGTGCGACGATATCCTGCCCCGTGGTAATTCCGCCCAATACCCCACCCGCATGGTTGCTCAGAAAACCTTCCGGGGTCATTTCATCGCGATGTTCGGTTCCTTTTTGACTAACGACATCAAAACCGTCGCCAATCTCAACGCCCTTCACCGCGTTAATGCTCATTAATGCATGGGCCAGTTCAGCATCTAGACGATCAAATATCGGCTCTCCTAACCCTGGCATCACATTACGCGCCATTACCGATATTTTTGCGCCAACGGAGTTGCCCTCTTTATTCAACGCTTGCATATAGGTTTCCATTTCGGAAATTTTTGAAGCATCCGGGCAGAAAAAGGGGTTTGATTCGACAATGCTCAAATCTACATTTTCGATCTTGATAGGCCCTAACTGCGATAAATAACCCTGTATTTCGACACCATAGCGTTGCTTGAGGTATTTTTTAGCAATCGCGCCAGCCGCAACGCGCATGGCTGTCTCACGCGCAGAGGAACGTCCACCGCCCCGATAATCACGAAAACCATATTTCTGATCGTAGGCATAATCGGCATGCGCAGGTCTAAAGGTGTTGGCAATGTTGCTGTAGTCTTTTGAGCGCTGATCGGTGTTTTCGATAAGCAAGCCGATAGGTGTGCCCGTGGTTTTACCTTCAAATACGCCTGAGAGAATGCGCACCGAATCCGCTTCTTTACGCTGAGTCGTATACCGTGAAGTACCGGGCTTTCGCCGGTCTAAATCCCGCTGCAGATCTTCTTCGCTAATTTCAAGTCCGGGAGGACACCCGTCGACAATACAACCTAATGCCAAGCCGTGGCTTTCGCCAAAGGTTGTCACGGTGAACAACTTACCAAAACTGTTTCCAGACATACTCGTTCCGCAATTCGATTAAACTATGAGTCAGGCGATACCAGGGGCATCGCTTTCAATTCTTGGGCGCTCATCACAAATACGCCGTGCCCGCCCCGTTCGAACTCTATCCAAGTGAAGGCCGTTTCGGGGTAAGCCGCCTCTAAGGCCTCCCAACTATTGCCCACTTCCATCACCAACAAGCCATCTGCGCTTATTAACTGTGCAGCCTCACGCAATAAACGGTGGACCAGATCTAATCCATCCTTGCCCGCCTCAAGCCCAAGCCGAGGTTCGTGATGGTACTCTGGAGGCATAGCAGCCAGATCATCAGCGTCTACATACGGTGGGTTCGATACGATCAGATCGTAGGCGCCTGTGCGCGCTTCCAATATTTCTGCACAGCCATCTGATAACACCGCTTCTACCCTGTCCTCCAAGCCATAACGCGCAATATTGCGGCGAGCAATAGCCAAGGCTTCGGGCGAAATATCAATGAGGTCAACATCTGCCGCTTCAAACTGCATAGCCATAGCTATACCGATACAACCGCTCCCCGTGCAAATATCAAGAATGCGGGATGGTGCGTTATTCAGCCACGGCTGAAAGTCGTTTTCTATCAACTCGGCAATGGGAGAGCGAGGAATGAGCACGGAGGGGTTCACTTCAAATGCCAAACCACAAAACCAGGCTTGGCCGGTGATATAGGCCAGAGGCTTTCGCTCACTGATACGCTGATTTATCGCATCACCAATCTTGTCGCACTCTTCACGTGTTAAGCGACAGTGCCATAGCTCTTGAGCAAAGTCCCATGGTAGGTGAAGGCTCTGTAAAACGAGATGCACCGCTTCATCCCACGCACTTTCATAACCATGACCAAAAAATACCTCGGCCTGCTGCAACTGACTGAAAGAATATCTGATGTGGTCGGCAATACTGGCCAGGTTATCAGGCACGACGGTGTATCCGGGCGATTAAAGGGGGCGAAATTATAGCCAAAAGCGCTGGCCGTGAAAAACCTGTTTGTGATTAATCGCGCAAGTACAGCACAAACCAGTGTTGAGCCGTCGCCCCCAAAGGCCGTGTAGAGAGATCTCCTCGCGCCTCGGTCTTGATTCTCCCCTCAAGCTCAGGCAGTTCAGAATTTAACTGCGCGACGATGTCTTTTAGACGTGCCTGCGTTGTATCCCGGGCTTTCTGAGCCGGTGTTGCCGCATCATATTCTGTAGCGCTTACTACATATAGCAATGACTTAGGCGCACTACTGAGGGCTCGACGCAAGCCCATTATAGCCTTGGCGCTAAGCTCACTCCCCTCCACTACGAAACCTTTACGCCAGTCAGTAATGTCCACTTCGCCCGCTGCGCTAAGTTGGCGCACATACATAAAACGATCTTTGCGGCCATTTATAACAAAATAAATCTGTACCCAATGCTGATAACGCCCGCTGTCTATCCGGGCAACGAGGTAATACTGATCGCTATCTCGTCCGTAAAGTTGTCGATCATCAAACTCCTCATTCGCCCAAAAACTACTACTTCCGCAATTTCGTTCTTCACAGCTGAATACAACGGATCCTTCCTGTTTCAGCAACGAAAGGTAGTGTCTATAAACACTCTCGATATCCTGATTCTGGGAAAGCCGCACCAATCTCGCCAAACCGCTAGCTTGTATGCGCTCGAAGGACTCAATACGGGTCGCATTGCTAATGCGCTTTGGCATGCCGGTGATCACTCGAAAATCCGACGTCTTTAATATCGACTCTTGCACCACGTTCGCATTATCTACCAGCGGCAGCTCAAAATACGCCTGAGCCCTGATGTTCGTCGCGCACGACAAACACAACATCAATGCACCTAACAAATTAAGTCGCACGACCTTCCTCCACAAAATGATCGATCAAGCGGGCTGCCTGCTCGACGTCGCCATCCATATGAAAATGGTGCCCGCCAGGCACATGATGCTTATCCAACAAGCGAATATACGACAATCGCTTTTCGAGCATGGCATAGTCCGAAAAATAACCGGTTTCACCACAAATCAGGAGAACCGGGCATTCTATGCCCAAGAATAATACTTCGACTTGGCCTTCAGATAACCGCAACAATGACGGCGCCATAAGGCGTGGATCAGAGCGCCAACAGTAGCCCCCATCCACTTGTTTTGCTCCTCGCTCTACCAACAATCGCGCCGCTTCAAGCGAAACCAGCCCGACCCCCTTAGTGCGTACTTGGGCCATTTTTTCCAAGGTGGGGTATATGGTCATGTTTGAAGGTCGTAGCATGGTTGCCTTACGAACAGCCTTGCGTAATTGCGGTAATACATTGCTGAGTTCGTCGGTTAAAGGCCCAAGACTATCCAAAAGTATTAATTGAGAAACCCGTTCCGGAGCCGAAGCCGCAACCAACGAAGCCACAATGCCACCGAGGGAATGCCCTAAAAGAATGACCTGCCCTTCCGGCGCAATAGCATCCATAAAGGAGAGCACATTAACAATATTATCGATGAGATGATACGCGCAACCTGCAGGGCGATGCTCACTATGCCCATGCCCCGGAAGCTCCATGGCGTAAAAGTCATAGCCACCCGCAAGGTGTTGCGCCAGAGGTATAAACGAAGCGGCATTATCTAGCCAGCCGTGCAGCGCGACGACAACTGGCCTATCGATTTTTGAGTTCGACGGTTCTGAACGCAATCCGGCAACCATGAGTGGTTGGGTGTCTACCTGAAATGCATTCAGTTCCAACATGGCTATCCCACCACGTTAAACAAACGCCTGAAATTGCAACTGGTCTCATGAGCGACCTGTTCCGGGCTAATTTGTTTTAATTCAGCTATATACTCGCACACTTCCTTAACGTACTTGGGCTCATTTGGCTTACCACGAAACGGTACCGGAGCCAGGTAGGGAGAATCGGTTTCGATGAGAATACGATCAAGCGGAAGCGCAGTGGCAACCTCTTTTAACTCAACCGCATTTTTGAAGGTAACAATACCCGAAAACGACACATAGTAATTCATGTCGATGGCACGCTTCGCCATATCGAGATCTTCGGTAAAGCAATGCAATACGCCACCTACATCTGGATCACCATGCTTTTTTATCAATGCCAAGGTATCTTCTTTGGCGTCGCGCGTGTGCACGATCACAGGCTTTTTGCACTGCCTACTGGCTTCGAGGTGAGTCTGAAAGCGTACTTGCTGCTCCGCTTTGTTTTCGGAGCCGTAATAATAATCAAGACCGGTTTCACCAATAGCGATTACTTTGGGATGATCCGCCAGCTCTAGCAGACGATCAACGCTGGGCTCTTCAACATTATCGCTACCTGGATGCACGCCTACCGAGGCAAAAATGTCGTCGTGCGTTTCGGCAATACCGAGCACATCATCTATATGCTCAAGATCAATTGCTACGCAGAGCATTTGGCTTACACCGCGGTCTCTCGCCTCATCCAGCGCTTTATTGAGATCACCGTTATAAGTGTCGAGTTTTAATCGGTCGAGATGACAATGGGAATCAATATACATGCTTGAAAACAACTATTACTTTGGAATTAGAAATCGGATTCGTACCTGTTCAAACAAGTGCACTTTAGATAATGAGGGTTTACGCCAGAAACACAAAATCCGATCAGGGTACTACATTACATGCTATGGGTCGGGCGATCTGATCCCAGCGAACCTGCAAGATAGGTTTCGATCTTGTTTTTGGCGGTTTCATCTTCTTCATTAAATTGCACGCCGATACCCGCAGCACGATTACCTTGTGCACCTTTAGGTGTTATCCAGACCACCTTTCCTGCAACGGGGATTTTATCCGGCTCGTCCATAAGGTTGAGCAAAAGAAAAACCTCATCGCCTAAATGGTAATTTTTGGCCGTAGGTATAAAAAGTCCTCCATTTTTGATAAACGGCATATACGCCGCGTACAAGACTGCTTTGTCTTTAATGGTTAGCGTTAGAATACCACTGCGGGCACCGAAACCTGCTGCCATAACTCTTTTTTCCCAAGTTTGAATCTCTCACTTAAGAGTAGATGCGGGGTTTATCTTTTCAAGCTTTTTCAGAACCTTATCTACACTATGCGACTTTTTTAGTATTAACCAGACCCAGCCACAAGCCTAAAACGGACTCTAGTACCAATTGCTTGTTTGGATTTGCGTTGCCCTTGATTTGCTTTACAGCGCTGAGCAATTGTTGGCGCAACATAAAAAACGCCTGGGCATCGTTATGTTCAACCAAATAACTAAACATCTTTGCAGCTGCTTGTTGCCCCGCCCAGTCGAGCTCCGGATGTAATCGTTGACGAATCAACTGCTCCACCCAAAACAAGAGCCAACACAAACGCTCGCCAATGATGTCATCAGCCCATGTTGCGGCGAGACTTGATACCGACTTTGCTTTGCGCAATACCTCAGCGAGGTCTTTTTGCATCTGCTCGAGCTCACCCATTACATTTGTCTCGAGATAGGATCTTGCCTTGTAGGGCGCCCCACCTGATAACTGAAGCGCCGAATCGATGAGAGCATCGCTCCATGAGCCATCGCCCTGTTGCTGCAGCCAAGCCGTGGTTTGTTCTACCGTAGGTACCTTAAAATCAACCAGGCTACAGCGGGATCTGATGGTTGGCAGCAGATCACCCAGACTATTGCATACAAGAATAAGCGTGCTGTTATCCGTGGGCTCTTCAAGCGTTTTAAGTAGAGCGTTGGAGGCATTCACATTGAGGCATTCTGCAGGAGTAATTAGCACGACTTTGCGCCCGGAAACTTGCGACGAATGCGCAATAAACTCAGACACACTGCGCACCGCGTCAACTTTAATCACCTTGCTGCCCTCATCGGGTTGCGCACGCTTGAAGTCGGGGTGCGTCTCAGCGACAAATAAACGGCAGGACTTGCAGACCCCACAAGGCACATCATCGTTTGAGGTACACAGAAGGCTCGCCGCCAGCTTGAATGCAAAATTGGATTTTCCCACGCCACTTGCACCGCAAAGCAGTAACGCATGGGGAAGCCTCTGCGATTGATTAAGTTGGCGAAGTTGTAGCCATTGCGGCTGGAGCCAAGGAGGTAGCTCTGTGCTTTGTTCCATATCCAAACTAGTCACGTGGGTTATTCATCGATTCCGATGCGTAAACACTCTCATACAGCGCCTGTGTTCTGGTTTCTAAACCTTTGCGCACGATTGTTGGCATTTGTGCGGCGCATCGCTCATAAAATCGCTTGGCAGATTCGCCGGGAGCCCGATGATAACCGAATAAACGTAATAACCGTAAGAAGCGCACATAGTTTCTTTCTACGGGATGTAAGTGCCTATTGAAATAGAACCACCAGTAATAACCGATGAGTAGAGCGCTAACCAGCACGATAGCACCCAGTATTGTCAGCGCAATACGCAACAGAGAATACTCACCAAGAAGATTCTTCAGCAGATCATATTGTTGCGACTGATTGTAATTAACGACCCATTTTTGCCAGTTGTAGTTTAATTCGTCCAATCGCAATCGAACCCAGCTCATCCAGTTAACCGAGTGCATTAATCTCGATATTGCCGATTTTTCGAGGAAGGCGTCGTCGCCTAGTACCGACCTCAAATTAAGATTTATTCGGTCCGGTGCGACCATGGCGGTGGGATCCAGCCTGACCCAGCCCTTATCCTCCAGATATGCTTCTACCCAAGCATGCGCATCGTACTGATGAACGAGTATGTAACCGCCCTCTTCGTTCAGCTCGCCTCCCTGATAACCAACAACAACTCGCGCGGGAATACCGGCGAGTCTCAGCATATAAGCAAGACTGCCCGCATAGTGCGAACAAAAGCCCGCGCGCGTCTGGAAAAGGAAGTCATCGACAAAGTTGGCGCTTGTAGGTGGCGGCTCAAGCGTATATCGAAACTCCAGGTCACGATACATATGCATCATGGCCGCGATTAATGACATATCCGTATGATATTCCTGCTGCAACTTTCGCACCCACTCGCGCACTAAGGGATTACCGGATGCTGGGGTCTGAAGATCCCTAAAAACGGGTGTTGAGCGGCGCATCACCCCCTCCAATTGCGCGCTCGCGGGGATACCCTCGACAATTTGCGAATTGTTTTCCCACTTAAGCCGATATGCTGTTGGCTGCAAGACCTCCGTTGCAAATATAAGCAAGCCCATATCTTGCAAACTTATGTGAGTACTTCGCACTTCAGAGCCCGAAAGCGCCACCGCCCAGTTTTGATTATGAGGCTCAAGCATTACGTCATAGCCAGCACCATTGACGCTCAACATTTGCCCGCGATCGATCTTCTGGGGACGCAGGGAGGAAATTGGCGGGTTGAATCTGGACCAGGTTTTACCATCGAATTTATCCAGCACCATGGCACGCCAATACAACGTATTTTGCGAAGGGGGTTGCTGCCCAAAAAATCTGACCCTAAACGCTCTTTCTGACGAATTACCTAGTTTTGCGATATCTCCCGGAGACATTTTATCGCTCACCCCGCTAATTGCCTCCTGGGTTTTAATTGGGATTGCCCATAATGGCGACAGGCGTGGAAAAAAAACGAACAAAACCAGCACAAGGGGTAATGCAATGAGCAAACCTTTCAGAACAGGCCCTACGTTTAACGAAAGGCCAGCCAAACTATGAAAGTATTGCCCGGCGTTTGCTTTAAGGAGCGTAAGAAATACGAAAAACAGTACACCAAACTGCAATAAAGCATGGGTAAATGTTTGGCTGAACAAGAATGACACCGCGCTGAGATAAAGAAAGACAAAGCACAGTATTCGCACATCGTTAATTTTTTTCAGCTCAACGAGCTTTAACGATGCACTCATAAACAAAAAAGCACCGGCCATCTCTATCGTTAGGTTTATTCTGAAATGTGCGTAAAAAGCGCCGATGGCAAACAGGATAATGACTAGACGAAGCGTTGCAGGCAGGGGTGTTTTTCGCCACATCAACATGGCGCTTCCTATTGAGACGCCGTGTAACCAAAGTGGCACCACCTGAAAATACGACAGATTCAATGCCAGCGCGGCACAAAACAACGAGGCGTTAAGAGGTCTGAGGTTAAAACTGACTAGAGAGGCGCGATGACTGGGCGCGCTCATGACAAGCTGCTCCCGTTGGTGTGTCTCGGGTTAAAGCGCGCCAAGGCTTTCAAACAATTTAAAACATGTTGTTCTCCAACCCCTGCAGGTACCGCTTCATTGGGTAAACGAAGACTAAACGGCGACCTTTCTTTTGCCAGCTGTAACACATCATGCGCCAGATAGTTCAGCCGTTGCTCAGATGGCACATCTGGATACATTTCCCAATCTAGCTGCTGCAGATTCACCCCGCCCTTCTCGGCAGCCCT
>JAWWBW010000059.1:0-14235 GCA_033720775.1 Oleiphilaceae bacterium | reverse complement strand
AACGTGGCTCCCAGATCCATGATGGCTTGGGTGTAATCGTCGACGCGGGTGGTGGGTGTGTATGACTCGGCCAAGTGCCACAGTTGTTGCTCGATCTCGTGCTTGCCTGGCCAACCTTCAATCGCTTTGTAGCGGCACAATACACGCTTTACATTTCCGTCCAGAATCACGCCACGCAGTGCCATCGCGATGCTGAGTATTGCGCCAGCGGTGGAGCGACCGATTCCCGGCAGGGCCGTTAGCCCTGCCAAGGAGTCAGGAAACTTTCCGGCATATTCTTCATGAACGATTTGCGCGCATTTGTGCAGATTGCGGGCGCGGGCGTAGTAACCAAGTCCTGCCCAGTGTTCGAGAACTGCGTCCTGCTCTGCCTCAGCGAGATCGGCCAGTGTAGGAAAGCGCTGCATAAAGCGTTGGTAGTATGCGATCACCGCGCTCACTTGGGTTTGCTGCAGCATGATCTCAGAGACCCAAACCCGGTAGGGCGTTTTGTTTTGCTGCCAGGGCAGATCTTTGCGGCCGTGTTGGTCAAACCAGTTGAGCAGGCGCTCGCTGAAGGAATTGGATGCGCGGGTCATTTCAATAACTTTTTAAGTAGGGATTTTACGGCGTCTTTACTTTGTTCGTCGCCGCCCAGTTTTTTATCGAGGGCGCGATCCAGTTCTTTTTCAGCCTTGCGCTGGGCTTCGTCTTTGGCAATGTCTTTGACTGCCGACTTGAGGGTTTTGCTGTCTACTTTACAGGCGACATCGGGTGGCGACCACGAGCCTGAGCAGGTAGCAGGAAGAGGCAGTCGGGTAATGCGGGGATGCACGCGGCAGGCCGGGTCGGGATGCGCACCACTCGCTCTAATGGCGACATTGGCGCTCAGGTCGGCTGGTGTGAGTTGTGCTTTTGCGGAGCCCTCGGCAGTGAGCGTAGCGCTGTTAAGGGATAGCGCTGTGAGTGTAAAGGTGCCTTGATCAAGCGCAAATTGCGTGTCGAGGGATTCAAATGCCGTGTGCTCAGGCCATGAGTTGGTTTGCAAGGTTTCGCGATTAATCTGGGCGTAGGTGAGGCACATAAGATGGTGCAGATTAATGCCCTCTACCTGCCCCTGTAAGATACGCAGTTCGCCTTTGCCCGTCGCTGACTGGATCAGTGCATCGGTGGTATGACCCAAAGCCTTAACGCGCAGTGTGCCACTGGCGCGGCCCTGTACTGGCGTGTTTTGTTCGCGAGCCAGATTGTTGAGTGCTTCGAGCGACAGTTGATCAAGTTGCGCGGTGAGCGTGCTCTGCCATGGTGGACGCGTATGATCGAGACGCGCTTGTGCTTGCACCGTGCCTTCGGCTAGCGCGGCACTGAGTTTAAGAGTGCTTGCTTGATGGGGTTGATGGGTTAAATGGGCGCTCGTGTTTTGAATCGTGCCTCTGGGCAACATGATTTGAGCAATGGCTAGTTTGGCTTCCAAATCAATCTCGGGCAGGTTGGGTTTTGTAGCATCCGCCGCGGATAGTTGGTCTTGGCTTTTGCTCTGTTTGGTTCGTGTTTGGTCATTATCTGATTTGTCGCTGTTTATAAAGTTGAGCCATGGGCGCAGATCCAGCGTGTCGCCGCTTAACATTGCCTGGTAGCGCTGCGCACTGAGGTCGAAAAATGTTTCCCCCTGCCATGTGCTGTCGTCTATTTGCCATTTGGTGAGTGCGATGCGGGCCTGCTCTTGTTGCAGGGTGATGTTGGCGTTAAGTCGACTGCGTTGCAGTGGCATGTTGGCCGGGCCGCCCAGTTCCGTAATTAAATCTGCGAGCCGATTGACGCTGAGCTCCACGGCACCGCGCACTTGCATGTCGTTTTTAAAACTGCCGTCAACGCTGCTTTTTATAGATACCGCTTGGCTCATCACATTCAGCGAGGGGGAATTGAGCAATTTGGATTGACCGTCCCAGCGCAAGGCGCCGTCGAATGTGAGTGGCAGAAGATGAGGCGTGTCGTTTTCGGTTGCGTCGATACGGCCGCTCAGGTTGGCCAGCTCTACCGAGGCGCTATTCAGTTCGGTTTTAATGCTGGTGCTGAGTGAGGCGCTGATCATGTTGGGCAGAGCCGCGTGTTCAATCATGGCTTTTATCGACAGGGGGGCAAAGGCTTGGTCGCGCCATTGATCCAGGCGGATAAATAGATTGCTGATGGTCAGACTCTGTGGGGAGTCATGATCGATCACGATGACGCCGTTGTCTATCGCAAGAGCATCCAGAGCGAGCTCTAGCGTTGAGCTCTCATCATCGCTTGTTGCTGTCTGTTTTTGAGCGGCATCATCATCGGATGCAAGGGGTGTTTGCTCTTGGTCGGAGGGCGGCGAAGTGACAAGACGAATATCGGGCCGCAGGGCGCTGAGGTGTGTGACCTGCAATGTGCCTGTAAGCAGCGGCAACCAGGCGAGTTTTAGCACAAGGGTGTCGGCCGCAATCGCTTGTTTTTGATCAATGTGTGCAAGTCGCAGCTGATCGATTTTCAAACCCAGTGGCAACAGCGACCAGTCGAGTTGCCCCTCTGGCGACAATCGCCAATCGCTGTGTTGGGCGACAAGTTCGGCAATCTTCATATAGGTGGCCTGCTTGTCGATCTGACTGATGGCGATGCCTGCGATCACGGCAGTCAGTAGGAGGAGGCCAGCCAGTGCACTTAGTAAAGTTCGGAATCTCAGCATAGGTGTTGGGTATGTTTTGAGGTGTTGAGTTGGGCTACCCTAGTATATCGATGCCGGTAAAACTTGTCGTGCCACACAAGGATTGTGCGTGGCTTTTTAAGCGCTAACTGTTTATGATCTCTGGCACTCAGCGGGCGAGCTAGCGCCCGCAGATTAAAGCGCGCAGGAAGCCTGAGCAACAATAAATGTGAGGAGCCGTCATGACCGTAAAAGTCAGCATTGATCTTGATAAAGAATTCACCGTTAAAGCAGATATCGACACGGCATTTGCCCTGTTGGCCGATGTGCCTGCCTCGGCCAGTCATTTTCCTAAAGTCGATAATCTTTCTGATTTAGGCGATAACACTTTCAAATGGGAAATGGAAAAAGTAGGGCTGGGTGATCACGCTATTCAAACCATTTACGCCTGTCAGTACCATCCTGATGAAAGCAATAAGACCATCCGCTGGACGCCCATTAAAGGTGAAGGTAATGGTGTGGTTTCTGGTGGTTGGAAGCTGACCGAAGACGGTGCCGGCACCAAGATCAAATTTGAAACCAGTGCCGAGCTAACGCTGCCCCTGCCGGGCCTGCTCAAGTTGGCCATTAGTCCTGTGGTCAAGCATGAGTTTGCCGCGATGGTTGATACCTACATCGATAACCTCAAGGGCGCGCTGTCTTAATCGGCGGGTGCCTGTTTGTGGCTGCCATCGCAGAAGGGTGCATTCCCGGTGCGTTTGCAGCCGCATAAGTAGACTGTTTTGGTCTCTTCTGCCTCGAATACTTTAGGCAGATACTCGCTGCCCTTATGGCTGGCATCGCAAAAGGGCTGGTTCTGACTTCGCCCGCAACTACACCAGAAGTATTTCTTACCTTGTACTACCTCAATCGCAAATGGATGCTGCGGTACTTCACTCATGCCGAACCCTCTTTCGATAGCCTGTTTTAAGGGTATGCCGCCCACGTCGCGACACCTCCGATCTATAGTGTAGATCACCTGAACGCGGCAGGTGCGCTGCATCGTTGATCAGGGTATAATGCGCCTCCGCTCGCCGACGGGTGAATGTTGATCAATGTGGAGGGCTGAATGGCCGACCGAACCGCGCAGGTAGAACGCAACACGCTGGAAACACAAATTCGTGTGTCCGTAAATCTTGATGGCACTGGCAAGGCCAGTTTTGATACCGGCATTCCTTTTCTGGAGCACATGCTGGATCAGATTTGCCGTCATGGCTTGATTGATATTGAAGCTGTTGCCAAAGGCGATCTGCACATTGATGACCACCACACGGTTGAAGACCTGGGAATTACCTTAGGGCAGGCTTTTGCCAAGGCCGTTGGCGACAAGAAAGGTATTCGTCGATATGGTCATTCCTACGTGCCTCTCGATGAAGCACTGTCGCGCGTGGTCATTGATTTTTCGGGCCGGCCAGGGCTCGAAATGGACGTGCCTTTTGTGAAAGGTAGCGTGGGTAAATTCGACACCGACTTGTTCTACGAGTTTTTTCAGGGCTTCGTGAACCATGCTCAGGTGACGCTGCATATCGATAATCTCAAAGGCAAAAACGCGCACCACCAGATCGAGACCGTATTCAAGGCTTTTGGTCGCGCACTGCGCATGGCCTTGGAACACGACGAGCGCATGGCGGGTATTATGCCTTCTACCAAGGGCTGTCTGTAACGGCCTTTGGTACTTCCGGTTTTTCCATTTAAGTCGATTGATAAGCGGGCAGCGCTTCAATGAATTCTATTGCAATAATTGATTACGGCATGGGCAACCTGCATTCAGTGTCTAAGGCGTTTGAACACGTGGCGCCGGATGCCCGAGTGTTGGTGACGTCGGACCCTGCATTAATCCGTGAGGCCGACCGCGTGGTGCTGCCGGGAGTCGGTGCGATTCGTGACTGCATGGCCGAGATTCGCCGTTTGAATGTAAACAAACTCGTGCGCGAAGTTGCGCTCGACAGGCCCTTGCTGGGTATCTGCGTGGGCATGCAGGCAATGATGCGCCATAGTGAAGAAAATGGCGGAGTCGACGGCATTGGTATATTTGAGGGTGAGGTGCGTTTTTTTGGCGAACCCCTGCTTGAAGCCGATGGTGAGCGACTCAAAGTGCCACACATGGGCTGGAATCAGGTCGCTCAGCAAGCGCACCCGCTATGGCAGGGGATCGACGATATGAGTCGTTTTTACTTCGTGCACAGCTACTACGTGGCGGCAGAAAATACCGCCTGTATCGGGCGCACTCATTACGGCAAAGAGATCGCAGCCGCTGTCGCGCGCGACAATATTTTTGCTGTGCAGTTTCATCCCGAAAAAAGTCAGCATTCCGGTTTACAGCTACTTAAGAATTTCGCGACCTGGTCGGGTCAGGCCGACTAATACCGCAGACAGAACAGGACCAACACTATGTTAATTATCCCCGCTATCGACCTCAAAGACGGCAAGTGTGTACGTTTGCGTCAAGGCCGTATGGATGACTCCACAGTTTTTTCGGATGACCCTGTTGATGTGGCGGGGCGATGGTTTGATAAGGGTGCCCGTCGCTTGCATCTGGTTGACCTGAATGGTGCTTTTGAGGGGGAGCCGGTGAATGGTGAGATTGTCACGCAAATCACGCAGCGTTTTCCTAACTTTCCGACCCAAATCGGCGGCGGGATTCGCAGTCTCGACACCATCGAAGCCTATTTGAAGGCGGGTGTGAACTACGTGATTATCGGCACCAAAGCGGTAAAAGAGCCGGAGTTTGTGGTCGAGGCCTGTAAAGCATTTGGCGGGCATATCATTGTGGGGCTCGATGCCAAAGATGGCAAAGTGGCGACCGACGGCTGGGCCGAAGTGTCTGACATTGAAGCAACCGATTTGGCGAAGCAGTTTGATGAGGCTGGGGTGTCTGCGATTGTGTACACCGACATTGCGCGCGATGGGATGATGCAGGGTGTTAACGTTGAAGCCACCGTGCGGTTGGCGCAGGCCTCGTCGATCCCTGTGATCGCCTCGGGCGGTATTACTAATATGGATGATATCAAGGCGCTGATGGCGCGCTCCCGCGAGGGCATCGCCGGTGCGATTACCGGTCGCGCCATTTATGAAGGCACGCTGGACGTGGCCGAAGCGCAGAAGTACTGCGATAACGAAGCCCATTTGGCAATGTAGTAACAGGGCGGCGACATGGCATTAGCAAAACGAATCATTCCCTGTCTCGATGTGGATCAGGGCCGCGTGGTCAAAGGGGTGCAGTTTGTCGACATTCGTGATGCCGGAGATCCGGTAGAAGTCGCAAAAAAATACGATGAGCAGGGTGCCGACGAAATCACCTTTCTGGATATTACCGCCAGCCACGAAGACCGCGATACCACGGTTCATACGGTCGAGAAGATGGCGTCCGAAGTGTTTATTCCGCTAACCGTAGGTGGTGGCATACGCAAGGTTGAAGATATTCGCAACATGCTCAATGCGGGTGCCGACAAGGTCAGTATCAATACTGCAGCGGTGTTTAATCCGGAGTTTGTGGGAGAGGCGGCCGCGCGTTTTGGTAGCCAATGCATCGTGGTAGCGATTGATGCCAAGCGTGTGAGTGCGGACAACGAGCCCGGACGCTGGGAAATTTTTACCCATGGTGGTCGTAAGCCTACCGGCCTCGACGCGGTAGAGTGGGCGCACAAAATGGCGTCGTATGGTGCCGGTGAAATTCTGCTCACCAGCATGGATCGCGACGGGATGAAAAACGGTTTTGATCTGGGGGTCACTCGCGCAATCAGCGATGCCGTCAGTATCCCGGTCATCGCATCAGGTGGAGTGGGCAATCTTCAGCATCTGGCTGACGGAGTCACGCAAGGTGGCGCAGATGCTGTATTAGCTGCGAGTATTTTTCACTTCGGCGAATACACCGTGCAAGAAGCCAAAGCGTTTATGGCGGCACAGGGTATCGAAATGCGGCTTTAGGCCGCGCCCATCTATTTTAGTTCGGTGCTCCGGACTGGCTGTTAAGTGTGCAATTTAACAGTATCGTTGGGGCGCCCTCTTCATTGCGCAAAAAACCGATCACTTCGAGCAAGCCCTTATCCTGTTTGAGTATGCCGTCCGTTGAGTTGTCATCATCGAAGGCGGAGGCAGGGTAGTTGGCGATGTCTTCGATCTTATCCAGCCTGAGTGCGCTGATTTTGTTGTTGTGATGCTCCAGAAACAGAATGATTGGACGAAGAGCATTCGGTGCTCTTTGTTTGGCTGCTTCCAGCTCCTGTCTTAATTTGTTGCGAGACGCGTCGCTGTTCTCGTTCAAGTCATTGAGATAGGCCGAGATGTTGGGGAGTAGCTCCGCACTCAGGTCTGCCAGTTCTTCGAATGCCTTTGCGGCATCTTTCAGCCATTGCGCTAGTCCGCGAATCGCTTTTTTGGCTTGTTCTGTCGACGCTTGCTGCAGCGCTTCTACGGAAGTGTTGAGTCGTGCGATGAGCTTGTCTACGTGTTCCCGATGACCTTCGGCACCGACCAGTGCATTAAAATCGTATAGCTCCACAGTTTGGTTCTGAAAGGTGATGACTTCGTGCGAGAAGCGCTCAAGCTGTTTGAGTTCGCTGTGCCGTGAAACGTCCTTTTCGATATAAAGAACTTGTTGCAGGGGGACGGCAAAGTGCGCGCTGCCCGCTTGAAAAGTAATTGCCGAGAGTGTGTCGCCTTCGAGTAGTGTTTGAATTTTACTTGCCTGAGCCATGCCTTTTATTCGCTAGGTGTTGTGGGCGCCTGTTCAGTATAGACGCCAGCGTGCAGGCTAACGATCTTTCTGTTCGTTCAAGGCGAGTCTTTGATTGGTTTCTCGATGGGCGAACATGCGTTGTTGGGGGTGGCGTATTTGCCAGAGAGCACTGGCCGTGGCGATTTTAATACCGCGTTCATCAAGACGCGGCAGGGCGAAGCGTAAGTAGTCGATCGTGACGCGGTGGGGGTGAGCAATGGCGACTGCGGTGCCGCGTTCGCGCGCCATTTTAATCAGTTTCAGAAACTGCTGCTGGACGAACTTGCGAGTCTGATGGTGATCAAGAAAAACGTCCCGTGTCAGATTAGGGATTTGATAGCGCGAGGCCATGCGGGCGGCGACTGATTGCGGAGAGGTGCGGCTATCAACAAAATAGACGGGTTTGCTTTGCAGCGCTTCCATCACCCAGCGCATGGCGTGATTCTGGGCGGTCAAGTGCGACCCCATGTGGTTGTTGATCCCGCGCACGTAAGGAATGGAATCCAGGCTGGCCAGCAGGCTCTGCTTTATCTCATGCTCGCTCATGGTGTCGGTAAGTGCACCATCTCCCAAACGAATACCGTCAATGGTCTGCATGGGGGCGTGCAGCATGATTTCTTTGCCGTGCTCGTGGGCCAGTTTAGACAGTGCTTCAGTGTGTTTACGGTGGGGCAGAAATGCCAGTGTCAACGGATAGGGTAATTCAATCAGTTCGCGGCCATGACGATAGTGGTGGCCCATGTCGTCGACAATGATCGCGATAGTTGGCTGGCGAATGGAGTCAGCTTGAGTCAGGGGTGTGCAAAGCAGCACGAATAGGAAAAGCACAAGGCTGTGTGCTTTTCCCATCGATTCGTGCGCAGCCCGAGCGGGCTGCGTTTTAGCATTAAGCGCTGATTTCACGCCCCTTCCTGTTTCTGTTTCACCTTCAGAATATCAATCGCCTTGAGCAGGTTAAGTGCTTCTTGTAGCTGGAAGTCCTGCTCCAGTAACTCGCGTTTTTTATCCTGCTCTGAGCTGCCTTTCTTCTTGGGCTTGTTGCGTTCCTTGCCTTCATTGCCGTTGCTCAGATGGCGTGCCAGATCCGCTTCGCGGAAGAAATTCTGTTCTTGCTCATCGCCTAGCTTGGCACGATTTACTTCAATGTCGGGTTCAATGCCCTGAGCTTGAATGGAGCGTCCGAGTGGCGTGTAGTAACGGGCCGTCGTGAGTTTCAGGCCGTGGTCTTCAGTCAGTGCCAGTACGTTTTGTACCGAGCCCTTGCCGAAGCTTTGGGTGCCCATCACCACTGCACGCTGATGGTCTTGCAGGGCGCCCGCGAGAATTTCAGACGCCGAGGCAGAGCCGCCGTCGATGAGGACAATGATGGGGAGGTCTTTAAGGCGCTGACCGGGTTTGGCAGAAAATTCTAGGTCAGATGTTTCAGAGCGACCTTTGGTGTAAACGATCAGGCCTTCGTCGAGCAACTGATCGGCGACTTCAACCGCTGCTTGCAATACGCCACCGGGGTTGTTGCGTAGGTCAATAATCAAGCCGTTGAGGGATTCGGTTTCCTCCTCAAGTTTGTCGAGACCCTTGCCAAAGTCTTCGCCGGTGCTCTCCTGGAATTGCGTGATACGCAAGTAACCGTATTTGTTATCGATGGGTAAGGTTTTAACGCTGGTGACTTTGATTTCGTCACGCACCAACCGGATTTCGAGAGGCTCGCGTTCACCACTGCGTAAGATGGTGAGTTTGATCGGGGTGCCGATTTCGCCACGCATGGTTTCGACCGCTTCGTTCAGGCTCATGCCTTTTACCGGGGTGTCGTCCAGTTGAATGATCAGGTCGCCAGCCATCACGCCACCTTTTTGTGCTGGCGTGTCGTCGATGGGGGCGATGACTTTGACAAAACCGTTCTCCATGCCCACTTCAATACCGAGGCCACCAAAGGAGCCAGAGGTGTTTTCCTGGAGGTCGCTAAAAGCACTGGGTTCGAGATAGGCCGAGTGAGGGTCAAGCCCCGAAAGCATGCCGCGAATGGCGTATTTGAGTAAGGTGACGTCGTCAATCTCTTCAACATAGTCTTGCTTGATGCGGCCAAATACCTCGGTAAATTTACGTAGTTCCTCAAGCGGAAGCGGTTGGTATTTGTCGGGAGTTTCAGTTTTTGGATCTTCCTTGGTATCTGCAAAAGCAAGAGGGGCGCTAAAACCGAGGACCAGGCTTAGCGCGATGCTGGATATTGATTTCATTCACTCATTCCCGATTGGTTTGGAATTGGTTGATGGTATTATTCTGCGCGGGGCAATGTTCAGGGCCGGTTGCCGTTTTTACGCAACCAGTGTAATGGGTTTTGCGGTTTTCCCTGTTTTCTTATTTCGAAGTATAGCCCGCTTTCCTGTTTGCCTCCGCTGTCGCCACTATAAGCGATAATGTCGCCGGCGCGAACCCAGTCGCCAGTTTCTTTCAGCAAACTTTTGTTGTTTCCATACAGGCTCATGTAGCCGCCACCATGATCAATAATGATAAGCAGACCAAAGCCGCGTAGCCAGTCTGAAAAAATGACACGACCATAATGTATGGCTTGCACCGATTGCTCGTCGCGTGTTGCGATTCTTATACCGTTTGAGCGCAGCTTGCCCTGGGCTACCCGCTCGCCAAAGTGTTCTTGTATTTTACCCTTCGCGGGCCATGTTAATTTTGCTTTCAGCGAATGAAAGGGGCGGGCGTCGTCGGGCAGGGGGAGGTCGGCAATGGCCTGTTCGACTTCACGCAATAATTCTTCAAGCCTGCTTTGGTCCGCCTTGAGTTTGTCGAGGCGTTGCGTTTCGGTTTTGAGTTTGTCATCGAGCTTGGCAAGTACTTTAGCTCGTGTGGCGCGTCTTTCTTTTAATTCACTTAGCTGATTCGACAGCTGCTCACGATTGCGTTGTAGCGCGGTTTGTTGCGTGAGAATATTTTTTTCGGTGTGTTCCAGCCGAGCGATGCTGGCTTTGAAATTTTCTATTCGTGTTTCCTGGTCTTTGGAGAGATAGCTGAAGTAGTGTAAATAGCGCGCGGCATCTTGCGGATCATTGTTATCGAGCAATAGTTTTAGGGCGGGTTGTCCGCCTTGTCGATAGATGGCTCGCAATTGCTGGATAAGCGCATGCTTTTGCTGTTCCAGAGCGCGGCTTTCTTGTATGCGGTTTGCTTTGAGTTGTGTGAGGCTTTCTTCGAGCTCTTTGTTTTTTACCTTGAGTTGACGCAGCCGGTGGCTGATGTAGGCAATGTCTTTTTCCTGTTTTTCGAGCTCTTTGACCAGTCCGGACTTTTCGCTGTTGGCTTTGCTCAGCCAGCGATCCAGTTTGGCGATATTGCGTTTGAGTTGTTCAAGCTGGGCCGGGCTGACGTCCTCGTCGGCAAGTGCTGGTGATGAGCCACCAAATAACAGCGCGCCCAGCAGAGCGAGCCACAACAGGGCTCGCCGAGGGCGTGGATGACAACAGCGGTGTTCAGATTTGGCGGCGTTCAAAATGCCTCGCTTAAACGGCTTTCACCAATGAGCTGCCCGTCATTTCTTCGGGAACAGGCAGTTGCATCAGGTCGAGCAGAGATGGGGCAACGTCGCTCAATTTGCCGCCTTCGCTCAATGCCAGTTTGCGCGGGCCAAAGTACACCAAAGGCACTGGCAGGGTGGTGTGCGCCGTGTGTGCCTGCCCGGATTGCGGGTCGGTCATTTGTTCGGCATTACCATGGTCTGCGGTGATCAGGCATTGCCCACCCACTTCAGCCAGGGCCGCAGTCACGCGCTGCAAGCACTGATCCAGACACTCGGCGGCTTTGACTGCGGCATCAAATTTGCCCGTGTGCCCCACCATGTCGCCGTTAGCGTAATTGCATACGACCAGATCATATTCACCGCTTTTAATCGCTTCGACCAGTTTGTCGGTGACTTCCGGTGCGCTCATTTCGGGTTTAAGGTCGTAGGTTGCCACATCTGGTGAAGGGATCAATTCGCGAGTTTCGCCGTCGTACAATGCTTCGCGCCCACCGCTAAAGAAAAAGGTAACGTGCGCATATTTTTCGGTTTCGGCGATGCGCAGTTGGGTTTTACCCAGTTTGGCCATGTATTCGCCCAAGCTATTGGGCAGGTCACTGGGCGGATAGGCGCAGGAGGTTTTAATGTCAGCAGCGTACTCGGTCAGCATGACAAAGTCAGCCAGCGCCGGCACGGTTTTACGTGCAAAGTCTTTGAAGTCGGCATCGACAAAACTGCGTGTCAGTTCGCGCGCCCGGTCGGCACGAAAGTTCATAAACAGCACGGCATCGCCATCTGCGATGCAGGCGGGTGTTTCGTCTGCACTGGCAATCACGGTGGCATCGACAAATTCGTCATTCTCGTCACGGGCATAAGCCGCTTGCAGTCCTGCCACGGGGTCTGCTGCCTGATGGGCGCCTTCACCTAGGGTCAACAAGTTATAGGCTTTTTCGATGCGGTCCCAGCGGTTGTCGCGATCCATGGCATAGTAGCGACCAATAATGCTGGCAATGCGACCGATACCCTTGTCTCGCAGTACCGCGTCTACTTTTTGCAGGGAGGGTTCTGCGCTGCGTGGTGGCATGTCGCGGCCATCAAGAAAGGCATGCACGTATACCGCTTTGGCGCCGCGTTCTGCGGCAAGATGGATAGCGGCAATAATGTGGTCTTCGTGGCTATGAACGCCTCCCGGAGACAGCAGGCCAAGCAGGTGCACCGCTTTGCCGGCGTTCACGGCTTTGTCGATGGCCTGTACCAGGGCTGGATTCTGGTTGAAGGTGCCATCGCTAATATCTTTGGTAATGCGCGTGTAGTTTTGGTAAACAATGCGGCCGGCCCCGAGGTTCATGTGCCCGACTTCGGAGTTGCCCATTTGTCCCTCTGGCAGTCCGACAGCCATGCCCGAGGTCGCAATCAGGGTTTTGGGCTGCTCAGACCAGAGCTGATCCCAGAAGGGTGTATTGGCATGATGAATGGCGTTGTCCTGTGGGTCTTCGCGATGGCCCCAGCCATCCAGAATAATCAGCGCGGTGGTCTGTTTCGTCATTACAAAAGGTACCTGTTCACTTCAAATTTTGGGCGAAAAACGCGGGCCGCTATTCTACCGTGGTTTGGCTTGATTGGCGAACCTCGCGGCTGCCATTAGCACGCTGTTACGTGCTGGGGTGCTTGTGTATAATGCCGGTCGTTTTTGAGCGTGGAATGATCGAATGGAACGTTTATTTGAGTTTATTGGCAATCACATTGAATTGTCGGCGGCGTTTGTCCTGTTGTTGGGCGCCTTGTGGTACACCGAGCGGTCGCGGGCGGGGCGCAGTGTGTCGCCGCAAGAGGCAACCCTTTTGTTGAATCGTGATGAAGCCGTGATTGTCGATTTGCGCGAGAAAAAAGAGTTTAGCGAAGGCCGTATTACCGGTGCTTTGCATATCCCGTTCGCCAAGCTAAAGGAGCGGGCAACGGAGCTCGAAAAGTACAAAGACAAGCAGATCATTCTGGTCGACAAAATGGGGCAGCATAGCGGCATGGCGGGCAAACAACTGAAGGAAGCCGGCTTTGACAATGTGTGTCGCATGCAGGGTGGCATAAGTGAGTGGAAGAACTGTAATCTTCCTTTGGTTCGCAAATAGCTTCGTAAATAACCCCTTTGGTGGGTGTCGCACAGCGCAAGTGGTAGCAGTCGTATGAGTCAGTCAGTGGTGATGTATTCTTCCCGCTTTTGCCCATTTTGTATGCGCGCAGCCGCCGTGCTACGCAGCAAAGGGGTGGGTTATGAAGAAATTCTCGTTGATGGTCAGCCAGCCATTCGTCAGGAAATGATGCAAAAAAGTGGCAGGCACACAGTGCCGCAAATCTGGATTGGCGATACCCATGTAGGCGGGTGCGATGATCTGATGGCGCTTGATCGCGCGGGTAAGCTCGACGCCCTGCTTGCTCAAGCCTAGGGTTGTTATGCAGCCATGGATCGATGGGAGCATGGCTCGCTGGTGTTTGCACGTCATCTAGCCGTAGACGAAGTAAGTACAAAAAATAAGAGCTGTGCACTCGCCACATACGCGCACTAGGCTTACACTAAACGGCTTTCTTAAGCTCGAAGCTTGGTACGCATAGTGTGTAAAGCGCACTAGAAGAATAATCCGATACAGAAATAGGAATAGTCATGGCCGAAAACGAAAGCGCCCCCGAAAACCAACAAGCGGCTCAGGATCAGCAGGCTCATCCGGGCTTTGCGATGCAACGCATTTACGTTAAAGATATCTCGTTTGAGTCACCAAACTCACCAGTGGTGTTCCAGAAGAACTGGAAGCCCGAAGTGAAAATGGATTTGAACACCAAAAATGGTCAGGTGGGAGAAGGGCTATACGAAGTTGTTGTGGCAGTCACGCTGACGGCCACGGTAGACGGCATGACCGCCTACATTATAGAAGTGCAGCAGGCCGGTATTTTCCAAGTGCAGGGCTTTGAAGGGCCGCAGCTGGGACAAGCTTTGGGGGCGTTCTGCCCTAACTTGTTGTTCCCTTACTTGCGTGAAACCATCGATAACATTCTGGTGAAAGGCAGCTTCCCGGCAATGATGCTTGGTCCTGTGAATTTTGATGCGATTTACGCTCAGGCGATGATGCAGAAGCAACAGGAAGCCGCGGCGGCTGGTGCTGAAGCGCAAGGGAGTGGCGAGACACCCTCGCACTAATTGCTCCAAAGTATAAAAAAACGGCGCTGACTTTTATTGAGTCAGCGCCGTTTTTTTATGTCCGTTATTGGCTTTCATCTTCCGCCAGCGAAGTCACACTGGCGCCAGGCTTCAAAGAGCACGATGGCAACGGCATTGGACAGGTT
>JAWWBW010000058.1:0-14248 GCA_033720775.1 Oleiphilaceae bacterium | reverse complement strand
TAACCACACTTTAGCAGACCCAGAGGAATTCAAACCACTGTTTTTATGAACGTTAATTGAGCTTACTACAGTATGAGCAGAATTTATTTCTTAGTGACGTGCCAGATTACTATGCAATAACACGAGAGAGGGGACGAAACCGACTCATGAAAGGTGGAGACTACGAGTGATGACCGGGATGTATTTATTAGCGAATAAATGTCATTCCAGTTGGGCGGTCCCCATTCCTTTCACCCAGATGAAAAGCGCCCAGATAGGCGCTTTTTTAGTTGAGCGCTTGAGGCTTGCTCTTATTGACGAATACCCTCGATGGACAAAATCATTTCAACTTCTTGTGACAATGGGCCAAGGTCTTTCATGATGTTAAAGTCTTTTAGCGCAAACTTGGTACTGCCCTGAAAGCCCGCGCGATAGCCACCCCATGGATCTTTACCCTCACCTATCTTATGCACGTCCAATGCAATTTCTTTGGTGACATCTTTTAGCGTGAGTTTGCCATATACCGTCGCTTTGCCTTCGCCCTTGGGCTCGACGCGCGTGCTGACAAAACGCGCTTTGGGGAACTTCTCTACATCCAGAAAATCATCACTGCGCAAATGCTTGTCACGCTCAGCATGATTCGAGTCAACGCTCGCCGTGTTGATGGTGACTTCGATTTTAGAGGCTTCCGGTTTGGCATCTTCAAACGAAAATGTGCCATCAAACTCGTTAAAACGCCCATACAACCAGCTGTATCCCAAATGCTGAATTCGGAACTGTACAAAGGCATGAGAGCCCTTGGTATCAATCACATAATCGGCTGCCTGAGCAAGGGAGCTCAGCAACAGTGCCACAACCATTGAACAAACCACTTTGACCATCTTTATTCTCCTTTTACATTGAGGTGTTGCTTCGTTAAATGCCAGTTTGCGTTACGACTCGTTTTTGCTCACACCAAGCATACGCATCAGCGTGCTGTCTCGATCAATAAAGTGATGCTTGAGTGCGCCCGCGGCATGCACCGCCACAAGTATTACCAACAGATCGGCTGCGAGGGCGTGCCATTCACCTGCGACATCTTCGGGGTATTCCAGCCAGGCCTCCAATTGATTCGCACTAAACAAGGCCGGAATCTCAATTACATCAAATAAATCAATCGCGCGGCCGTCTGCGGTTGAAATGATATAGCCTGTCGCAAACAGGAAAAATAAAAGCCCGTAAAAAACCAGATGTAGGGTTGATGCCAAAAAGCGTTCCCACCTGCGGTGGGTCGATAAGTGCGGGGGGCGAGGTAAAATCAGCCTTAGTACTAGTCTAAGAATAATCACAAACGCCCAAAGCAGACCAAATGCCTTGTGCCACATAGGGGCAACACGATACCAGGAGTCGTAATAGTCCAGTTGCACCATGTACCAACCTACGGCATATAAACCCAATATCACCACAACACTTAACCAGTGAATGATGATGAGCGCGGGGTGCCAGACTTGCGCCGAGGATTTACCCGAAACCTGCAAGAGCTACTCCTTTCTAAAATTCAGAACGAAAAAACCCGCTCGATGTGAGCGGGTTTTATTAGAGCAGCTTTTTGACGGGGTAAAAAGTTACATAATTGTTTGAGAAATTTCTGAAGAGTAGTTGCCCTGGCGTCCATCACTATCGATCGTCGCAATCGCAAAGTAATAGGTGGCCGGAGGCAGGTCCGCAATCGACGCTGTCGTTTCGCCAGCGCCAACAATGTTGATTTGATTCGTCAGTTGACCGGACTCTGTGCCATAGACAATGACGTATCCGTCAATTTCAAAGAGTTCCAGCGCCGAACCATCTTCACGCTGCGTGGGGATATCCCAGCTCAAGGCGATCGTTCCCAGAGAAGGCGTCACTTCATTGACTGCGAGCAAGGCTGAATTTGACGCCACCGAGCCTACACTGTTGCTGACAATGACGTCATACAAACCCGCATCATTTAAGGCTGCTGCTGAAATAGTGTAGCTCGAACCAATGGCGCCATCGATCGCCA
This sequence comes from Oleiphilaceae bacterium, assembly GCA_033720775.1. GTDB lineage: Bacteria > Pseudomonadota > Gammaproteobacteria > Pseudomonadales > Oleiphilaceae > PZPK01. The sequence continues at coordinate 12,249 of JAWWBW010000058.1, read as the reverse complement.
CGCCATCTTTGCGCCATTGAAAACTCAGCGTACCACCACCATTGGCGCCCACCGATAATGTGACATTACCACCTTCATCCACGTCCACAGACTGCGGCTGTGAAGTGATCGTGACAGGATCAACCTGATTACCGCTCTCAGTGACTTCGGAATAGGCTACAGCCGTTTCATCAGCAACCTGCGTCATAACCTGCACGTATTCCGCCTCAGGGTTGGCACTGACCAAATCGTTAGCGATGGTCATCGCACCGTTGAACAGATCGTCCAGCGTGACATCGCGCAGAGCTCCCATGTTAACGCTAGCCAATTGACCACTGTTCGCCATGCGCTCTTCGATGTGCAACAACACTTCTTCGATGCCATCCCAGTCAGGCGTATTTACCAAGCCCAGGAATGAGGCAGCCATTACCCCCAGTTCCAACTCGGCTTTAGTGGGCACACTGCTGTTAGAAAGCGCAGTAATATCGGCTGCATTCTGGTCAAGCGCCCCATTATCAAGATCAAGCAAGTCTTCCACGGCACGGAGAGCCGAGTTGATATTACTAGAGGTCAAACCACTAATTTGTGCGTTGGCATAAGCGACCGCCATATGGGTCATGGGGTTCACGTAAGCCTGCAGACGCTGGCCACTCGTTACGCCCGTCACGACTCCTGTCATTGCAAAAGAACTATCCAGTGCGAACTGATCGCCAAACTGAATCGCTGAACCTGAATCGTCTGTGCCGCAACCGCTTGTTACATCGCAGGTCATACGAGTTTGACCATCGGCAGTGATTTCGATCACCACGGAGTCATTGTTGAAACGCTCGTCTAGTGACAATTGGAAGTTGCCTTGCGCATCCGTACGCACCGCTGCAGTGAGTGCTGTTTCGTCAATTTCGAGTACACCGCCGTTGTCAACAACACGATACGCCTGAACCAAGCCGTTGGAGATCACGCCCTTGATCGCACTGCCTTCGATGGTGGTCATTTGTGTTTCCACTTCAGCAGGAGAGCTTGCCTGGTCGCTAGTACCACCGCCTCCGCTACATGCAATCAGCAAAGAACTACCCGCGACGGCCGCGATAGTTTTGAATGATTGAAGCTGCTCTGAAATGTTAAACATCTTGAAACCCGCTCTGTTTGACTTTGAATCTAAGCCCAAGTGTAGTAATCGGAAGTAAAAGATGACGGAATTAGTCGATATTTAACCAATACAAAGCGTCAATATTTTGTCTTCCGCTTTATTACGCGTACTTAAGCACAATAATTTGGCGAATCAGTTCACACAAATTCACAATGTTCGGCAGAGAGAACCGGTAAGAAACGTCTTCCCTTCACGTGCTATACGTTTCAGCTTAAAAAGCTGATCGGGCATCCCGTGCCCTTTTTGCAACCCTCTGGGGGGCTGTTAACTTCAGATACACCGCCACGCATTTTTAATCTGCGCTTACGATGCTGTTCGGCAACTTTTTGCGAAACCGCACATTCATTCAGCGCGGTACGACTTAAGCTTAAGTGGAATTCAATTGCTGCACTCACTGTGCGGCATATAGTTATTGAGGCGAGCGATAATAGCCCTGTTTAGCAGCGCTGAACAAGCACTATTCATTAACTTATACGTGCTTTTACATTACACGCCATCAAGGTAAGACGGGCGAGGTCAAACATTAAGCAGGCGCGCAACGGGCTTGAAGGAGCGACGATAAATATCAACAACACCTTGCTCAGCCAAGGCTTCAAGATGTGCTTTTGTAGGGTAACCTTTGTGTTTAGCCAAACCATAACCGGGATATTGCTCATCCAGCGCCAGCATCTCTCGATCACGCGACACTTTGGCTAAAATCGAAGCCGCACTGATACAGGCCACACGCAAATCGCCGCCCACAACGGCTTCACCCGGCAACGAGATCTGAGGCATACGGTTGCCATCTACCAGCACGTATTCTGGCGTAAAGTCGAGCTCTTCAACGGCACGTTTCATGGCCAGCATAGAGGCATGCAGAATATTGAGCTCATCGATTTCCGCGACACTCGCCCGAGTGATGCTCCAGCTCAAGGCCTTTTCAACGATCTCATCGTACAGGCGCTCACGCTTTTTCTCGCTGAGCTTCTTCGAATCCGTTAAACCCTCAATGGGTTGCGCCGGATCAAGAATCACAGCGGCAGCAACAACGGGCCCTGCGAGCGGTCCTCGCCCAACTTCATCTACCCCCGCCAGCAGCGACCCTTGGTAGGCGCAAACAAACTCATCCATGTTTCACCCCGTCGGGCTTTTCGAGATGGCCTTCGATAAGTGCCACCACGGCATCTGCAGCTTCTTCGCTCGCATTACGCTTTAGCGCCTGATGCAAATCGCTAAATGTCTGCTGAATAGCCATACTGGCCTCGGGAGACAATCGCTCCAACACCGCCTGCCCAATTTTTTCGGGCTGCGCATCGTCTTGCAGTAACTCGGGCACCACTTCTCTACCTGCCAGTAGATTTGGCAAGGCGACAAACGGCGCTTTGAGCAGACGACGCATGATGCGATAGGTAATCTGTGAGACCCGGTAGGCTACGACCATGGGGCGCTTCATCAACATCCCCTCCAGTGTTGCCGTACCCGATGCCAACACGACCACATCGCTGGCCTGCATCACTTCGCGCGAGCGACCAAGCACCAAGGTGATCGACAAGTCAGGCGCATGTTCCTTCAAAAGCTCTGCAACCTGTTGTTTACGTGCTTCGTTCACGCAGGGAATCACAAAACGTAAGTCGGGTCGACGTTCGCGCAACCAGAGCGCAGCCTCGATCAAACTGCGCCCGATATAGGCGATTTCACCCCCGCGACTACCAGGCAACAAGGCAATCAAAGGTGTATCACCTGCCAAACCGAGATTCTGTCGCGCCTCATGCCGATCTGTTTGCAAGGGGATACCGTCGGCCAGAGGATGCCCCACAAATCGCACGGCAATGCGGTGCTGGCGATAGAACTGTGCTTCGAAGGGGAATAATGTAAGCATCAAATCGACGGCGCGCGCGATCTTGAACACGCGATTCTGGCGCCACGCCCATACCGATGGACTCACGTAGTGGCCAGTTTTAATACCGTTTCGGCGCAAAGCCAGCTCCAGGCCCAAGTTAAAATCCGGCGCATCAATACCAATAAAAGCGGCAGGTCGTTTTCGCAACAGGTAACGCTTGAGCCGCCAGCGAATGCCAATTAGCTCGAATATGCGCCCCAACACTTCAACCAACCCCATGACCGAAAGACGCTCCATGGGCACGTGGGTTTTAAAGCCCTCGGCTTCCATTAAAGGACCACCAATACCTTCGAATCTTGCTTTGGGATAGCGCTTTTTGAGTGACGCGATCAAACCGGCACCCAAAATATCACCAGATGCCTCACCCGCCACCATGGCAATAGTGATGGGCTGGTCTGAAACTGGATGGGAAGCCTCGGTCGCTGCAGGCGGGGTAGCGTCCGCGACGTTTGGAAGCTCCGAATGGCTCATTATCGAATAATGCCGCGCTCGGACTCTTTCAAACTGTTCACCAGTATCTCCAACTCGGGTGCTGACGACAGCTGCGCTTCAAGCTCCGCAATGGCATCGACCAAACGTAAGCCTTGTCGGAAAATGGTCTTGTACGCGCGTTTGATAGTGAGCACCTGTTCTTTGGTGAACCCCCGACGCTTAAGACCTTCACTATTGATCCCATGCGCAGAGGCACTTTGGCCGCTGGCCATGACATAGGCGGGAATATCACGCAACACGATACTGCCACCAGCGCTCATACTGTGTGAGCCGATGCGACAGAACTGATGCACCATGGTACCGCCACCCAGAATTACCTGATCACCTACATGAACGTGGCCAGCAAGCGTGGCATTGTTAGCAAAAATGGAGTCATTACCAATCACGCAATCATGGGCTACATGCACATAGGCCATAAATAAATTGCCGCTGCCAATGCGAGTAATCCCCTTATCCTGCACGGTGCCGCGATGAATAGTACAATTCTCACGAATCACATTACGGTCACCGATTTCGAGGCGTGTAGGCTCGCCCGCATATTTTTTATCCTGGCAAGCTTCTCCGACACTGGCGAACTGAAAAATTTCGTTGTCACGACCAATTACCGTCGGGCCCTTGATCACAACATGGGAATGAATACGCGTATTGTCGCCAATTTCCACATCGGGCCCGATATAGGTCCATGGGCCCACTTCGACGCCCTCACCCAACTTGGCACCAGGGTCAACTATTGCTTGGGGATGAATACTCATTAACGCTCTCGCTCAGCCGTCATGATCTCGGCGACACACGCCACTTCGCCATCAACCAGCGCACGACATTCAAATTTCCAGATACTATGTTTTGCGGCGATCAGGTTGGATTCGAGTACCAGCTGATCACCCGGGCGAACCGGTCGTTTAAAGCGTGCCTGATTGGAACCTGCAAAATAATGCACCAGATTTTCGCTCGGTTTTTTGTCCGTGGTGACAAAGCCGAGAATACCGGATATCTGCGCCATTGCTTCCAAGATTAGCACACCCGGCATAATCGGCATGTCTGGAAAATGGCCTTGAAAAAAATGCTCGTTGAAACTGACGTTCTTGTAGCCCTTGATAAACTTTCCGGCTTCGACTTCAGTCACCCTATCCACCATTAAAAAGGGATAACGGTGGGGTAAATAAGTTTGTATATCGATTTCCATTACCATCTCGCACTTGCAATGGTCAGGAAGATTCCTGCTGTTGCTTTAAGGACTTCTCAAGTTGCTTCACCCGGCCAACTAACTGATCGAGCTGACGCAAACGCGCAATACTTTTGCGCCATTTGGCATTGGTTTGCACGCCGGTACCTGAGGAATACACACCTGGCTCATTGAGGCTTTTGATCACCATCGTCATGGCCGTAAGATGCACGTTATCGGTGACAGTGAGATGACCGGCTACGCCGCTTCCACCACCAAAGATACAATGTTTACCAATGGTGGTACTGCCCGCGATCTTGCAACCGGCTGCCATCGCAGTGAAGGCACCAACGCGCACATTGTGCGCAATCTGAATGTGATTATCGAGTTTGACGCCACGCTCAATCACGGTGTTGTCCAAGGCCCCACGGTCGATGGCCGTATTGGCACCCACCTCAACTTCATCCTCAATCACAACACCGCCAATTTGCGCTATTTTGTGCCATTCACCACCTGCCGGTGCGAAGCCAAATCCATCCGAGCCAATCACGGCTCCGCTATGAATGATACAGCGCTCTCCGATTGAAACCCCGTGATAAACCGCCACTTGTGCATGCAGCTTTGTACCGCGACCAATACGGCTATGCTGTCCCACCACGGCGTTGGCACCAATCCAGGCGCCATCCTCAATCACCGCCTCGTCCTGAATCACAGCGCCCGCTTCAATCGTTGCACTTTCTGCAACCGTCGCCGTAGCGGCAATGCTTGCCGAAGGGTGCTTACTGCCACGCTCCGCAGCAAATTGCCAGTCCCAAAGGTGACTCAGCTGGGCATAGGCCAGATAAGGATTGCTGTGCACAAGAGCCGCGCAAGGCGCCTCTTTAGCTTGCTTCTCATCCAGAATAACCGCACTCGCTTTGGTCGATGCCAAATACTTTTGATACACCGGGTTGGCCAGAAAACTGATTTGTCCCGACTCTGCATCTTGCAGTGTATTGATGCCCGTAATCACCGTATCGGCATCACCCACTACGGTACCACCGAGTTTCTCAGCGAGCTGGGCCAGAGTAAAACTAGCATTAGTCATACGCGTAGCCGCTGTTATTTCATCGCATTGAGTTTATCAATCACTTTTTGGGTGTAATCGAAGGAGTCATTGAAGTGAAGCGCCGCCTCACGAGGCAACAATAAATCGACTTTTTCTTCGGAAACCAACTCATTCAAGGCCTGATCCAGCTTGGGGCGAGACGCGGTTAGAAATTCCTGACGTTTTTCATTCAAAGCTTTGTCGAGCTTGGTTTTGAGATACTTGAACTCCTGGATCTTTTCTTCGAGATCAGAAGCCAGCTTGGCCCGTTCGCTATCACTCATAATGGCCGCATCGTTCTTTAAACGCAGCTCCATTTTTTGCGCCTCTTCACCCACTGAGCGCACCTGCATATCCTGCTGCTTAAACTGATTGATCGTTTTCTCAGTAAACGCTTGCGCAGCATCCGAGGAGAACAATGCTGCTCGCATATCTACCAAACCGATTTTGGTTTCTGCGGCTACTTGTGTCGCCAACAAAAACATGGCCACTGCGAGAATGAAACCCCGTTGTATCATTTGAACACCTCCTGCTTATTAATTTTTGTGCCCCACCGTCATCCGGCAACTCAACCTTTAAAATGGCTGCCCCAGAGAGAACTGGAAGAACTGTGTTTCGTCGGATGGCACATCATTAAGCGCCTTGCCAAAACTAAAGCCCAACGGACCGATAAATGTATTCCACTGAAAGCTCAATCCCGTCGACCAGCGAATTTCGTTAAACGCAAAATCATAGTCGCTCTTGGTATTAAATACGTTGCCTGCATCAACAAAGTAAGCCAGGCGCATAGAACGCTGATCTTTTACAAAAGGCACCGGGAAAATAAACTCGGCGCTGTTTTCGACGAGGAAATTACCACCGAACGGATCATCATCCAGTGAAAAATTGGGGTTGGGTGTGGTCCGATCGCCAAGAGAGTTATTGCGATATCCGCGAACAGAGTTAATACCGCCAGCATAATAGTGCTCGTAAAACGGTAGCGTATCCGTGTCACCATAACTCGCGCCCCAGCCTAAATCATTACGCAAACGGAAAACAAATTTTTGCTGGTCGTCGACCGGGAAAAACGCATTGGAACGATAGTTGAGCTTATAGAAAGACGCATCGCTGAATGGCAGTGTGACATCAAGCGAGAGGCTTTGACGCCAACCATCGGTCGGAAACATGCCTTTATTGAGGGTGCTGCGAGACCAACCGGCACTGAGCTCAAACGTATCGAATTTGGTGCCATTGCTCTCAACAAAGCGCTCGATCTCTAATGCCGGACCAATACCAACTGAGAGTTTGGTATGGGTATATCCCAAACCAAAAGACAAGCGCGCGATGTTACTGATGGGGTAACCGAAGGTCACCGAACCACCTGTCGCGTCCAAAACGTAGTCCGACGCGTCGGCTTCATCAAAGTCCGTTTCGCGAGCAAACAAGCGGAAGCCCCGACTCACACCATCTACCGTGTAATAAGGGTCGAGGTAGGAAAAGTTAGCCGACTTGACCGAGTCGTTGCGGTTAATACCAAACGAGACGCGTTTACCCGTGCCGAAGAAATTATTCTCGGACACACTCAAGCCCAATGTGACGCCACTACCCTGCGAAAACCCAAGACTGGCAGACAAGCTCCCTGAACTTTGCTCTTCAACGCGATAGTTCACGTCAATCTGATCGCTAACACCCGGTACCGATGGTGTTTCGACCGTCACATTGCTGAAAAAACCCAAGCGCTCTAAACGCGTTTTGGAGGCCTCAATCAGATCAGTAGAAGCCGACGCACCTTCCATTTGGCGCATTTCCTGGCGTAATACTTCGTCGCGGGTGGAAATATTCCCTCTGAAGTTGATACGGCGTACATAGTTGCGCTTGCCGGGATCCACAAAGAACGTGATGGATGCAGTGTTGTCATCGTGCGTCTCGGGAATCGCATTGACGTTCGCGTAGGTATAGCCCTCGGCTCCCAATGCTCGAGAAATCAAATCTGAAGACAGCGTCAGTGATTGCCGCGAAAACACATCGCCCGGCTTGATCAGCACCAGCTGGCGTAACTTATCTTCTTCAAGAATCAGCTCACCCTTCAGGTCAAATTCACGCACGGTGAACTGCGGACCTTCCGAAACGTTCACCGTAATATATACGTCTTCCTTATAAGGGCTCACCGATACTTGTGTAGATTCAATGGTGAACTTGATATACCCGTTATCCAGGTAGTGAGAACGAATGCGTTCGAGGTCACCACTTAACTTTTCTTTGGAGTATTTATCGTCACCAGTGAAAAACGTCCAGAAACCCGGCGTTTTTAGGCTCATCAAGTCTTTGAGCGTATCGTCATCGTATGCTTTATTTCCGACAAAATTGATATGCAGTATCGATGCAACTTCGCCCTCGTCGATTTTGATATTGATATCAACGCGATTACGTGCCAATTCAACCACTTCGGCTTCTACCGACGCACTGTAACGCCCTTGGGCGACATAGGAACGTAAGATTTCGAGTTCAAGGCGTTCGAGCGTCACCCGTTTGAATACTTTGCCCTCTGCCATGCCTGCATTCTTGAGCCCCTCAAGCAGTTCGTCAGCGGCAATATCCTTGTTTCCGGTTATGTCTATCTTATTGATCGCAGGACGTTCTTTGACGATGACGACCAGATCGTCTTCTTCTCGCGCCAACTGAATATCAGTAAACAGACCGGTACGGAATAAGCTCTTGGTTGCATCGACGAGACGTTCCTGGGTAACCATATCCCCCACGCCCAAAGGAAACTCGCTAAACACCGTACCGGCAGACACGCGCTTTAGCCCGTCGACACGAATATCCGCAATCACGAAGGGTTCCATTGCCTGCGCCCCAATATGCCAAAGCGTGATGACTATGCACAAAACGCACTGACGCAAAACTCGCTGTACCACCCTACTCATTAATTGTTTATACCTTGTTAAACCACTTGTGCATGCGGGCACTTATGTTCTTGTTGAAATTCTGGATTTGCTGGCGCACGAAATACGCCATTACAGTCGCATCACGTCGTTATAAATGGCGACCGTCATAAGCGTGAGAATCAGACATAAACCAATTTTTAAACCAAGCACCTGCCATTTTTCAGGTAACGGCTTGCCACGTAATGCTTCGAGGCTGTAATACAGAATATGGCCGCCATCGAGCACAGGAATCGGCAGCAGATTCAATACCCCCAAACTGATACTCAATAGCGCCAGAAAACTCAGGAAATCTTCTGCACCAGAACTGATAGAAGCGCTCGCCACCTGAGCAATCGTGATTGGACCGCTCAGATTATCCAGCGACAACAGCCCCACCAGCATTTTTTTAATGGCATTCAGGGTCATCATCGTATCGGCGCCGGTCTGGTCGATCGCAGACAGCAATGCCTGACCCGGGCCATGGCGCACCTGTCGAATCATTTCAGGAGGATAATCAAATGGCGCTGCCCCCACACCCAGGCGGCCATAGGTTTCACCGTCTGCACCTTGATGCAAAGCGGGTGTCAACTGAAGCCGGATCAGGTCGGTACCACCATTGTCATTAGGACGTTCTATCGTCACATTAAGACGTTGCTCGGGCGCAGCCTTGACCACATCGACAAAATCAAACCAGGTGTTAATTGCCTGATCTCCCACCATGACTACCCGGTCACCAGGCTTCAGACCACCTTGTTCTGCAGGACTATCAGGCAACACTTGCCCCATCTCTGCGGGCACCGGTGGCAAGTAACGTTTTATTCCCAGCTCACCGATCAGATTCTTCTCTTCGCTATTCTGTAACCAGCTCTGAACAGGAAGTAAAAACAGTTCAGCCGGCCTATCATCATTGGGCCGGGCTTCAATACGAATATTTCCGCTATCACCTATGCGGTTGATTAGCTCCATACTCACGGCTCGCCAACCCGGTGTATCACGCCCCTCAACCGTGACAATTTCATAGCCTGGAACGAGACCCGCCTGATCGGCAGGAGAATCGGCAATCACTTCGCCGATTTTAGGCACCAGTACATTGAAGCCGATCATAAACATCAGCCAATAAGCGACGATGGCAAAAAGAAAATTGGCGACGGGCCCTGCGGCGGCAATGGCAATGCGCTGCCCTACCGGTCGATTATTGAAGGCCATGTGAAGCTGCTCGGGGGGAACGCTACCTTCGCGTTCGTCGAGCATTTTGACATATCCACCGAGTGGAATCGCAGCGACGGCGAATTCAGTGCCTTGTTTGTCGTACCACGAAAAAAGCGGTTTGCCGAAACCGACAGAAAAACGCAGCACCTTGACGCCACAACGGCGCGCTACCCAAAAATGGCCGTATTCGTGAATGGTCACGAGAATACCGAGGGTAACGATCAAGGATAACGCTGACTGTATGAATTCCATCGCGATTCTGAGCCTGCTCAGGCGTGCATGTGCATTTGTTGAATATAATCGAGCGCCACTTTTCGTGCTGCCTGATCAGTCGCTACGATTGTATCGAGCGTATCGGCATGCTGGCTACCGAGAGTATCCAGCGCGTTGGCGATGATATCAGGGATTGCCGTGAAGCGGATATTACCTTTTAGAAATGCCGCTACCGCTTCCTCATTCGCCGCATTGAGTACCGCGCCCGCCGTTCCACCAGCATGAAAAGCCTGCCGCGCCAGCTTCAGACAAGGAAAATTATCTTCGTCGGGCCGCTCAAAATGTAGACTGCTCTGGGCAAAAAAATCGAGCGAGCCTACGCCTGCATCGATACGTTCTGGCCAGGCCAGACCATAGGCGATGGGGGTGCGCATATCAGGGGTTCCCATTTGCGCCAAAACAGAACCGTCACAATATTCCACCATGGAATGCACGATGCTCTCGGGGTGGATATGCACTTCGATTTTTTCGGGCGCCACGTTGAATAGCCAGCACGCCTCAATCAGCTCAAGCCCTTTATTCATGAGCGTCGCAGAGTCGACACTGATTTTTTGCCCCATGTTCCAGTTAGGGTGATTACAGGCCTGCTCAGGAGTGACTTCGTGCAAAACGGCTCGATTCTGGCCACGAAAAGGGCCGCCCGATGCTGTTAATAGAATACGCCGTATTTCTCGACTGAGGTTCTGCCCGCATTGGTAGGCCTCGGGTAAACACTGATAGATCGCGTTGTGTTCACTGTCGATGGGCAGCAGCACCGCATCACTCGCCCGCGCTTCGCGCATAAACAGCTCACCACTCATCACCAGCGACTCTTTATTCGCCAGCAAGACGCGCTTGCCTTTACGAATCGCCGCCAGATTCGGCGCCAACCCGGCAGCTCCAACGATAGCCGCCATTACCATGTCGACCTGCTCATGCGAGGCAATCTCTTCCAGGGCTCCCGCCCCTGCCAATACTTCTGTCCCTAACCCTTTTTCCTTCAAAACCGACTGCAATTGCTCTGCGGCCTGCTCATCAACCATCACGGCATAGGTCGGCTTGTGCGCCTCGCACTGAGCCAACATGTCAGACACATTGTTATTGGCACTCAATGCAAACGCTTGATAACGGTCAGGATGCCGAGCAATGACATCAAGCGTGTTAACCCCAATTGAGCCGGTCGAACCCAATACACAAACCTGCGCAACCATGTGCTATACCAACCACCCAAAGAACAACGCCAAAGACGTAAACACAGGAATGGCTGCCGTTAGGCTATCGATACGATCCATCACACCACCATGACCCGGCAACAGCTGACTGCTGTCTTTAATACCGCGATGGCGCTTCAACATACTTTCCAGCAAATCGCCATAGATCGAGATCACTGCGGTGATTCCGCTTGCGACGAGTAACAAGGTTAGCTGCCCTAATGACAACTCAATCGCCAGGCCTGCGATCAACGCAAGCAAGGTCACTGACGCGACACCACCCCAGGCACCTGCCCAGGATTTACCCGGCGACACATTTGGCGCCAACTTCGCTTTGCCCCAGGCCTTGCCGGCAAAATAGGCACCAATATCGGCCGCCCAGACCATCAGCAACATATATAAAATTACCCACAACACACTCAACTCGGGCGCGACTGAAAGTGATGATGCACGTACAACCACCATGGCTTTCCAAAACGGCACCAACACAAACAAGCCCATGACAGCGATCATGCGCGGCGACTTCCACAGTTCGAACCGGTTTGGATAACCCGCCACCAACGCGATCGCCAATAACCACCATACCAAAGCCACACCCAACACGAACGAAGCTGGCACACCGGAAACCAGATACAACACGGCACCGACTACAGCCGCGTAAATGCACCGCCCCATCTGCGCCGGAATACCCGCAAAGTTGGCCCACTCCCACGCGCCCAACAGCACAACGCCGGCCACAAACCACGAGAAGCCCCGCTCCTCCAAACCAAACAGCCCTGCCAGTACCAGCGGAGCAAGAATCAGTGCGGTAATCACTCGTTGTTTCAGCATCTAATGACCTCCGCCCTGCTGAGCATCGACCTGATCATCTGTTTGACCAAAGCGGCGCTTGCGCTGACTGTAAGCGTCCAGCGCTGCACGCATT
>JAWWBW010000057.1:0-14399 GCA_033720775.1 Oleiphilaceae bacterium | reverse complement strand
TGGCTCTCGGTTTGATCCAAAAACGTTTGTGCCAGAAAGGATAGAAGCGATTGCTCAAAATAAAACACCACCCAAACCTCATAGGGCGCCTCAATACGCACGTAGACGCTGCTTTCATTCAAGCTTATGGCTGCCATATCCGTCTGGTTTGGCGCTAAGCGGATATCCTCAAGTTCGCCTTCGTTTGCGAGATAGGCGTAGGTGTGTTGTTTTAATACATCCAGAAGCACGAGCGTGGAGTCTTTGCTCTGTTCGGTCTCGGTGTGTAACTTGGCGGTATTATCCAATAACCAGGGCAGACGAATCGTGATGCACATGCCTTTCTCGGGTGTCGACGAGACGGTGATCGATCCCCCCAGCTTTTCCACTTCGTTGCGTGTCGCAGCCAGCCCAACACCACGCCCTGACACTTCGGTAACCTCATCTCGTGTCGTCATGCCATCATCAAAGATACATTGCAGTAACTGATCTTCACTTAAGGCGGCAACAGAGTGCTCGTCCAGCCCGCGCACTTGGCGCAGTTGCTCTCTGAGCAGATCACAATCAATACCCTGACCATCATCCGATATCTGAATCACCAGGCTTGGCCCGCTGATTTCGTAGTGGCAGGTAATGGTGCCGGTCTCTTGCTTGCCTTTCGCAGTGCGTTCAGTGGGCAGCTCAATGCCATGGTCAACCGCGTTGCGGAACACGTGCACAAGACTATTCACAAAATCTTCATAGTGCTTGCGTGTGAGCATGACATTCTCGCCATCGAAGGCCACATGCACCGATTTACCCTGTTCGCGAGCCAGACTGTAGGTGCCCCGTAACAGCGGGGTAAACATCTCTTTCAGTTCAACCTTGTCGAGCAGGGCAACCTTGGCCGCCAGACACTGCAGTGCGTGTTGATGTTGCGCGTGTTCGCAGTCTGCTAGATATTGATGTATCAGCACATTGAGCTCTTTCAGGGTTTGCCCACTTACCTGAACAAAGCCCTGATTTTCGTTAAAGTTAGCGCCGAGTCGCTCAACAATCACATCCATATCCGTATCGAAGGCTTGCCATAGCGTATTAAACGGTATGTTGGATTTATCGGTACATTGGCTCAGTTGCTTTTCTACTTCGTGTAGCGCAGACGGTAAGGCAACAAATGAAAACTGATTGAACAAACCTTTAAAGGTGTGCACCTTGCGATAGAGCTCTTCGCCACTCATCTCATATCCTTTGCAGGCTTGAATCAGAAATCTTCGAAAAGAAGCGATGGTCTCGGTGACATCGCGCTGATCCGTCACCGCTGAAACGATCATGGTTAGGCGACGATGCTCCTGTTCCACTTGTTCTCGCAATTTGATTTCGTTGGATATATCTGTCAGCACCATCATGACCCGCGCCCCTCTTAGGGGTTTGTATTCAGCTTCAAGACAATGGTCTTCTACTTGAAACTGCGTTGGCAGGAGTGACAGCATCATATCTCGCCGGAATTCATCGTCTTCAACCAGTACTTCTGAAATCGCGTGTTTGAAAAAAGTCCGGCCACCTTCATCTTCGGGGGGGTAGAGTAATTCGGTTACCTGTTTGCCTTCTGGTGATGAGCCGAAAAAATTCAGGCAGGCGCGACTAAAATCGGGTTCAACCAAAAGATTGTTACCGAAGGCGATAAAGCCCTGACTTGAGTTGTTTAACAGGTCTGAAACGACCTGACGACGTTTTTCGGATTCATCTCGCGCATCTGAAATTTCTTCGTTCAGAGCTGAAATTTTGCGATTAATCTCGCGCTCTTTTTGCATCTCGATACTTAAACGATGCGCTTCTTCGCGCGCCTGAATGCGCTCTTCACGTTGCTGTGCAAACGATTCGCCCAAAGCAAAGGACAGCAGCACGACGGCCAGCACCATGCTCACCGCCATGCTGTACTCACTGAATGACGTATGCTCAACCAGACCAAAGGCCACCAGACCTACCAGCACACCACTAAATACCGGGAACGACCAGGCGATGGTAAAAATGCGGGCGGCACGGTTGCCATCGCGCCAGCGCTGTACCCCCAAAAAGAAGAACAGCAGATTCAGTACGATACCCATCGCAATCAATGGTCGAATCGCGTCACGATTGTTCAAAAATAGTGCTGCAACAGAAAGCCCTGCCAGTATCCACGTAATCCATTTCAGAAAGCGGGCGATGCGCGGGGCATCTTTGGCCAAGTTTAAAAAAGTCGATACAAAAAGCGTTTCAAATACGAGTGTCACACCAAGCGAGGTGGGCAGAACGTGCTCATTAAACGTGATCTGGTTAGACCAAAAAAACTGATAGCCCAACCCGCTTAACGCCGCCTGGAATACGACAAATGCGGTGGCAAACGTAACGTAAAAAAGGTATCGAAACTCGTTAACAAAGAAGTACAGAATCAGGTTGTAGGCAATCATCACCAGCATGAAGCCAAAGAAGGTGCCATAGAACAGCAGAGAGGTTTGCTGGTATTGATAAAAGTCGTGTTCCGACCAGACTTTTAACGGCACCTTGAGTGAACTGCCCGTCGATACCCTAAGTGTAATCACGGCGCTTTGGTTATTGTCGAGGGTGAACGGAACCACCATGTTTCTGTAGTGGATAGGGCGTTCCGAGAATTTCAGTCTGTCGCCAAGGTGATAGCTTTCCACTTTGTCTGCGTAGTCTATGTAGACATCAATGCGATCAATGATGGGGTAGCCAATTTCAAGCATCCAGTCACGATTGTGCGCGCGATTGATAAGCGGTAACCGTATCCACAACACCTCCTTACTGTAACCTTGAGAGATGATGTGCTTTTGCGGGCGATGCCAGCGCGGGTCGTTGGCAGGTGGTAGTGTTTCGAAAGAAAATTCATCGTGGCCATCAAATATGAAATGGCTGTACTTACCAAGATCGCGAAGATCTGTTGCGTGGGCCAGATCGACTGCAGCAATGGCAGACTGACACGCGAATAATGATATTAAAATCAGTACTCGGGTGATCGCTCTCGCAAAGAATCTGGTGTTTTTGTTCAAGGTGGTATGCATAGCCTTCAATGCAAATTTTACCCGTTGGATTCTGTCAATCCGGCTGTTCAGAGTTTGCCTTAACTGCCAAGAAGTTTTTTTACTAATGCGCAAAAATATCTCTTGGGCCGATACAATTGAGATTCATATCTCCGGCCTCCGTGAACAGGTCAATTCTAAAGAATAGGCTATCTCGATGATGGCGTATGGTTTTCGCGTCTTCGATAATCACGGGGGGAGAAAACAAAATAGGGTGGCCATCGTGGTGGTCAAGATTCGAGGTGCACAGGCCAATAATGATATTAATGAATTCACTCGCCATATCGAGGCAGTCGTCTTCTTCCACTTCGGCAACAGCGGTGTCCAGAAAGTTACCCGTCAGTACACGCATTAAGGGCCAATCAAAGCTGGCGGCCACCAGCACATTGGTATCGCCCGCAACACTGATAAGAGCGGTGATGGGTTTTAGCTCAAGCTCTGGTATCTCCAATAACTGTGTTCTGCTTGTGACGTTTTCGAACGCTATTTCGCGGCGCAAATAATCACAGGTGTATTGTTCGAGATGCTTGGTAAATGTGTCGATATCGTATTTGAGTGTCACAGCGCAGCCCGTGGTCGCATGTTAACAGGGAGCTTTAGCAGCCTGACTCGACCGAATATTGGCAACAGTGAGCTGAATGCTTATGTCGGTGCGAGAATAGTCGAATTATTGATCAAGATTAGCACGATCTGACTGACTTGCATTGTCGCGCAACAGGGCATTTCGTAAAGCTCTCGTCGAGCCTGGTGTCGGTCTTTTAGGTCCGGCGTCGGGCCCCGGTCGTCCGGCCAAAAGCACATCCCGTCCACCGTTACGCGTCTCCCGCTTTAAAGCCTAAAACAAGGGCGTCAGATTTTTCTTGCGACATTTGTCGGTGACTTTCTGAGGTTGACCCACCTCTGCTTGCGTCGCCAGATCAATGATCTTCATGCTGCATTGTGGCCAGTACAAGTGCTGTTCGACCAAATAGGCTTTGCCTTGTTCTGCGATAAAGCGGCTCACGTTCGTGCATTCACGCGCTTCACCATTGTGGTGTTTGGCTGCACGCCCGACAACAAACAGTTCTGTGTCGGGTTGCAGGTGTACGACTTCCTGTTTATCGGTAAAGGCAAAGTAGGTGAGGTTAGCTGCCAGGCCATAGTGCTCGCTATTGTTACAGTACGCGTCGGTGAATATGGCGTATTGCTGGTTGGAGCTTTGTTTTTGCAGGGCTTGCCCCATGGCCAAGGTGGCCGTGGTGCCATAGGCGAGAAAGGGCTCGCTTTGATATTTTTGTACACAGCCCACAAGAGAGCAGGATGCTAATAAGCAAACGATAAGGCGCTGAATCATTTTTTATATTCGCTATCAGATCGCGTATAACGCCAATAAATACCGGCTAGGGCAGGTTGCTGCGCCGCCGGCGGGTCATTCTACAGCGCAAAATGTCGCAGAACAGTCCAACGAAATCAATCTCTGGCGCGCTTTATTCGGGTTTGCGTGGCGCAGAGAGGAACAGGAAAAAGCCCAACAGAGTGAGCGAGAAGAGGCCGATTAATCCGACGACGCCGAATATGGTGTTTGCCTTGTCCCACTTGGTCCACTGCAGGTAGTGAATTTTATAGAGGGTGTCGATGAACTCGCGGTCCTTGCCTTTTTGTTGCAAGCTCATGTTGTTCCAGTTGAGCGTAATATGAATGTCTGTCGTTGTAACGGCACTGAGCCCTTCGATGGTATGCACCTGCCCGTAGCGTTGCGGGTTGGCACGAATGGCATCGGTAATCAGTTGACGCACCTGTTGTGCCGAAGGGGGAGGCAAGGGTAAGCCCGTAGAGGGGTCGCCTTGCCAAAATGCATTACTGGATTTTACGAGCAGGTGTGGCCCCAATACCGACCGGATCCATCGCACTTCCTGCCAAGCAGGGGGCGCTTCGATGGCGGGGGTTGCCGCCAGCGGGTAGGTCTTGATCGACAGGCGTTCGTAGGCGCCATCGTAACCTGGTTTGGTTAAAAAGATAACGCCGGTTGTCGCCCAGGCAAGTAGCGGCAACAGCATGCATAGCCCTAACAGGCGATGAAGGTTTCTTTGAGTCATGCGTGTCGATGTTCGATGGTTTCGTTAGGCAGGTGGTTTCAAGGCCTTTCGTGATATTGGGGGAGCGCATCGGTAATGTCGAACCAATCGGCTTTGGAACCCACGAAAATATGCAGCTCGGGTTTGACGCCGGGGTCGCCTTTCACAGATCCCAGCGTGACATAAGAAACCTGACCTTTGATCGAAGCCGCCAGCGTTGAACCGCACTCGCTGCAAAAACACCAGCCAAATCCTTTTGCGGTTTCGTAGGTTTTCACCAACGAGGCACCGCTCACCCAAGAGAAGTGCAGGGGATTAAAGGCCGCATAGGACGCGAACGCCGCGCCGTGCTGGCGACGACACATGGAGCAATGGCAATTGTCGGCACCAAACAAGGGGCCTGCGATTTCATACTGCACCTTGCCACACAAACAACCACCGCTGATCTTCGTCATATTGTCTTCCTTGTTGATTGAATTTGAGCGCAATAAAGCGCCGCCCACGATGCCCATTCCGTCTCACGCAAAGCGTGCCGCTCGCTAGGCCTTCTTCACAAACTTTGGCGTTACCTTGATCGCGCCAACGCCCTCTATTTTGCAGTCAATATTATGATTGTCGCTGCTTTCGACGAGTCGAATATTTTTAATTTTGGTCCCCACTTTTACCACCGATGATGAGCCTTTGACTTTAAGGTCTTTAATCACGGTGACACTGTCGCCATCACTGAGTATTGCGCCATTGGCATCTTTCACGACAAAGGCGTCATCATTTTCCTCTGCGTGCACGGGCCATTCATGGGCACATTCGGGACAAATATAACTGGGGCCATCCTGATAGGGATATTCTGAATCGCATTGGGGGCAATGGGGCATGCAATACACTCTTAGGCGGTTGTGTTAGCAATTAGCGCGGGCTGTAATGGCGCTTCAGCCATTGACTCAGGCCTTCAAGGCCGGGGAAGAGCACGCGTTCGGTGATGTTGGCCTGGTCGAGTTTATCGCGAATCTCCCACTTAATGCTTGCGGGAACAATAATTTTTTCGCATTCGGTGCTACCCATGGCCTGCTCCAGGCTTAAGCCGGGTTGTGAGGTGACCGAAAACAAACCGTGCTGGTTAACGATGCGCGCATCCACCGAAGGTGGCTCAAAGAAGATAAAAAAAGGATCGTCTGACAAGCGTTCAAAAGCGTCCAGGCTGGTGACCAGACTATTCAGCATTTCGACCGTAAACACATTGCCGCCTTCTACCTCGAGGCAGGTTTTGAGCGCGTCCGGCAATTGACGATAGCAATCGTGATAATTCACTTTCCAGATCACGCCGTCTTCATGGGCATAGCGAATGTCAGCGGTGGCAAAGTGCATACCGACGAGGGGCGAATAGGTCCAATCGAGCAGGCGCGTGGGTAAGCCGTGATGCTGGCCCATGGTCAGCCAGTGCCAGACCGATTCTTCGGCCTGAAAACTGCGGTGACCGTATTTGCGAAAGTTACGCAGCAGATGTTTTTCGAGTTGTGCAAAGTCGCCGCCCAGCCGCATAAGAGAGGTGGCCAGCGAGAACTCGCTATTGCCCATGCCACGAAAGACATAGGGCGAACGGTGGCGTTGTATGTCGCTGTTCCAGGCGCCAGAGAACAACAATTCTTGCAGGTGATCCCAGGATTCGGCGACTTCAGTGTGCATGGGCTACCTCAGTTGGTGTCACATCTTGGGCCGCTTTCTGTGCCAGCTTTGCTTCGAACTGGGCGATCAGGTGTTGGGCCATATCGTATTCCGAAAAGGAGTATAGTCGGCTCTCGCGCACCTGTTGCAGCTTATCAATGGCCGTTGCGAATTGTCCTTGATGGGCATCTTTGATGGCGCTGTAGAATGTGGCTTCCATGCTTTGGCAACGGTTTTGGGTGGCAGCGAGCAAGGCACTTGCGTCGCGATGGCCTTGCCAATATTCCAGCAGTATGCGCTCCCATTCAGAAGCCTGTTCGGTGTCGATAAGGTGTAGGTATTGCCCCGGCGAGAAAGACGCATCGTGCAGCAGCTGCATCGCTTCATGGGCTAAAACGTCGTACATCCAGAGCTGATTGTGTTGTCCGAAGTGCTTGCTCATTACCTGCCGGGCTTCGTCAAATTGTCCCATTTCCCGCAATAGCATGGCCCAGCGATAGTGCGCATACTCGCTTTCTTGCATGAGTGCACCGTATATTTCGCGGGCGCGCGACATGAGGCCCAAATGGGCATAGGCCTCGGCAAGCGCAGCCCGATTCGGAAAGCTATGTTGTAAGGTATTCAAGGCCTTGGCACTTTCAAACCACAGCAGGAGTGCATTGAGTCGCTCATACACGACGACGGCTTCTTCCAGCAGCCTTGGGTTGGCAGTTTCTTTGCGCAGCTCCGGTTGCAGAAGCGTTGCAATGGTATCGAGTTGTTTGGGGTATTCGTAGGGGCAGGCGTTGCGCGTAATGTAATGATTGTACTGGCTAGCGAGAGACACTCTGAATGGCGTTGACTGGTTAGAGTACTGGTAGGCGCGCTTGGCGAACAGCAGCGCAATGGCCGGTTGCTCCAGGTAGTCAAACAGCTGCGCGGCCATATGTAGCACGGTCGGATTACTTGGGCTTTGCGCCATGGCCTGGTGGATGGTCTGTTTGAGCGCTTGTTCGTCGGGTTGTGCCGCCGATTGTCCGGTGAGCCAGAAATAGCGCGCGAGAGCAGGCGGATTCACTTCGGTTTTGAGTTGTGGATCAAAGCCCGCGTAGGTCTGCGTCATTTCTTCGCTGGTTTGTCCGGTCGACATAGCCTGGCTAAACAGAATGTTGTAGACCTTGTACCTGAGGCTGTTATTGGCCGGGTCCATGGCCAGCACTTTTTGATAGTCGGCTAGCGCCTGCATGAGCAAGGTCTGATTGCCCTGACTCATCGCCAATGCTTCAACTTCTCTAGCGCGTTTGAGCAAAAACGTGGGGTTGTTTTGTTCGCTTTGGTAGACCTGATTGAGTTGTTCAATGGTGTCCAGGCGTTGCTGTTCTTTTTTACTTAAACCACCACAGGCTGTCAGCACGATACTCAGCAGAATCAGACCGGCTTTATAAATCAGCTTCATGTCGCGCTCCTACAGATCAAAGCCCAATTTTACTGCTGTATGCAGTGCCGCATTGGAGGCCTCATAACGTTGCAGATACGCCAGTGACAAGGCCAGCAGATAATGCGCGGTAGGGTTGTCTGCCTCGCTTTCGACCAGTTGCGTGGCCTTGCTATGGGCCGCGTCAAACTGGCCCTTGTCAATCAGGGCGTTAATCTCTGCCACCACAGGTTGTGAGTCGTCGAGGTGGTCGCCCGCGCGCGCCATATGGGTTGAGGGTGAGAAGCGTATGCTCCATTTACTGGTGTCATAGGCATGGGTAATCCGCTCAAAGTAATCCTGATATTGCGCCACAGGTATATCGACAGGGAATATCGCCAGATCGGCTTTCACCTGATAGCTGCCGTCATCGAGCTGCTGCCCGGACTGTTGCAGATGATAGTAGTCATTTTTATCGTCCAGTCCGCTGGAGATCAGCGTGGCGCTGTAGTCGTCGCGGGGTGGCGGCATATGTGCCTGCACACGAATACGAAAGGGTGCTTCTTGCACAAAATGCTGCTGGCGCTTCTCGGGTGGCAATAGGCCAGACCAATAGGTACCCAAATTGTAGAACTGGTTAATGCCCAACCCATAATTCATGGGTGAAGGGTGGCCTTGCCAGGCATCTTTAAAATCCAGTTGGGCCTTAAGGGTGACGCCATCTCGCACCTGCGAATTGATGGTATGGCTCATATTGGAAATTTCGGCAGTGGGGTAGATCGGTGCCAGACTCTCTTTGATCAATGCCTGCGGGTCGGGTACGTACATCAGCATGTTGCGCATGTGCTGCCCCATCAGTCCGGTAAAAGTGACCTCGATGATTGCCCGCACGTCGTTCTCATTGGAATAGGAAAATGCCAGCGCGACATTGGTCGCATGTTCCATCGTATAGGCGGGGCGCACCTCAATCAGTTGGTTGTCGCGACCATTCACGACCAGAGCCCGTTGACCCACGTAGGACCAGTGTAAACCGGGGAAATCAATCTGCTCGCCAGTGGTGTCGAACCAGATGGCTTCGCTGTTTTCCGTTGCGGGGATATATACAAACATGTGGTCAAATCGCAGGGTTGGCAGGTCGATATCTTCTAAGCCTCGGCCTTTGCTGCTGACCAGCGCCGGGTAAGCCTCGATGCCCAGTTCATTGAGCAGGGTAAGGGTTAACACGGTCTGGTCTTTACAGTCGCCATAGCCATTGCTGAGCACGGCATCGGCCATATGGGGTTCATAGCCGCCACGACCCACATGGGCGAATACGTAGCGTACGTTTTGTTCGAGATAAGCATGTACGGCACGAATGCGCGCGTCGCGATCTTTATGTTGTTTAGCGATCTGCTCTGCCACCGATTTGAGTCGTGGTGTCGCCTCTATTTTTGGGGCTGTTAAGGTTTGGGCCCAGGTATTAATGGTTTGCCACGAAGGGATGCTCGACACCACAACCAAGGGGTGATGGCTCAGCGTATTGGGCATATAGCTCTGGGGTTCGAACTTGGGTAACGACCTGGTTTGCCAATGCAGTCTGGTGTGACCATTCTCAAGGGTTTTGGTGGGCGCGTTTTTTACCAATGGTGATTGCGTGTACTGCAAGACCATTGAACTTGGGTAGCGCACGTGGATTTCGCTGTTCATCACCGGGTCGAGGCGGGCCGCCATATTGCCGGCCTGACTTTCCCACCAGTAAAAGCTGTGAGAGGCTGAGAAGTGCCCGGTGATGGTGGGCTTGATTTGCTGTCGCGTATACGCGAATTCGATGACAGCGCCGGGCTGCAGTGCGGGCAGGGCAAATACCAGTCGTTCATTGTCGAAAAAGGCGTTTTCTTCTGAAAGGCTTTGCACCTGCATGGCGTCTTTCGCGAGCGTTTTAATGTCGCCCGCCGGGGTATGGACGCGTGCCATGTCTAGCGTCAGTTCTTCTAAAAAACGGTTACGCTCGATTTCGATCTGGCCATAGTCCATGACCGCTTTTTGATCGTGAATCCATACGCGCACCAAATAGCGCGTGGTTGCCAAACCATCCTCGGCAACGTCGATCTCGACCGAACGATGCAAAACCGTGGCACCGGTGGTGGCCAATGAAGGGGGCTTGCTGGGTAGTTGATCGATGGTGAAGGTGCTGATAGCGGCGCTTTCAATACTCAATAAGGTGAGCAGGCAAAGCAGGGCAGTGCGAATGGTATTAAGAGTGCAGTATCGCAATATCGGGGGTAACGAAAAACAGAACACGAGCAGGAATCCTTTGCACAACAGGTTGGCTTTTGTAACGCGATGCGCCATGAGGCGCTGCACGAGTATATCAGAATGGAGTGGCTATATTGCGCGCTGTGACACGCGATGAATAGGGCGAGTTCACTTAAAAAGAGCCCCAGTTGAAAGAGGCCAAGGTGTTGCGGCTGGCAACGCCATTCATTGATGTTTGAGTGAAGCGGGCGCCAAGCGACGCCCTCCATAAAGGCTACGGCCTCTTTTCTAACGTATGAGCTAGCCGAAAAAGTTAGCGCCCTTTGTAAAAGCTCTCCAATCGCGGAGCTTCTGGTTTACCCTCAACTACCAGTTCCCCTTTTATTTCCTTCATAGGAAGAATATTGATGCGGGAAATGACATCGGGCACCACATAACACAAGGCTTTGTACATGGAGCTTATCGCCGACAGCAAATGCTCTTCTGCTTTTTCGAGTTCTTTTTCGGCGGATTCCATGCGCTGCTCAGGGCTCAGGTGTTGCCCCTTCCATTGCACCTCGTTCTCGGCTTCTCGAAAGAGCCGTTGTATGCGTTCAAGGGTCTTTTCCTGGGCCGTGCGAATGTCGTTGCGGACGGGATAAGTGATCTCATCCAGACGTTTTGTGATGTTGATACCTAGCATGTTCAAACCTCTCTTCCTTGGGGATAGCGCTTGTCTCTTGGCTATACTGTGGGGCTAGCTGCCGTTGTGAGTCAATAGATTTTAAACCCCGCTTGGGGAGAACAGCCACCAATCTTACATAACCTAAGAGCGGGCTATTTTCGGGTTTCACCAATTAATTGATCTCGCGTGCCCGGTCATTCCCGCGATGGCGTGAATCCCTTGTTCTGGAAATACGCGGGCAGATTGTCGTTTATCACCCAGCCGTTCTGTATAACAGCTTCTGCGGCGTACTTTAAATGATATTTTGTCACGAACGATGTGACTATTTGTCGCTCTTCTCTTGGATGAATCACCGCCATAATCCAGCTTTCGATTATTTGCTTTTGGGGTTGTGTCATGTTGGTTCGTATTGCCTTGTTTGTGTTGTTATTCGTTTCGTTTGGGCAGGCTGTCGCGCTCGAGCATAAAACGTTCTGCATTTACGATCCGGTCGGGCGTAATGGCCCCTCCATGACACTACTTGCTGACCTGGTTCCCAAGGGAATTACCTGGGGGATTAAGGTGGAGTTAAAGGCGTATACCGACGAAAAAGTCGCGTCCAATGACTTTAAGGCCGGGATCTGCGATGTGGCATTCTTGACCGGCATTCTGACGCGGCAGTTCGTTCCATTCGGAGGCACCCTGAATGCGATGGGCGGCATCATGAGTGAGGAGGGGGTGAACCGGGTGATGAAGGCGATTTCGCATCCCAAAGTAGGCAAGCACTTGATTCAGGGGCGGTACGAAATCGTTGCTTCCTTCCCGGTTGGCGGCGTGTATGTGTTTGTTAAAGATCGCGCCATCGACTCCATTGAAGCGTTTGGTGGCAAGAAAATTTCCGTTTTGAATGAAGATCCCCAAGTGCTCAAACTGGCCAATCTGGCTGGCGCATCGCCGGTTGGGACATCGCTGGCGACATTGTCGGGGCAGTTCAATAATGGGAATCTTGATCTGCTGCCTATGGTGCCTATTGGTTACAACGTCTTTGAACTCTATCAGGGGCTGGGCGACAGCGGCGGTATCATTGATGAAAAACTGTTCTACGGCATGATGCAGCTGATTGCGCATCGTGATCGGTTTGATGATGATTTTGGTCAAAACATGCGCGAGTATTTTCTGACACGCTTGGCCGATATTCATAAACTCGCCAAGGATGCGCGGGATGAAATACCTGCTCGCTACTGGATAAAAACAGACGAAAAAACCAAGGCGGCCTTCGATAACGTTAAGCGCGATATTCGCATCGCCATGCGTGATGAGGGTTTGTATGATTCAAAGGCGTTGAAGATGCTGTGGAAGATTCGCTGCAGTGAGGACCCGACGCGAGCCGAATGTACCGCACCGGAATAGTCTTGACCAGATAGGTCTGATGGGAAGGGTGTCTGGCGTCGACTAATCGACGCCAGACGTTCAGTGCTAAGGCGCAGTGCGCAGGTCAGACACTAAAACCAGACTGAGGGGAGTGAAGATCACGCCTTCACACTCACCACTAATGCCTGCTTCCTGCCCGACTTCGGCGGTGCCGCCCATCGACACTTCACTGGCATCATCGGTAATTGTCACGGTTAGCACCTGCAAGTCATCAAGCGAATCGATAGTCAGTGACGATACAGACTGGCCGCACAGGGTACTATTACCCAGATTGATCACCACGCCGGAGTCGTTGACTTCGCTCACTGTGCCGCTGGCCTGATCCAGCAGCTCGGGTTCTTCGTCAAGAATCACCAAGGCTGCATTGAGCCACATGTTGTTCAACTGTTCGTTGATCAGCGCACCGTCAACTTCGCTGTGCACACCCGCGAGGATGGCCGAGTAATCAAGCAATTCTCCGGCTTTGCTCACGACACGCGTGCCTTTGATGTCGCCGTTATCGGGTTGTAACACCACGGGTAGCGGGTTGCTTAAAATCGTAGGGTCACCGTTAGTCAGATTCAGATCAAAGCCGCTGGCATCGGCGTCCGTGACGGGTTCACCCTCAACGGTTATGAAAGTACCCTGTTTCAATGCCAGGCCATTAATGCGCATTAATGGGCGCAGGCGATGCCCCATAATGCCGGTGCTGCTTACGACGATCTCGTTGCTGTTGAGTGTGTCGGGTACTTCATTGCAATCAATTGGCAGAGCCTGCTCGTTTTCGGGTGCGAAAATATCCCACACAATGCATTGTTCCGCTTCGGGCAGAGTGGTGACCACTGGTGCGGGAGCGGTATCGAATAAGCCCGGACGACGCGGCCAACCGACAATCTGCAGGGTTTCGCCAAGCTGATCGGCTACAAACAGCGTGCTCAAATCCTGTGGCGCACCACCTTGAGTGAGGTTGTCGAACAGCGCCGAGTGCTCATTCAGTTGCACCACGACACAGCCGGCATTGGCCATCTGCTCAGTTGGCAGAGCACTGCACACCAGCACTTGCTGGCGGGCTTCGTCAAAGGCCACAATGCGACCCTCAAGTCGCAGCAGTTTGGCATCAAAGTCCTCTTGTACTGCATCGACAAACACGACGGGGCGGAACTGGAAGCGATTACCATTACCGGTCACGTGAATGGAGCGGCGGGCGTCTATGTCTAACTGCAGAGCCAGCGTTTGGTCGGCTTCTACTTCAATGCAGTCGCGAATGTTGAGATCCAGTTTGTTGTTGCCCGGCAGGTTGGGGTAGGCGCGTTCGTTGTCGCTATCATCCAGCGGGGTGTCGTCGGTGAGCACCAGCTCCAGGCTTTCGAGCGTTAAGCGAATTTTGCAGTATTCGCCAACCGGTACTTCGTCTTCAAAAGAAAAAGGAATGGACTCGTTACGCAGGCGCAGCAGGTCGAAGCTTTGGGTCGGGCCGTCGTAAATGGCAACGCGATTGTCATCGCCGCCCATTAATTCAATTTTTTCAATGGCGACATTAATGGAGATAAAACTATCTGGATCGGCTGGTGCATCGGTGAGCAGCACGCCAACCGTGCCGGTATCGCCCGAGCTTTGACTGTTGCCAGATTCGCCGCCACTGCTGCAAGCTTGCAATAGCAGCATAGCGCTTAGCGATAACAGAAATGAAAGAATGTGTGTGTTTGAGTAGTGCATAGGAAATCCCTCCCAAGTGAACCTCCCATGATACTCCTTAGTTGATGCAAAACAGAATTACCATCCTGTTGCAGAGTCGTCATTTTTACACGTTTATACGTCTCTTCCTTTGTGCTGTCGCAGTGTTACTACTCCGTTTAAGGCGAGCAGTACGTGGGGGTGACATACAGCCCGGTCTCGGCAAAGTAGCTACTTAACACGGTTTTGGCAGAGACAGAATGTTGTGCGCATAACGCCTTGAGCAGTGGCAACTG
>JAWWBW010000056.1:0-14526 GCA_033720775.1 Oleiphilaceae bacterium | reverse complement strand
CGAGGCAATTGAGAATTCCGTCGACTATTTTTTGGCGATGCTGCAGGAAGATCCCGGTTGGGCGACGATCTGGAGTGGTATTCAGGCGAGTCCGGCCTTACGTGAATTCGATAATCAGGATGCCATGCGCAACGCTACCTTACTTAAAGAACAGCTTATGGCTTTTTGTCCCCATTTAAGTGACAAGGAGGCCCTATCAGCCTGCTTGTTGCTGGTGCAAACCGCAGGGCTTACGGCCCGCATGGCCCTGTTTTCAGATACACGCCTAGCCGAAGATCTGATCCGCGAGTTCAAAACCCTGCTGCGCTTGCGCGTCGCCGCTTTGTCAGCCTGATACCTGATATTTGCTGCTAGCCAGGCGTGTGCGCCGGCGGCTAAGCGTCGCCGGGCGCCGCCATGTACAGCACCAGTTGTTGCAACTGCTCAGGACTGCATTCAAAACATTGCCCCGCAGGGGGCATACCACGGTAGCCGCCCATCACGCGCTCCATCACGGTATCCATCCCCGCTGAAAGAATGCTTTGCCAGCGCTCCTGGTCGCCGGTTTGGGGCGCAGGGGAGGCCGCATTGCCATGGCAATTCTGGCAGGTGGTCTGGTAGATACTCGCCAGTTCGGCATCAAGTTTGACGGGCTCTGGCAAATGGCTGTTAGCGGTGCCACAGCCATTCAAATACAAAAGAATCAGGCAGAACGAAGCAAGTTTGAAGAGGTGTTGCATGGGGGTGTCCTTCTAATGTTTTGCCTTTACTTTATATAAAGTGAACATTGTTCACAATGATGAATGGTAAGAGATGTGAAGCTTCGCTCATATTGCCGTGTGCCTGCGACGAACATACTGCTGCGCGGTATTGTGTCAAAACGTCACGACAATGGTTTTGAGACCTTTCTCCGCATCCTGTTCAGTGATCTCTTCTGCCGTTGGCACGATCTCAAGGTGCGTCAAATCATCAAAGGTGTCGCGCAGCGCCTGTTCAAATTCTGTGATGCTAGTTTGAGGGTTGTTTAAACAGCAAAACAATTGGCCGCCTTGAGTCAGACTGCCACGCACTAGCCGCAGCAGTTTTTGGTAATCCTGCCAGCCGTGAAAGGCTTTTTTCTGATAAGGGGGCGGGTCGAGAATAATCAGGTCGTAATCGTGGCGCGATTCAAACCAGCGTGCCGATTTTAATATATCGCGCTTGTAAAATGCTGCGCTGCCGTCGTGTACCTGATTGTGTTGGTGATTTCGTTGCGCAATCTTGAGCACATTGGCGGCCATATCCATATTGTCCACACGTTGTGCGCCCCCTTTCAGCGCGAACAAAGAGAACACACCCGTATAGCAGAACAGGTTCAGTACCTTTTTGCCCTCCGCGTGCTCCCGCAACCAGTGCCACCCTGCGCGCATGTCTAAAAACGCGCCGGTGTTACGATTCTTACCCAAACTAATCGCAACATCGACTTCGGGCGATAGTGCCACCCAGCCTTCCCAGGGCAGCGTTGTTGCTTGACGCTGATGCAACACCTGAGTGCTGACGTCGGGCCATGCTCTCTGTTGCAGAAATACAGCCATGATCGTCTCGTGGTCTTCAAAAAGCTTTTGGATCACGTCGCGTTGCGGGGCGCTGAGTTCGGCTTCAAAGTTCTGAACAAACAGGTAGGGGGGATACCACTCAATATTAACTTGTTCCCAGCCTTCGACAGCCCGCCCCCGGCCATGCAGCAAGCGGCGGGCAAACGAGGGGCTGGCGGTGAGTTGTTGGGTGAGTTGGCGCAGCGCAGACATAGCGTATTCCGGTCAAAAAAGTGACCATTGTGTTCACTATGCCGTGGAAGGCAAGTTTATTTTAAATGTGGCTAGCCGCCTCTGGCCTGTGGGTCGACGAAGCCATTCACGATTTGCGGCCCGAGGTAACGCTGTTGAATGGCGCTGAACTGACCGTTCTGATGGAGCTCTCTCAGTGCTGTTTTGAGGCGCATGACCAGCGTTGAATCTGAATCTTTACTCATGGCGAGATAAAGATCGTAAGAAATTTCTTCGAGAAACAGCACCGGTTCCAGCCTGCCCAAGGGCAATTTCTGTTGCTGCAAAACGAAAGGCAGACTCAGCGCATTGAAGGGGAGCAGGTCGATGCGTCTGGCAAACAGTTTACGCAGGTTAATGGTGTCGTCAGCCGCCAGTTGCAGGTTTTTACCTACCTCGAATCCATGCCGTTTCAGGTAGGCCTGTTTGATATCCTCAAACTCGCCGCCAACGATATAGTTTTTGGCATCTTCAAGGTTATGTACCCGTACGTCTGATCGATCCGCCAACTTGTATAGGTGGATCGTGTAGGGGGCGATTTTGCCAATCCAGTGAAACTGTGATTCACGTTCTGCCGATCGCGCAATGGAGTAAATCAGCGTGTTCTTGCCTTTCAGCGCTTCTTTATAGGTGCGCGCCCAGGGTTGCATTTTTGGCGGTTGATATGAAATGCCTGCGCGTGCCAGTGTTGCCATAACCACTTCGGTCGCCATGCCGTTTATTGTGGCATGGTGACGATAGGAGTAGGGAGGAAAGTCTGTTGTAACGATATTCACCACGGGCGCACCGGGTTTTTCGGCATGCACCGACACGGCCAGCGGCAGGCAAAGTAATGTAATAAAAAGGGGCGCAATCAGGCGCCACGTTGTACGTATCATTCAGGTAATACCATTCTCGCTGAATTGATTTTCTCGGCAGCTTAGCATAAATATGCGCTTACCGTGAGCGACGCGGTGCGACTCACAACAATTGTTCCGACATAGCAGCCAGGGCGACATTTGCATTGACCACATATAGTTCAGACCCGCCTGAAAAAGACCGTAACTTTGATGATTTATCAGAGCGTTTTAGTACCACCATTTATGACTCTCCGCGTGGAGCGTTAAGGTTGGCCGCCCTCCAGCAGGATTTTAACGATCTGAACCTGATACAACCGGGCATACGGATATTGGACGCGGGGGGCGGACAAGGGCAGTTTGCATTGTGGCTGGCACAGCAAGGCGCAGAGATCAGTCTTTGTGACGTTTCGAATGAAATGTTAAGCAAGGCCAAAGAGAATTTTGCTGAGGCCGATTTGCCGCTCGATGCACGTTTATGTGCGATTCAATCCATGCAGAGTGAGTTCGCGAAGCAGTTTGATGGCGTGCTGAATCATGCGGTGCTCGAATGGCTGGTTGACCCTCTTGCCGCAGTAGGTTTGCTGTGTGACCGCGTGCGTCCCGGTGGTTGGCTATCATTGATGTTCTACAACTTACATGGTCATCGCTGGCGGCAGATGATGATTGGTCGGGTACATGCGCCAGACAGTGCCAGTCGTCGTTTGCGAGAATCCGGTAACAGCCCCGCCAATCCTCTGGACCCCAAGGACGTTGAGCAGGCTTTAGTGAAAGCGGGTATGCGCATTGCGCGGTGGCGGGGTATTCGGTGTTTGTATGACCACATGCATCAGAAGATTCGAGAGCGCGTGAGCGAGCAAAATCTGTTTGCCGCCGACCTGCAATATGGACTGCAGGAACCATACCGGCAGTTAGGTCGTTACGTGCATCTATTGGCCTTCAAAAATTAGTGGCAAACCTGTCCTGGTGCTGGCAGGCTGGCTGGTTTGAACTAGACTGAAAGCACATTCGGAGGCTCTGGATGCCTGCTAGCGGGAGTGTGCATTGAAGCTTAAACATCAGGTCGCACTATCGGTCGTGTTAATCACTACCTTGGGCTTATTAGCAGCCTTTGCTGTCACCTACGTGTTACACAGTCGCTATCTAGAATCGGCTGCGATCGAACGCCTGCAAGCCTTGTCTGCGGTGCAGACCGAACGCCTCTCCGATACTATTCGTGCCCAGTATGATCGCGTCTCGCTCATCACGAGTCGCACCCGATTGCGCAGCTTGTTCAACGAATATCTCAAAGGCCAAACCGGTAGTGATAAAGCCAAAGAGGGGATGAGTCGTATTCTGCGTGACGGCATGCAGGCTGTTAAAGGCTTTAAACAAATCGTGGTATACGATCACAAGCAACAACTCTTCTTAGCGGTCAATCATCCCGATTATCCCCACGTTTTGTCGGCACGAGCCATCGATCTTGATACGCGGATGACGATGAATCACCACATCGCGCGCGATCGGCTGGGGGCGATCGAGGTGCAAATACATGCCCCTTTAATGCTAGGAAACGAGCATTTGGGCCACCTCGTGGCCCGCGTAGATGGTGAGTCCTTTCTGGGGATATTTAGTAATTATCAGGGCTTTGGTGCCACCGGCGAGCCGGTACTCACGCGCCGTACCCCCCAAGGCGACTATCTGGTACTGCACAATCTACGTTTTGATCCGCTTGCGGCACTCACGCGGGTGTTCAAAGGGCAACACGATGAAACGCCGGTGGCGGCGGCGTTTGAGACGGAGTCGAAAGTACTGGTTGATGCGACTGACTACCGGGGCAAACAGGTGCTGGCGGTGGCTAATCCGCTGCCGCAGCTGGGCTGGGGCTTGCTGATCAAACAGGATCGCGACGAGGTCTATGCCGTTATGTCTCGGCATTTGTGGGTGTATGCCGTGGTGTTACTCGTCATTGTGCTGATTTTGTCTGGGATCTCGTTTTACGTATCTGGCCGTTTGACGCAACCACTGCGTGCCTTGCAATCACTTGCAGAGCGGGTCAGATCGGGTGAGCGCTCGCATCGCATGAATGTTAAAGGCGATAACGAAATTGCGGTATTTGCGCGTGTCTTTGATGGCATGCTGGATGAACTGCAAACCTTTAATGAGCGACTTGAGCGACAGGTTGAAGAGCGAACGCGGGAGCTGGAAGAATCACGGGCTGAAGCCGACGAGGCGAGTCAGGCAAAAAGCAAGTTTCTGGCGGCCATGAGTCATGAGGTGCGTACACCCATGAATGCGGTACTGGGCATGTCTGAGATGTTACAGAATACCAAGCTCAGTGCCCAGCAACGCGATATGCTCAGCACGATCCGTGAATCGGGGCGAGCCCTGCTCGAACAGATTAACGAGATTCTTGATTTCTCTAAAATCGAGTCGGAACAATTGGCCATCGAGAATGTTCCCTTCGACTTGTATCGCACGGTGTACGAAGCAGTGCGGGTCAATGCGCCGGCTGCGCAACTCAAAGATATTGATCTGGTGGTCGACTTCGAAGAATGCTTGCCTCACCACTACATTGGTGACCCGACACGCATCAAGCAGATACTCATTAACCTGATTGGCAATGCACTCAAGTTCACCGAAAAGGGGCATGTGCTGGTGAAGGTGGAGGCCAGCGATCTGTATGTATCGGGTGAGAGCAAACGTTTGCGTATCTCTGTAGAGGATACCGGTATTGGCATTAGCGGAGAGGTATTGCCCAAGCTATTTGACCTGTTTACCCAGGCAGATGATTCCACCACACGCAAATATGGCGGTACCGGGCTTGGGCTGGCGATCGCCAAACGATTGGCTGAACTGATGGATGGCTCATTGGACGCCAGCAGCGAGCCAGGCCGAGGCAGTTGCTTCACCTTCAGCCGTATTTTCCCGATTAGCGATGAGCAGCATGTTGAAGATGTGACCGGCAATGATGGCCTTGCCCACAAGCGCCTGCTGTTGGTGGATGATACGCCAGTCAATCATTATGTGTTCTCGCAGAATCTAGCGCCTTTAAATCTGGAAATAGAGACGGCGGATAGCGCCGAAGATGCATTGGAGGTGTATGCACAGGCAGTAGCCGAAGATGAGCCCTTTGATTTTGTGATCACCGATTTCATGATGGGCGGAATGAACGGTTCAGAACTGGTCGTTAAATTGAAGCAGGCGTATCCCGAGGCTCGCACCCGATACATTATGCTAAGTGGCTCCATTGCCCAGGTGGATTACGACCTGCTGGAAAAAGAGGGCTTTCATGCCTTTTTAGCGAAACCGGTAGAAGCCTTTGTACTCAGACGTGCCGTGCGTTTTGTTGAAAACAAGCCGGGTACCTTCTGGACCTATTCCCGTTTAACCAAGTCGCCCGATGAAGAACAGCTAGGCAGGCAGTTTGGTCATCATGTATTGGTCGTTGAAGACATCGCCAGTAACCGGCTGGTCGCCAAAGCCATGCTTGAAAACTTTGGCTTGCGCGTGACGATGGCTGAACACGGGCGCCAGGCCTTTGAGCAGGTGCAGCGCCAGCAGTTCGACCTGATTCTGATGGATATTCGTATGCCAGTGGTCGATGGTTATCAGGCCACGAAACTGATTCGCGGTTACGAGACAGAACATGATCAGCCGCGTACTCCCATCGTCGCGTTAACCGCAGATGTGACCAAAGAAACGATGGATCAGGTGACCTCGGTGGGCATGGACGGCATGTTGACCAAGCCCATTGAGCTGAAAGAACTGGAAGAAGCCTTGAACAGCTATCTGGCACTCTCGGGAATCGAGCAGGGCTGAACGGCCAAAAGCTGAGCCCATGGCAGGGCTTATGCGGTGGTGACGATCACCCGGTTGCGTCCGCTTTCTTTGGCTGTGTAGAGGCAGCGGTCAGCCAGCTTGAACAGGTCATCAGGGCTTGTTTCGAGCGATGGCAACAGTACTGCGCCGCCCACACTAATGGTAACCTTCAGTTTTTCGGCACCGTAATGCACACGAGTGGCCTCGACCAAAAAACGAATTTTTTCTCCTAGACCCTTAAGTACTTCTCGCTCGCCCGATGCGATTAATACCGCAAACTCTTCGCCACCTATTCGTGCTATCACATCGGTCTCACGCTGGCAGCTTTGTTGAATGCATTCGGCAATCACTTTGATCACCTCGTCACCCGCCGCGTGACCATGCGTATCGTTAACGATTTTGAAATGGTCGATATCCAGCAAAAGCAGACCAACCTTGTCGTTGTGTCGGAGCTGCGACTTCCAGATACGAGACATGGATTCATCGAAGAAACGGCGGTTACCAATGCCCGTCAGCGAGTCCTGATTATTGATCTCTTCGAGTAGCACCTGTTGTTTGACTAATTGTTGGTAATCGCGATTCAGGCGCACCGATTGGGCGAACATAAATACCGCGTACACCGTCATGAGAGCGCCAACCGTAAAGTGTTTGTCAGAAATCACTAACGAAGTGAACAGCGGGGGCAAGACCAACGACATCAGATACGAAAAAAGCAATAGACGATTTGGCGAGAAATTGATGACCCCCCCGCTTACGAACGCAAATATTGCCAATAGTAAGTATAAAAATAGAGGCTCAAATACCGGGTCGATAAAGCTCAGTGAAAACAGGGTGCTGTATATGGTGCTGGGCACCAGGGCATTGATAAGAAACAAAAACAGCCAGAGCGCGCGTTTTTGTGTGCGAATGCGGGGAGATAGCCACTTGAGCACAAAACGAAAAATGCCCAAAACAAGCAATGCCGCAGAGATGCTCCAGAAAATCACTGCATGCGCGGCGGCAAAGTCGGTACTGAATCCAATCAGCAGCCATGCTGCAATATAGGCATAACTGCCATTGATAGAACGCTTATCGAGATCCTCATCGATCCGCGCGAGGACTGCCTGCTGCATGATTGATCCGTTTTCAATAGGGCTCACTCAACTCAGGTTAGCGGCGATACGAGGCTTGTCAAAAACTTGAAGTAAAAATGTGGAGACAACGCGAGTTTTATAACAGGCCGTGTCATCCACTTTTAAGGGTGACACGGTACATGTATTACAGGTATAGCATCATGCCGATATAGTTTGAATGCGTTCTTCCCGGCGTACGAGCAGATAGATCAGTGGCGCCAGTGTTCCGGTGGTTAATGTCGCAATCCACCAAGGGTAGGGGTTCATGCCACGCTTCATCGCATCTACCTTGAGCCAGCTGCAAATCAACACACAGGCGATGGCCAAATCCCACAGAATCTGTACGCTACCGATACTGGCAAAGCCTGCCTGCCAAATACCAAGGTAACCAATTTCCCACATCACCCAGGTGCTATACATTGAAAAGGGAATGAGTAGGGCCAGAACCAGATAGTGATAGCGTTTCATCGCAATTTCTCCTTCAGTTGTTGTAAGATTAGTGTGCGACGAAGAGGTAGTTGTATCAATTACCTCAAAGGTAATATATGTTGTCTATTTAATAGGTGGATGGGCGCGTGAACGACTCACACACTCTCGAAAAAAAGGAAGTTCAGACCTTCAGCAGCCTGCTCAAGAACTGGCGCGGATTGCGTAAGTGGTCGCAACTCGATCTGGCGCTGGCGGCGGATATTTCGCAAAAACATTTGAGCTTTCTGGAAACGGGGCGGGCCAAACCCAGCCGCGAAATGGTCAATCAACTGGTACAGGTGCTCGATGTACCCCTACGCGATCGCAATGCGATGTTGCAGGCTGCGGGGTATGCTCCGGTTTATCGTGAGCGGCATCTCGATGATGGCGAAATGCAACTGGTCAGGCAGGCCTTGGCCATGCAGCTGGAGCATCATGCGCCGTTTCCCGCTGTAGTGGTAGATCGCCACTGGAATATGGTGATGAGTAATGCCCCAGCAGAACACTGGCTGGCGCTATTGGGGAACAAAGAAGATACCTGGCGCCGGGTAGACCCCAGCGGTTTAAAAAATGTATACCGCCTAACATTCCACCCGGAGGGGCTGCAACCATTGATTGGCAACTGGCAACAGATGCGAGGGCTTCTCTTACACCGTTTGCAGCGAGAGGTGAGTGAACAGCCGGGCGATGTTGTTTTACGAAAGCTTTACGACGATGTATTGCTGCTTGATCCGCCGCGGGGCAATGAGCTGCCATCGGCCGATGCGCTGCGCCTGCCGGTAATGCCTTTGGAATTCAATATCGCCGGCGTCACCTTGAGTATGTTCAGTATGATTTCGGGCTTTGGTACCGCTGTGGATGTGACGGCCGATGAGCTGCGTATCGAGAGTTTCTTTCCTGCCAATGAAGAGACCCGTGTATTTTTCGAGCGTCTGGCGCAGCAATAGCTACGGGATGGAGGACCTGCGCATCACGCAGGCCTTTTAAGCAGCAACCGCCTATTGAATGGCTTCCAGTACGAGGGGCGCTGTGCCATAGCGGTGCCCATCGGCAGTGGGGTGAAAGACGTCTTCAATAAACAGAAAGTTCTTGCCGTTCACGTAGGGTTGATCTGCACACACATCATGGCCGGTGAAGGCGGCAATGGTGCTGACGTAGGTCACGCCGGCCTTGGCGGCTTCGGCGGCGATCACGGCATCGAGGGTATCTGAAATGGCATTGAGACGTGCCGCTTCGTTTGCGTTAATGCCGCTTGCCGCCCAGCAAGAGACATCGGAACCAAACATGCGAGGGTAACCAACTTGTATAAGCTGGGCGTTGGGCGCGCCCTGTTTGATGTCGGCGTAAGCCGCCTGAAGTTTGTCTGGTAGCTCAAATTGAATACGGTGCTCGATGGTCTCTGCTGTATTCATGCACATCCACTCGTCAAAGTAGTTAGCACAATTCAAGATAAGCTCGACAAAACCCACATCGTTTCCACCAATGCTAAAGCTCACGATGTCGGTTTTACGGTCAAGTGTGGATGTTTGACTGGCAATCAGGTCGTCTGTGATATCTCCCTGACAGGCATTGAAAGCGGTGAGTTCGATGTTGCTGTCAGATTCCGCAACCACAGCGGCATAGGCCCCGCTGCTGCGGTAACAGCTAAAGTCGAGATCGCGAATGGCTGTGCCGCTGCCCGATGAATAGGAATCGCCCAACGCCTGATATTGCATGGCGGGGCCCGCCTGCAGGTTGGTGCTAAGAGTAAAGGAGAGCATCATCCCTAATGCTGCGAGTGAAACACTGCTCTTGCCTATCATAATCATCGCCTTATCGTTGTCGTTGTGCTGTTCGTTTGCGTGTTCAATCCAGACTACTCCCGTTTATTTACTTGTCCTATAGGTCAGCCGCAAACAATTGTTAAACAAGGGCTTTTGTGACGAACACGTGGTTTTTTGTAACGCTTTGTTCTGCTAGCATGCGCGCGCTAAATCTGATTCCTGAGGCCTGAATGTTATTGAAAAAGTTGCTGCGTTTGTCGCTTGGTTTGTGTGCGGTTGCCGTACTGGCGGGCTGTAGTGGCGGAGGCGCTGACGGTTCTCCCAAGGGGCCGCAGATCAGCACGGTATATACCGATGTAGTGCATTATCATCCGAGTTTTGATCAAAAATGGGGGCGGCCCGAAGCCGTGGTACTGAGCTTTACCATCAGTGTGCGTATCCGTGATGATCTGGGTTTGAGCAATATTGACCGGGTTTATGTGCAGCGTAATACTGCCGGCCGTGAATGGGTGTTGTTTGACGAAGATGCGGGGGTTCCCCTAGACCTCTGCTATATAGAGCGTGATGACCTGTTCAACTGCCAATTTCATGATTCCGATTCGCTGGATACGATCTTGTTGGACGATTGGGAGTTGATGGTGGTCAACAAACAGGGGGTAACAGCACGTAAAAGCGTTCGCTTCAGCTTACCGGGAGGGCAGGACGAAAATGGTATCGTTCGTATCTATGGGAGCGGTTATGCGGGGGATACCAGCTCTGCGGTACCCGCCTTGGAAGCCATGACGATCGCCGACAACGATTTGAGTTTCGTGGCAAACGGAATCAGCCAAAGTTTTCGAATTCAATTTACTGCCCATGATACGCACGCGCGCGAATATGCGTTTGCCTTTTATGGGCCTGCGCCTTTCTACCCTTATATCGGGCGTGTTTCTAACTACAGCCCTAGTATTGCGTCGACCGCTTTGGTACCGGGGCAAGTGACCGAAGTTGATTTGCCCTTTAGTGAGGTGGTCATGCGTGACGGCTGGAGTACGAATGACATCGTCGGGGTACATATCAAGCTGTTTGATACGCTGGTCGATTGGTCGCTGGTGCGCGGCGCACTATGGGCAAACCACGTGAGTTTTTCGGAATTTTTGCCGCTGGCACAGCCCTGAAGTGGGTGGCGAGTCAGGTTATTTTTGGGGCGGGAGTGACCAGTCCACCTGCTCCAGCAGGCTCGAGTCCATGGGCTTAAAGAACAAATAACCCTGCGCAAAGTCCACTGCATTATTTTTCAAGAAATCGAGTTGTTGAGGGTTTTCGACACCTTCGGCAATCACCTTCATATTCAGCTTGTGGGCTAAATGAATTACCGATGTGGTGATGGCACGACTTTGAATGTCTTCAGGCAGGTCGTGAATAAAGGATCGGTCAATCTTAAGAAAATCAACAGGCAGGTGCTTTAAATAGTTGAGTGACGAAAAGCCCGAACCAAAATCATCCAGGGCCACCTGAATACCCATGCTGCGTGCCTGATTCAGTACCCGAATGGCTTGTTCCATTTCTTCGAGAAAACTGCTTTCGGTAATTTCGAGCTCCAATAGCATCGGCGAAAAGCGTGTGCGATTGAGAATCTCGGTAAGCTTGCTGAGAAAGTCAGGGTGCTTGAGCTGTTTCACCGATATATTGACTGCAATGTGAGTAGGGTGTCCGTTGTCCGCCCAGCGTTTTCCCTGCGCGCAGGCCGATGCCAGAACCCAGTCGCCGATGGGTACTACCGAGCCGGTTTCTTCGGCAATGCCAATAAATTCACCGGGAGCGAGGCGACCCAAACGAGGGTGTTCCCAGCGAATCAGCGCCTCAACACGTGGTGCATGCTCGGGGCACAGTGCAATCTGCGGCTGGTATTCGAGTACAAACTGCTGTTGTTCAATCGCAATGAGCAGTTCGTGTTCCCGCTGGCTGCGTTTGGGCATATTGGTTTCGAGCTCGGGTGTGTACAGGCGCACCTGGGCGCGGCCAAGCTCTTTGGCAGAATACATGGCAAGATCGGCATTTTTGAGCAGGCTATGGGCATCGGTGTCGACGATGGGCGACAGTACCACCCCAATACTGGCGCTCACACGTAAAGGGGTGCCATCAAGATTAATCGGTTCGCCAATGGTCACCAATATGCGCTCGCCAATCGAAATCACATCATCTTCGCTTTGGATAAAACGCAACAGAATGACAAATTCATCGCCGCCCAAGTGGGCAATGTAATCACCATGCTTGATGTTGCGAGATAGTCGCGACGCCATGGTGCCCAGCAAGAAGTCACCGGCAAAGTGCCCGTGCTCATCATTGATACGCTTAAAGTAATCGAGATCGACATAAAGCAGTGCAATGTTCTCGTCAGTATTCTTTTCAGTTTCGAGCAGCGCCGTAATGTGCTTCCAGAATTGGCGTCGGTTGGGCAAGTGCGTGTTGTAGTCATAGTCGCTAATACTGCCCCAGTCATCAGCCATTCTTCGATAGTCGCTCAAGTCATTGGCAATACAGACAAAGTGACTGATTTCGCCCAAGCCGTTTTTGACAGGTCCAATACACAGGCGGATCCATTTTTTATCGCCTTTGGTGTCGCTGGTTTCGAATTCGCCTTCCCAGTAAGAACCCGATTTGAGCGTACGGGATACCTCGGGATGTTGCTGTTCCGCTTCAACAATCCACTTGTCCAAAATGGAGCGCCCGGCGGCATTATTGGTTTCGTCTACTTCGTAAATGTTCACCAATGCCCGGTTATAGAGTTCCACGTCGCCATCAGGCTGACACACCAGTACCGCGCTTGGATTACGATCGACGGAGTCGCTCAGGTCGTCAATTGGTTGTTGCTGCAGCAGGTGTTTCTCGATATCGGATTGCAGTTTACGTTGCCTAAAACTCAACTCGGCAATCAGCTTTTCGTTGAGCAGAGCGATGTCTCTGGCTTTTTGATATACGGTGTGACGCTCCTGAAACGAATGACTCACATTTTCGATCAGGAGCAAATGCTGACCTTCCAAGGTGATGGCGCGCGCTTCGAGTTGAAACTCTTTGCCAAGAGGATCCACCTCGGTCCACAGGCCTGATTCTGCTTGGGGGGTGCTTTGGTCACGCCACACATGCTCGGCATCGTGTAAGAAATTTTCGATGAAAGGGAAGGCCTGGCCCAGAGATTGTGTGTCAATCAGGCTGGCGCGACTCAGGCCGGGTGTGACGCTATCCAGCCCTTCGGCAAACCAATCGGGAACCTGGCTTAAACATTCAAATGCATTGGAGGGTGTGCGTGACAGCACCAGCAAGCCTAGATGCCTGAGTAGCGCCGGCAGCACTTTGTTCATGCTTGCACCTCAAGCATCAGTTGGGCCAGCCTGCGGAACGCTGCTTCAACGCCTTCGCCTGTTTTAGCGCTGGTCTCCAATACGGTGACCCCTTCTTGCTGCAAGGCATGTATCTCGCTTTGCTCAAAGCGCCATTCGTGCTTCAGATCGCACTTGTTGATGAGCACCAACAGCGGCACATCATCCAAAAAGGAGTGCACCAGCCCCATCAGCTCCCGTATCTGGCCGATGGTGGTGGGGCGTGTACCGTCAACCACCAGCATAATGCCAGCGGCTCCACGCAAATAGCTGGCGCGCAGTTCGGTGAAGGCGTCTACGCCTTCGATGTCCCACAGCATTAACTGCAAGGTGTGTTCATCAATCTGTAGCTGTTTCTTAGAGATTTTGACGCCGATGGTGGTGTGGTATTTGTCGCTGAACAAACTTTCAACGAATTGGCGTACCAGGCTGGTTTTGCCCACCGCGAACGGCCCTACCATGCATATTTTTTTGGCGATCAGGCTCATGGTAATGGTCTGGCTCCGTCCATAGTATCGATAACCCGCAAGCTCACGCGGCGTTGCAGCGCCGCGTCGGCGCTAATGGCTTTCTGCTCACCCAGCCCCCAGGCAATTAATACATTATTGTCGATGCCGTTTTGCGCGAGCAGGTCGCGCAGGGCTTCAGCGCGTTGTTGACTGATTCTAATATTCGCTGCCGCACTTCCGCTAGGGTCGGCCAGACCCATGAGTAAAATTTGTGGCCTGGGTAGCTTTAATTCATTAGCCAGCTTGAGTAGGCGATTGATCGATTCTAGTGTGCGCGCAAGCTTGGGTAGTTCATCTGCCTGTAGGTTAATCGCGCCTTCGTCAAACTGGAAATAGCTATCGTTTAGCGCTTGACGTAGCTTGATATACTGCTGCTGCAGCGTGGGCGGAGCAGGGGGCTCGGGCAGGATTGGTGGCGGCGGAGGCGTGATGGCACCCAGCGTCACTTCGTGCGTATTGAGGCTCACGTGAAACAAAGGACTGGTGAGTTTGGCGAGTAGTTCAGATTCATCCGCCGCACGGTGGTCTCTGAGGGCCTCTATTAATAGGACGCCGTTTTGATAGGAGTGGTCCAATAAAATATAGCCTTGTTCAACGGCGATTGTCGCGAGTACCTGACGACGTTCCTTGGCCAGAGTATAGGTGTTCGAAGCCTGCCATATAAGGCCGATGGCAATAGCCGACAGCAAGGCAAGCGCCAACCAGGGTTTGCGCGGCTTATCGGGTTCGGGTTCCAGTCTTTCTGATAACAGGCAGCGCCTGAGTGTATCTTCGGTTGCCAGAAAGGCATCGCGGTCACCATTGAAGTGTGCCAGGTCATGGCCAAAGTCACGGTGCAGTTGTTCACAGGCCTCGTCGATTTCTTCAAGTGCACGTTCGCTAATAGTGCCTCTG
>JAWWBW010000055.1:0-14852 GCA_033720775.1 Oleiphilaceae bacterium | reverse complement strand
TTTTCAATTTTGTTGTTTTCCAAACAGCCCGTAAGCGTGAGCACCGAGGCAACGGCAACACTAAGAAGACTCTTTTTGTACATAGTTAGGACCTTTCCTAATTGTTTTACATAGCTAGCGTGGGAGGGAGTGCTTGAAAGCGCATTTGGCGTCCATTCTTCTGTGGGCCAAACCTCCAGGCTTGCCCGGTGCACGGCGAGTGGCGCACGACGGACAAAAATTCAAACCTTGTTTAAACGTAGACACGAATATTCGCTTTGTCGAGTTTTTTTCAGCGAGTCAAAGGCTTAAAAAGCGTTATGAATGCTGGGCTTGGGGCCAATCCTGTGACGCGCTACACAGGAATGGCCAGAAGGAGTACAATCGCGGGCCACATAGCGTGAATCCGGCCCTGCCAGCGGGGCGATTCACCCGGCTGTATATAGATGAGAGAGCGAGCATGACTACCATCCGTCAAGACGACTTTATCGAGAGCGTGGCAGACGCCCTGCAATTTATTTCTTATTACCATCCCAAAGATTTTATTGATGCCGTGCACGAGGCTTACCAAAAAGAAGAGTCACAGGCGGCCAAAGATGCCATGGCGCAGATTCTGATTAACAGCCGTATGTGCGCCGAGGGCAAGCGCCCGATATGTCAGGATACCGGTATCGTGACGGTATTTTTGAAGGTAGGCATGAATGTACAGTGGGATGCCAAGATGAGCGTCACTGATATGGTCAATGAAGGTGTGCGTCGCGCCTATACGCATCCCGATAACGTGTTGCGCGCCTCCATTTTGGCCGATCCGGCTGGCGCTCGTAAAAACACCAAAGACAATACTCCAGCCGTGATTCACTACGAAATTGTTGAGGGTGATGAGGTTGAGGTGCACGTGGCTGCCAAGGGTGGCGGTTCCGAAAACAAATCCAAAATGGTCATGCTTAACCCCAGTGACAGCATTGTTGATTGGGTTGTCAAAACTGTGCCAACTATGGGCGCGGGCTGGTGTCCTCCTGGTATGTTGGGTATCGGGATTGGTGGTACCGCTGAAAAAGCAGCAGTGATGGCGAAAGAATCGTTGATGGATCCTATCGATATTCATGAGTTGCGTGCCCGCGGGCCACAAAATCGCATTGAAGAATTGCGTCTTGAGATCATGGATAAAGTGAATGAGTTGGGTATTGGTGCTCAAGGTTTGGGCGGTTTGACCACGGTGCTTGATGTCAAAATCAAAGATTATCCAACGCATGCGGCGTCACTACCGGTGGCCATGATTCCGAACTGTGCAGCGACACGACACGCCCATTTTGTGCTGAAAGGTGATGGGCCTGCGCTGCAAACGCCTCCTAGTCTGGCAGATTGGCCTGAGATTACCTGGGAAACCGGCGACAAGGTGAAGCGTCTTAACCTGAATAGCGTGACCAAAGAAGAAGTAGCACAATTGCAGCCGGGCGATACCGTGTTATTGTCAGGCAAAATGCTGACGGGGCGTGATGCCGCCCATAAGAAGATGGTTGAGATGCTGGCCAATGGTGAGGAGCTGCCGGTCGACTTGCAAGGCCGCTTCATATACTACGTGGGGCCGGTTGATCCCGTGCGTGATGAAGTGGTTGGTCCTGCTGGTCCGACCACATCGACACGAATGGATAAGTTCACGCATACCATGCTGGAGAAAACCGGATTGCTCGGGATGATCGGCAAAGCGGAGCGTGGGCAGGTAGCCATTGATGCGATTAAAGAATTTGGGGCTGTTTATCTGATGGCGGTCGGTGGTGCTGCTTATCTGGTTTCCAAAGCGGTCAAGAAAGCTGAGGTGGTTGCATTTCCTGAGCTGGGAATGGAAGCCATCTACGAATTTGAAGTCGAGGATATGCCCGTATCCGTGGCGGTAGATAGTCGTGGCAGCTCGGTGCATCAGACTGCGCCCAAAATCTGGCACGATAAAATCATTGCAGCCAAGGCGGCGGGCTAGTCCCGTCGCACCTGCGAGGAGGTGAGTAATGCTCAGTAAAGAAACCTGCGAAGCCTGTCGTGCCGATGCGCCTAAAGTAAGTTCTGCAGAACAGCATGCGTTACTGGAGTCGTTGCATGAAGATTGGCGCATTCACAACGAGCAAGGTGTTGATGTGTTAACCCGCGAAATCAAGTGTAAAAACTTTGTGGGCGCATTGGATCTGGCGAATAAGGTGGGTGATATTGCAGAGCAGGCAGATCATCATCCTCGCATCGTCGTTGAGTGGGGTAAGCTGACGGTGAGTTGGTGGACGCACAAAATAGGCGGTTTGCATCGCAATGATTTTATACTGGCGGCGCGCACGGACGACTTGCTGGTCTAGTTGTAGTTGTGGGCAGAACGGAATGTTGAATAGTTAGAGAGTAGTATAAATGGAACGTACCTATCGCCTCGTGGTGTCCTGCCCCGACCGCACTGGCATTGTAGCCAAAGTAAGTAATTTTCTCGCGACCTATAACGGCTGGATTACCGAGGCCAGCTATCATGCTGACCAGCAAAATGGCTGGTTCTTCATGAGAAATGAAATTAAAGCCAGCTCCCTCCCTTTTGAGCTGGATGCCTTTCGCACGGTGTTTGAACCAATCGCCAATGAGTTTTCGATGAACTGGAAGATTGCAGATTCCGCAATCAAACCGCGCGTGGTATTGATGGCCTCCAAGGAATCGCATTGTCTGGCTGATATTCTGCATCGTTGGCACAGTGGTGAGTTGAATGCCGAGATCGTAGCGGTCATTGCCAATCATGACGATTTGCGTCGCATGGTGGAGTGGCATGATATCCCTTATCACTATGTGCCCGTGACGCCCGATACCAAGCCGGCGGCTTTTGCCGAGGTTGAAAAGCTGGTAGATGATTACAATACCGATCTGGTGGTGCTTGCGCGCTATATGCAGATTTTGCCTGCCGCGCTATGCGAGCGTTATACCGGAAGGGTGATCAATATTCATCACAGCTTTTTGCCTTCGTTTGCGGGTGCCAAGCCCTATCATCAAGCCTATGATCGCGGAGTTAAATTGATAGGGGCGACCTGCCACTATGTGACTCAGGATCTGGATGAGGGGCCTATTATTGATCAGGATGTGATTCGGGTGAGTCATAGTCACACCATCGAGGATATGGTGCGTCTGGGTAAAGATGCTGAAAAAACCGTGTTGGCACGCGGCCTTCGGTTGCATCTGGAAGATCGGGTGATTGTTCACGAAAACAAAACTGTCGTGTTTGCCTGATCACAACGCCTGCCTTGCTATTCGTGGCAGATTTGGTTAGCGCCTTCCTCTCGAGCGGTATATAGCAGGTTGTCGGCCTCTTTAATCATCTCGGTCAGGCTGAGAGTATCGCTTGATACCACGCCTCCAGAGATGGTGAAGTTAAAGCTGAAGCCGTCAAGCAGAACAATGTGATCTTCAACAATTTCCCGAAAATTCTCGGCCAGTGTGGCGGCCTGTTCCAGATTCAGGCCGACCATCAGTACGGCAATATCGGCGTCGCTCACGCGCGCGTAATGAAAACGGGAGAACGCCTTGGGTAGTTGCGATGCCAAGGC
Organism: Oleiphilaceae bacterium; assembly: GCA_033720775.1. Lineage (GTDB taxonomy): Bacteria > Pseudomonadota > Gammaproteobacteria > Pseudomonadales > Oleiphilaceae > PZPK01. The sequence goes on along the minus strand of JAWWBW010000055.1, from coordinate 11,313 downwards.
TTTTAGGGTTTGTTCCGAGGCGTCGAGGCCATACTGATTTTGTATGCCCAGCAAATTATCGATGGATAGCACCGCAAGGCTGGTGTGGGATTTGTTTTTTCTGGCTGCGTTAAGTGTTTCGGCGCCTTCTTCGTAAAATTGCCGCTTGTTGGGCAGGCCTGTCACATAATCGTGATAAGCCATGTGCTTCATGGTTTGCAGCATTTCCATGTTTTCAATGTCGTGAAGAATGCGGCAGTGGAACTCTTCATGGCTAAAGGGTTTGCTCAAAAAATCATTGGCGCCATTCTTGATAAATTTTGCTGAAAGTTTGCTGTTTCCCTCGCCTGATAGGCCGACGATGACGAGGTCGTTCTTATCGACTTCTTTGCGAATGTTTTTTACCAGATCAAAGCCGTTCATGCGGGGCATGTTGTAGTCGGTAATCAGCATTTTTATGTCTGGGTCGTTTTGAATCATGTTCAGTGCTGTATCTCCGTCGTCGGCAGTTTCCACCTGAAAGAGGTGGCTGGAGAGTAGGCCAGCGATGTAGTTGCGCGACATCTTGGAGTCGTCGGCGACCAGGATTTTGATGCTTTGATTTTTGTGCAGCCGTCTGATCAGTCTCAACACATGCTCATAGGAGAATCGACTTTCTTTCACTACATAGTCGACGATGCGCTTTTCGAGCATTTGCTCGCGGGTTTCCTCGTCGTAGTTGCCGGTGAGAACGATTGTGGGTATCGCGGCCTTGATGGTGTAGTCGACCACTTCGCCATTGGGTGCGTCGGGCAGGTTCAGATCAACGACGGCTACCAGGTAGTGTTCTTTTCCGTGCTCTTCGAGCAGCTGTTTGGCCTGGGCAAAGGAGTTGGCAACATCGTACTGCAGGTCTTGCTGTTCCTTACAGATGTGCTTGATGATCTTGACCACAATCGGGCTGTCTTCGACCAAAAGAAATTTTTTCATAACGCGCTCGTGCGTGCCTTGTCGTAACCGTCGTCTTAACAGCTTAGATGCTTTGAGTGCAGGCTCCAGTTTTTAGGTCAAATTAGCGCGCCAAGCTGTCACTTTTGGTGATGAAGTATGCTAGAATCGGCTGCTTTGTTTTAATCGCTTTCGGCTGTTGAACGGGTGCGTAAGTGCTGGCGAAACGGCTGCTAAAACAAGCTGGAGCACATCTGGCTTTGCTGCCACGTGGTGGCAGGCAAGCAAATGCCGAAATAAGTATTCAGAATAAACGGTCAGAATAATAGGAACGCGATCCACATGGGTGAGCACGCTAAAGAAATCCTTCCAGTTAATATCGAAGACGAACTCAAACAATCCTATCTCGACTATGCCATGAGCGTAATCGTGGGTCGGGCGTTGCCAGATGCCCGTGACGGTCTCAAACCGGTGCATCGTCGCGTGCTGTTTGCCATGAGCGAACTGGGCAACGACTGGAACAAGGCGTATAAAAAATCTGCCCGTGTAGTGGGTGATGTTATTGGTAAGTATCACCCGCATGGTGATTCTGCCGTATACGACACCATCGTGCGCATGGCACAGCCATTCTCCTTGCGTTACATGCTGGTCGATGGCCAGGGTAACTTTGGTTCCATTGATGGTGACAACCCTGCGGCCATGCGATACACCGAAATTCGCATGCAGAAGCTGGCCCATTCACTGCTGGCTGATCTCGACAAAGAAACCGTTGATTTTGTACCAAACTACGATGGTACAGAGCAGATCCCTGAGGTGTTGCCGACACGTGTTCCGAACCTGCTGGTTAATGGTTCGTCGGGTATCGCGGTTGGCATGGCGACCAATATTCCTCCGCACAACCTCACCGAAGTGGTGGGCGCTTGTTTGGCCATCATGGACAACCCTGAAATGGACGTTGATCAGTTGATGGAAATCGTACCCGGGCCGGACTTCCCCACAGCCGCGATCATCAATGGCCGCGCGGGAATTATTGAGGCTTATCGCACGGGTCGAGGCAAAATCTATCTGCGGGCGCGTTACGAAGTCGAGACCGACGCCAAGGGCAAAGAGCGAATTGTTGTTACCGAAATTCCCTATCAGGTCAATAAGGCGCGACTCATCGAGAAAATTGCAGAGCTGGTTAAAGACAAGAAGATAGAAGGCATCACTGAGCTGCGCGATGAATCCAATAAGGAAGGCATGCGCATTGTGATCGAATTGCGTCGTGGTGAAGTGCCTGACGTGATCATGAACAATCTCTACGCCCAGACCCAGCTTGAGAATGTGTTCGGTATCAATATGGTGGCGCTGGTTGATGGCGAACCCAAGACCATCAATCTGAAGCAGGCGCTCGAAATCTTTGTTAAGCATCGCCGCGAAGTGGTCACTCGTCGTACCGTTTATGAGCTGCGCAAGGCGCGTGAGCGTGGGCATGTGCTCGAAGGTTTGACCGTTGCTCTGGCTAATATCGACCCAGTTATTGAATTGATTAAGAAGTCGCCAACGGCGGCAGAAGCCAAGGAGCGCCTGTTGGCGCAGCCCTGGTTGCCAGGCGAGGTGACCGGCATGTTGGAACGCGCGGGCGAAAACGCGTGCCGCCCGGACGACCTGGAGCCACAATACGGCTTGCATGATGGCAAATATTACCTGTCGCCGGTTCAGGCACAGGAAATTCTTAACATGCGACTGCACCGCTTAACCGGTCTTGAAACCGAAAAGCTCATTGCAGAATATCGCGAAATTCTGGAGCGTATTGCAGAATTGCTCGGTATTTTGAGTGATCCAGTCAAATTGATGCAGGTGATTCGCGAAGAGCTTGAAGCCATTCGCGAAGAATACGGCGATGAGCGTCGCACTGAAATTATGTCTTCGCGCCGAGATCTGACGGTGGCCGACCTGATCACAGAAGAGGATCTGGTGGTTACAATTTCGCATACGGGGTATGCCAAAACCCAGCCGCTGGAAGATTATCAGGCGCAACGCCGCGGCGGGCGGGGTAAATCGGCGACCTCGATGAAAGATGAAGACTTTATCGAGAAGCTTCTGGTTGCCAATTCCCACGATACCATTCTTTGTTTCAGTAATAAGGGCAAGGTTTACTGGTTGCGTGTGTTCGAGATTCCGCAAGCCAGTCGTGGTTCTAAAGGCCGCCCCATGGTCAATATTCTGCCCTTGGGAGAGGGGGAGCGTATTACCACGTTTCTGCCGATTCGTGAGTATGCTGCCGATCACTATGTGTTCATGGCAACGGCAAAAGGCACGGTGAAAAAGACACCTCTCGAAAACTTCTCTCGCCCACGATCCAGCGGTTTGATTGCGTTGGCGCTGGATGAAGGCGATACCTTGATCGGCACGGCGATTACCGATGGTGAGCAAGACATTATGCTCATGAGCAGCTCTGGCAAGATGATTCGCTTCAAGGAAAGTGATGTGCGCGCGATGGGGCGTACGGCGCGCGGGGTACGAGGCATTAAACTGGCCGAAGAGCACCAGGTGGTATCACTGATTATTCCTCAAGAGGGTGGTGTGCTACTGGTGGCCAGTGAGAATGGCTATGGTAAGCGCACACGGCTCGAGGAGTTCTCGGTAATCAATCGCGGTGGTCAGGGCGTGATTGCCATGCAGTGTTCCGAGCGTAACGGAGATCTCGTTGGCGCAGTGCAGGTGTTTGAGGGGGATGAGCTGATGCTGATTTCCGACAAGGGCACATTAGTACGTACACGCACTGAAGAGGTCTCGGTATTGGGGCGTAACACGCAAGGCGTGCGTTTGATTAAGCTTTCTCAGGAAGGTGAGCGTCTGGTGGGTGTAGAGCGTATCGAAGAAAGCGCGGGCGATGACGAAGCAGGCCTTGAAGATGACGATGCTGGTGTTGATGCAGGCGCTGCGGAGAATAATGAAACGGGTGATGATGCACCAACCGTGCAGTAGTGCCGGCAGGTAAAGAATATGGGTGATGAGAGCAAACTTGACGGGCTGCGCCAACAGATCGATTCGATCGATAAGCAGATCCAGGACCTGATTAATCAACGTGCAGCATGTGCGCAACAGGTGGCGGAGGTCAAGCAGGAAGCCGCGCAGGGGCGTGAGGTGCAGTACTACCGGCCAGAGCGTGAGGCGCAAGTCTTGCGTGCCGTGATGGAGCGCAATAAGGGGCCGCTGCCTGGCGAAGACATGGCCAAACTGTTTCGCGAGATTATGTCTTGCTGTCTGGCGCTCGAAAAACCCATGAGCGTGGCATTTCTGGGGCCGGAAGGCACGTTTACCCACGCGGCGGCACTCAAGCATTTTGGACATTTTGTCAAGGCGCAGCCTTTGGCAGCCATTGACGAGGTGTTTCGCGAGGTAGAATCAGGGCAGGCGAATTATGGTGTTGTGCCCGTCGAGAATTCCACTGAAGGCATGGTCAATCACACGCTCGACAGTTTTGTCGACTCGCCACTTTATATTTCGGGCGAGGTTAAACTGCGCATTCATCACCACTTGCTGAGTGCAACCGAGCAGGACATTAAGCAGATCAAACGGGTATATTCCCATCAGCAGTCACTAGCGCAATGCCGCAAGTGGCTTGACTCTCATTGCCCGCAAGTTGAGCGTGTTGCGGTCGGCAGTAACGCTGAAGCTGCGCGACTCGCGGCCGCCGAGAAAGGTGTTGCGGCGATTGCTGGAGATATGGCGGCGGAACGTTACCAGCTCCACAAGCTGGCTGAAAATATTGAAGATCGCCCCGATAACACGACGCGCTTTCTTATTGTTGGTTCTAAAGTGGTGCCACCCAGTGGGGCCGATAAAACCTCCATTTTGGTTTCAGTCAAAAACAAACCGGGTGCGCTATACCATGTGCTTGAGCCTTTTCACCGTCACAATGTCAGTCTAACGCGCCTTGAGACCCGCCCTTCGCAGAGTGGAACCTGGGCCTATGTGTTCTATATCGACTTTGAAGGCCATATTGAGGACGAGCGGGTGAAGGCGGTGATCTCTGAAATCTCGCCGGATGCGGTCGAAATCAAGCATCTCGGGTCGTACCCGATTGGCGTTTTATAAGTCCTTCGGTCTTTCTGTTATGTCTGTTTTCGGCACGAATCTAAAAGGAGAGTGTTAGCTTATGGCATGTGATTACCTTGCGTTGGCGATGCCGGGAGTGGCCGCGCTGAGTCCATATCAGCCGGGAAAGCCTACCGAGGAGCTGGAGCGCGAACTGGGCATCTCCAACATTGTGAAGCTGGCTAGCAACGAAAATCCCTTGGGTCCAAGTCCGATGGCGGTGTCTGCCATGGAGCGAGTCATGACTCAGACGTGCCGTTACCCTGATGGCAATGGCTTTGCTTTAAAGGCAGCATTATCAGAGAAGTTCGACCTCAAGCCGGCGATGCTGACTTTGGGGAATGGCTCCAATGATGTGCTGGACATCATCGCGCGCGCTTTTGCCGGGCCTGGGGTTGATGTCGTTTATTCGCAATACGCGTTTGCGGTTTACGCGCTCTCGACCATGGCGGTCAATGCCAAGGCTGTGGTTGTGCCTGCAAAAGAATGGGGGCATGACCTGGAGGCTATGTTGGCGGCAATCAGTGACAGTACGCGTCTCGTTTTTATTGCCAATCCCAATAATCCCACAGGTACCATGCTTTCCGAAGCTGAAATTCGTCGTTTTCTTGAGCGCGTGCCTGAAAATGTGATCGTGGTTTTGGATGAAGCCTACATCGAATATCAGCAGGAGTCCGATGCTCCGGATGGGCTTCGCTTATTGCCCGATTTTGGCAACCTGATTGTCACGCGCACGTTTTCTAAAGCCTGGGGCTTGGCGTCGTTACGGGTTGGCTATGCGGTGTCTAATCCGCAGCTTGCAGATATTCTCAATCGCGTGCGCCAGCCTTTTAACGTGAACAGCATGGCACTGGCTGCCGCGACGGCGGTGTTGGACGATGACGCGTATCTCCAGCGCAGTGTGCAGGTAAATAACGACGGGATGGCGCAGCTGCAAGAAGGCTTTAAGGTGCAGGGTTTAGACTATATCCCTTCGCGTGGAAATTTTATTTGCGTCGATTGTGGTCGCCCGGCCGGAGAGGTGTATCAGGCCCTGTTGCGTGAGGGGGTGATTGTGAGGCCCGTTGCCAATTATGGTATGCCCAATCACTTGCGTGTGTCGATTGGCTTGCAAGAAGAAAATGCGCGCTTTATCGAAGCGCTTGCGAAGGTGTTATGAGTCAGCCCGAAGTTGCCAGACTCGCCGTGATCGGCCTGGGGCTGATTGGTGGTTCACTCAGCAAGGCCTTGCGTGGTAGCGGCTTTGTCGCGCATACAGTGGGTTATACGCCGCGTGTGAATGATGCAAAACTGGGTGTGGAGCTCGGTGTGGTCCACGAGGCGGCGGTAACGATAGCCGAGGCGGTGTCAGGTGCGGATGTCGTTGTCATTGCTGTGCCCGTTAAGGCCTTTGAAGAGGTGTTACAGCAGGTCAAGCCTCACCTCAAGCCCGGGGCGGTGTTGACGGATGTCGGTAGCGTCAAGGGCACCTTTGTTGAGGCGGTCGAAAGTGTTTTTGGTGAGGTGTTGCCCGCCGTGGTGCCAGGGCACCCCATCGCGGGTTCCGAGAAAAGCGGTGTCACGGCTGCTAATGAAAGCCTGTTTGTAAACCACAAAGTTATTCTCACGCCTTTGCCTCACACGGCTCCTGCAGCCTTGGCGCTGGTGCGCCGTATGTGGGAAGCCTGTGGTGCGACCGTGCTCGAAATGGGCGTTAAGCACCATGATGAGGTGTTAGCGGCAACGAGCCATTTGCCGCATTTAATTGCATTTTCTCTGGTTGATACCCTTGCAGGCGAAGAGGACAATCAGGATATTTTTCGTTATGCGGCAGGTGGATTTAGGGATTTTACCCGTATCGCCGCAAGTGACCCGGTTATGTGGCATGACATTTTTCTTGCCAACAGTGAGGCCACATTAAAAGTTCTCGATCATTTTACGGCGGACCTGAACAAGTTGCGTCAGGCCATAGCTGCTCACGATAGTCAGACCATGCTGGGTGTGTTTACCCGGGCGCGGGCTGCTCGCGAGCACTTTACCAAGATTCTTTCCGGACAGTCTTATACCAATACCATGAATACAAAAAATATCGTTTTTACTGCCCAAGCTGGCGGTAGTGTAGAAGGTCGCATTCGCGTAGCGGGTGATAAATCCATGTCGCACCGCTCCATTATGTTGGGTGCTCTGGCTGAGGGCGTGACCGAAGTTGAGGGCTTTCTAGAGGGTGAGGATGCGCTGGCAACCTTGCAGGCCTTCAGGGATATGGGCGTGGTGATTGAAGGGCCGGATAAGGGGCGAGTACGCATCCACGGTGTGGGTTTGCATGGCTTACAGGCGCCTCCGGGGCCCATCTATCTTGGTAACTCCGGAACGGGAATGCGCTTGTTTGCCGGTCTGTTGGCGGGGCAGCCCTTCGATACAGAATTGACCGGAGATGAGTCGCTGTCCAAGCGCCCGATGGAGCGCGTAGCCGGGCCTCTGCGTACCATGGGAGCGGTGATCGAGTCAGCAGAAGGTGGACGACCGCCGCTTAATATCAAAGGCGGCCAGAAACTTAAAGGCATCGATTATGTGATGCCAATGGCGAGTGCGCAGGTGAAGTCATGTCTGTTGCTGGCAGGTATGTATGCAGAAGGTGAAACCCGTGTGACCGAACCGGCTCCCACGCGCGATCACACAGAGCGTATGTTGAACGGCTTTGGCTATAAGGTGGAGCGCGATGGCGCGACAGCGATCATACAAGGCGGTGGCAGTATGCAGGCCGGTAAGATTGATGTGCCGGCGGATATCTCTTCGGCAGCCTTCTTTTTGGTGGCGGCATCAATTACGCCTGGTGCAGATCTGACGCTGGAACACGTGGGGCTTAACCCAACCCGTGTTGGTGTGATTAATATTTTGCGCTTGATGGGCGCAGACATTGAAATTTCGAATGAGCGCGAAGTAGGTGGCGAGCCTGTTGGTGATTTACGCGTGAAACATGCGCCGCTCAAAGGCATTGCGATTCCCGAAGACCAAGTGCCGCTTGCAATAGATGAATTCCCAGTGCTCTTCATTGCGGCAGTTTGCGCTGAGGGGCAAACGGTATTAAGCGGTGCCGAAGAATTGCGCGTAAAAGAAAGTGATCGTATTCAGGTGATGGCAGATGGGCTGGCACAGTTAGGTGTGCGCACCGAAGTCAAGCCGGATGGTATCGTCATCAATGGTAGTCGTATCAAGGGCGGTACGGTACATAGCCATGGTGATCACCGCATTGCGATGTCCTTTGCTGTCGCTGCTTTGCGCGCTGAAGGAGAGATTGTGATTAATGATTGCGCCAATGTGGCAACGTCATTCCCCAACTTCGTCGAGCTGGCGACCCAGGTAGGATTCAAACTGAGCGTAAGCGAGGGTAAGGCATGAGTGAGCTGGCACCGGTGCTGACGATTGATGGCCCCAGTGGTTCAGGCAAAGGTTCAATTTGTCAGTTGGTGGCGAAAAAGTTGGGGTGGCATTTGCTCGACAGTGGCGCCTTATATCGTTTAACCGCACTGGCTGCCAGTCGCAAAGGCTTGGACTTGCAGAACGAGGCCGCGGTGGCTGAATGTGCTGCAGGGTTGGATATTTCATTTAAAGCGTCCGACTTTGGCGAGCCGGTGAAGGTGCTGTTGCAGGGTGAAGATGTGAGCAAGGAATTGCGCACTGAAACCTGCGGCAATAACGCTTCGATTGTTGCCGTTTTGCCTCAAGTAAGAGCGGCATTGTTGCAGCGTCAGCGTGATTTTCGCATGGCGCCGGGGCTGGTGGCCGATGGGCGAGATATGGGTACGGTGGTATTCCCGGATGCGCCCGTAAAGGTGTTTATGATTGCCTCGGCCGAGGCACGAGCCGAGCGGCGCTACAAGCAGTTGAAGGCGCAAGGTGAAGATGTTAGAATCGCGACCCTTTTGCGGGAGATAGAAGAACGAGATGCCCGGGATATGGGGCGTGCGAACGCACCATTAAAGCCGGCAGAAGATGCCGTCACTCTGGATACAACCCGTCTTTCTATTGAAGAAGTTTTAGAGCAGGTCTTGGCATTAATCGATGCGAAGCTGCAGAAGAGCTAGTTTTACCCGAGGCGTGTGACCTGATGCCGTTGCCAGTAACGCAGGTCGCCGGAACATTGAATAACCCGTATTAACTGGTGATACGGATTCCATTAATCACAGGAAATGTAATGAGCGAGAGCTTTGCTGAGTTATTTGAAGAGAGCCTGAAAGAAATCGATATGACCCCAGGGTCGATCGTTCAGGGTGTAGTGGTAGACATCGACAGTGACTGGGTAACGGTAAATGCCGGCCTGAAGTCTGAAGGTGTAATTCCTCTGTCGCAGTTTATTGCTGAGAACGGCGAAGTAGACCTGAAAATCGGGGATACTGTAGATGTTGCGCTGGATGCGGTAGAAGACGGTTTCGGTGAAACCCGTCTGTCGCGTGAGAAGGCGAAGCGTGCCGAAGCGTGGAAAGAACTCGAGAAAGCTTTCGAAGCTGAAGAGATTGTTAAGGGTGTGATTAATGGCAAGGTTAAAGGCGGCTTCACTGTCGACCTGAAATCTATCCGTGCCTTCCTGCCAGGTTCTCTGGTAGATGTACGTCCGGTTCGCGACACTCTGCACCTCGAAGGTAAAGAACTGGAATTCAAAGTGATCAAGCTGGATCAGAAGCGCAACAACGTGGTTGTTAGCCGTCGTTCCGTACTGGAAGCTGAGAACAGCGCTGAGCGCGATGCACTGCTGGAGTCCATGACCGAAGGTATGGAAGCCAAGGGTATCGTTAAGAACCTGACCGATTACGGTGCCTTCGTTGATCTGGGCGGCGTAGACGGCCTGCTGCACATCACTGATATGGCCTGGAAGCGCATCAAGCACCCAAGCGAAATCGTGAATGTAGGCGATGAGATCACTGTTAAGGTACTCAAGTTTGACCGCGAGCGTAACCGTGTATCACTGGGTCTGAAGCAACTGGGTGAAGATCCATGGGTACAAATCAAAGAGCGTTACCCAGAGAACACCCGTGTAATGGCGCGTGTTACTAACCTGACCGATTACGGCTGTTTCGCCGAGATCGAAGAAGGTGTTGAAGGTCTGGTTCACGTTTCTGAAATGGATTGGACCAACAAGAACATCCATCCTTCCAAAGTTGTCCAGGTTGGCGACGAAGTGGAAGTTATGGTGCTGGATATCGACGAAGAGCGTCGTCGTATTTCCCTAGGTATCAAGCAGTGTCACCCCAACCCATGGGAAGAGTTCTCTGGCAAGTTCAACAAAGGCGACCACATCAGCGGCAAGATCAAGTCTATTACTGACTTTGGTATCTTTATCGGTCTGGATGGTGGTATCGATGGTCTGGTTCACCTGTCTGACATCTCCTGGCACGAGCAGGGCGAAGATGCGGTTCGCAAGTACAAGAAAGGTGACGAGATCGAAACTGTCATTCTGTCTGTAGATCCTGAGCGTGAGCGTATCTCTCTGGGCATCAAGCAGCTTGAGCGCGATCCGTTTGCTGAATACGTTCAAGTGAACGACAAAGGCACTATCGTGACTGGTACTGTGAAAGAAGTAGATGCGAAAGAAGCGACTGTTGAGCTGAATGCCGACGTAGACGCTGTGTTGAAAGCTTCTGAAATGAGCCAGGATCGCGTTGAAGACCTGACCACGCAATTGAAAGTGGGTGATGAGGTTGAAGCGAAGATCATCAATATCGATCGCAAGAATCGCGTCATCAACTTGTCGGTTAAGTCGAAAGACATCGACGACGAGAAACAAGCGCTGAAAGAAGTGCGAGAGAAGCAGGTTGAGTCTGCTGGTCCGACCACTATCGGTGATCTGATCAAAGAGCAGATGCAAAACAAATAAGACGGGCCAAAAGCCACTAACTATTTGTTAAACAATCTAAAAAACGGGCCAGCAGGCCCGTTTTTTTTGTCTTTTAAATTTCTTTGTCTACACTAAAAAAAGACTATTTTTTTAGGGAAAATCAATGACAAAGTCCGAATTGGTTGAGATTATTGCCTCCAAGCAAAGCCAGCTGTCGGTAAAAGATGTAGAGCTGGCCGTCAAGACAATAATAGATCTCATGTCCTCAACTTTAGCTTCCGGTCAACGCATTGAAATCCGCGGCTTCGGGAGTTTTTCATTACATTATCGTGCTCCGCGTGTAGGCCGCAATCCCAAAACCGGTGAGTCCGTGACCCTTGATGCCAAGTATGTTCCTCACTTTAAACCCGGCAAAGAACTGCGTGACCTGGTCAACGAGAGTTTGAAACAGGGTTATTAACGTTCGTCGGTTCAAGGATGTTGCGCGAGATTTAGCATCTCGCCCCACCGCT